>JBMHDP010000162.1:0-3085 GCA_049889335.1 Planctomycetota bacterium
TGACGCGGCCCGGCGACGCGCAGTGGGCGGGGGAGCGAGGCGCCGGTTCGGGCGTGGTCGCGCCGGGCCGTCCTAGCGCGCCTGCAGCTGCGCCAGCATCGCGGCGGCGGCCTGCTTCTCGGCGGCGCGCTTGGTGCGGCCGCTGCCGCGCGCGCGGCGGCCGTCGCGGATCCGCGCACAGACCACGAACTCCTGCTCGTGCTGCAGGCCGATCGTCTCCACCAGCTCGTAGCTCGGCTGGCCGAGCTTGTTGTGCTGGCAGTAGTGCAGCAGCGCGGTCTTCGCGTCTTTGGCGGCTTCGCCGTCGCCCGGCGCGGCGGCGCCCGCCTTCGGCAGGACGTGGCGTCGCACGAGCGCGCGCGCTGACGTGACGCCGCCGTCGAGGAGCACCGCGCCGATGACGGACTCCATCAGGTCGCAGAGGATCCGGGCGCTACCGCGCTCGCTCTCGCGCAGGCCCTTGCCGGACAATAGGTGGGACTGCAGGTCGAGTCGGCGCGCAGCGCGCGCCAGCGGCTGCCGGCTGACGATGCGCGCGCGCGTCTCGGTCAGCTGCCCCTCGGCGACGTCTGCGTCCTGGCGGAACAGGAAGTCGGCGACGGCGAAGTTGAGGAACGCGTCGCCGAGGAACTCGAGGCGCTCGTAGCTGAGCTTGCCTTCGTTGCCCGTCGACGCGTGCGTCAGCGCGCGGTCGAGCAGCGCGAGGTCCTTGAAGCGGTAGCCCAGGCGGTCGCAGAGCTCCTGCAGCGAGCGCTCGCGCGCCTTGCGGACGGCTGGGTTGACGCGGGGCATATCCCGCAGTCTAGCTGACTTCCTGGCGGCGGTCGCGGCGCTTGCGGTCGGTCTCGCGCAGGAACACCTTCCGGAGCCGGACCGAGGTCGAGGTGATCTCGACGAGCTCGTCGTCGCCGACATACTCGAGCGCGTCCTCGACGTTGAAGGTGCGCGGCGGCGGCAGCTTGACGAACGCCTCCTTGGTCGAGCTGCGGATGTTGGTCTTGGCCTTCTCGCGCACGACGTTGACGACGAGGTCGTTGTCCTTGCAGTGCTCGCCGACGATCTGACCTTCGTAGACCGTCTGGCCGTCGGGGACGAAGAACTGGCCGCGGTCCCGCAGGTTGTCCAGCGAGTAGAAGGTCACGGCCCCGTTCGACATCGAGACCAGCACGCCCGCGACCCGGTCCTCGATGTCGCCCCGGTAGGCGCCGTAGCCGTGGAACACGTGGTGCATGGTCGCCTGGCCGGCGGTCGCGTTGAGCAGGCGCGTGCGCACGCCGATCAGACCGCGCGCGGGCACCGTGAACTCGGCGCGCGTGAACGTCCCCTTGGGCTCCATCTTGAGCAGCTCGGCCTTGCGGGTGCCCAGGATCTCGATGACCTTGCCGACCGACTCGCCGGGCGCGTCGACGGTCAAGTACTCGATGGGCTCGAGCTTCTCGCCGTCCTGTTCCTTGAACAGGACCTGGGGCTTGGCGACGGCGAACTCGTAGCCCTCGCGGCGCATGGTCTCCAGCAGGAAGCCCAGGTGCATCACGCCGCGGCCCGACAGCCGGAACTGGTCGGCGGTGGCGCCCTGCTCGACCCGGAGGGCCACGTTGACGCGCAGCTCCTTCTCGAGGCGCTCCCGGATGTGGCGCGACGTCATGAACTTGCCGCCGTCCTTGCCGGCGAACGGCGAGTCGTTGACGCGCATCACGATCGTCATCGTCGGCTCGTCGATCGCGATGACGGGCATCGCCTCCGGCTGCTCGACGGCGGCCACGGTGTCGCCGATCTCGATGTCCTCGACCCCGTAGATGCCGCACAGGTCGCCGGCTTCGACGCAGTCCGTCTCCTCGCGCGACAGGCCGCGGAACCGGTAGACGCCGCGCGCGGTGACCTCGCGCTGGTCACCGTCGCGCTTGATGTGGACGAACCTGCTGCCCTTCTGCATCCGGCCGCGGTGCACGCGGCCGATCGCGATCCGGCCGACGTAGTCGCTCCAGTCGAGCGTGGTCACCCGGAACTGCAGCCCCTGCTCGGGGTCGTCTGCGGGCGCCGGGATGTGGCCGACGATCTCCTGGAACAGCGTCTCGAGGTCCTTGCCCTCGCCGCCCTCTCGCGCGGCGTCCAGGTCCTTGGTCATCCAGCCCTGGCGGCCGGAGCCGTAGAAGACGGGGAACTCCAGCGCGTCGTCGTCGGCGTCGAGGTCGATGAACAGGTCGAAGACCTCGTTGACGACCTCCTGGGGCCGGGCGTCGGGCTTGTCGATCTTGTTGACGACGACGATCGGCTTGAGGTGGTGCGCGAAGGCCTTCTGCAGCACGAAGCGCGTCTGCGGCATCGGGCCCTCGGCCGCGTCGACGAGCAGCAGCACCCCGTCGGCCATCGACAGGACCCGCTCGACCTCCCCGCCGAAGTCGGCGTGGCCGGGCGTGTCGATGATGTTGATCCGGGTGCCCTGGTAGCTGACGACGGTGTTCTTGGCCAGGATCGTGATGCCGCGCTCGCGCTCCAGCTCGTTGCTGTCCATGACGCAGTCGGACACCGCCTCGTTGTCCCGGAACGTCCCGGTCTGCCGCAGCAGCCCGTCGACCAGCGTGGTCTTGCCGTGGTCGACGTGGGCGATGATGGCGACGTTGCGGATGTCTTGGGCCATGGAGGCGGCGTGCGGGTGCGGTTCGGCCGACAAAGTCGGCGAAGGATTGTCGCGATTGCCGGGCGGCGGTCAACTGGCCCCCGGAGCGTCCGCGTGAAGAATCCCGAAGAACCGCTGCGCCGCGTCGGTCGGGGCGCGAAGGCGCGCGCGCTGCTGCTGGCCGGCGCGCTCGTCGTCGGTGGGGTCGTGTTCGGGGCCGACCGACACGTCGTGGCGACCGCCGCGCCGCGCATCGTCGACCTCGCGAGCGCGCCGGCGGCGATGTGCATCCTGGTGCCGGGCGCGAAGGTCTACGCGGACGGCACGCCGTGTTCGATGCTGGTCGACAGGTTGGCGGCGGCCGCCGCGCTCTACGCGGCCGGCGCGGCGCCGCGCGTCGTGGTCAGCGGGCGCGGCGGCGGCGGTCCGGGCGAGGACGAGGTCGGGGCGATGCGCCGATGGCTGATC
>JBMHDP010000163.1:0-16887 GCA_049889335.1 Planctomycetota bacterium
CCGCACCGGACCGCGGCGCGCCAGCTGACCGGACGTGGACGCTGCGTCCGCGGCTCGCCGCCGCGCGGCCGCGGCGCGAGCCCGCTCCGCCGTCACTTCTTGGCGGCCTTCTTCGCCGCGACCTTGGCCGCGGCGCGCTTCGACGACTGCGGCCGCCGGCTGCCGGCGGCGCCGACCAGGTGGGACTCGTAGGTCTCGATGTAGCGCGCGGACGGCATCCGTCGGATCGCCTCGGCCACCACGTCGAGCGGGACGTCGTCGAGCTTCTTGAAGCGCACGCAGGACTTGCCCATGTCGAGCTTCTTGCCGGTCGCCTGCCACGCCCGCTGGAACCAGGCGACGTCGTCGGGGTCCATGTACAGACCCATCATGTAGAGCGACATGTGGTTCTTCTGGGACGCGAGGCCGGCGTAGGGCAGCGGCGTCGAAGGGTCGCAGTGGTAGCCGTCGGGGTAGGCCTCGAACGAGACGTGGTAGCCGATCATGCCGTAGCTCATGCGCTCGGCGATGTCGTCGTCGACGTTGTCGAGCAGCACGGCCCGCAACGCCTCGAGCGCTGCGCGTCGGTCCGCCGGGAGTTCGCGCAGGTACTGCGCGACGGTCTTGGCCTTGGACTGCACCATCTGCGCATCCTAGCCAGCGGCGCCCCGTCAGTGCACGCGAACGCTCTTCGGCGCCGACCGCGCGGTGTTGCCGGCGGCGTCGGTCGCGACCACGGTCAACGTCAGGTCTGCGAGCCGCCGCGCCGGGACCTCGACGCGCCAGAGGTACTCCCCGTACCAACGCATCGGCAGCGCGCGCACCGCGCCCGCCTCCTGCACAATCAGCTGGACCTCGCGCCAGTCGTGCGGCATGCACGGGCTCTTGCGATCGTGCACGCGCGCGCGGACGAGCACCGACCCGTCGCGCCGCTGGACGTCGGGGACGCCCACGAACGGCGGCGCCGTGTCCGGCGGCACCGAGGCGCCGTAGAAGACCCGATCGGCCTCGGCGCCCTTGACCTCGCCCTCGGCGTGCACGCAGTCCATGCGGCCGTCGCCGTTCAAGTCGGCGATCGCGATCCCGAGCGTCGCCCGGGTACGCTCCCCTGCGAACACCGGCGCGCCGGCGGCGAACCGTCCGCGGCCGTCGTTGACCAGCAGCCGGTCGACGCCGTTGAGGGACGCGATCAGGAAGTCGGCGTCGCCGTCGGAGTCGTAGTCGAGGAACGCGATCATGTTGTCGTCGAAGCGCGGGTTGTCCGCCTCCGGCCAGACCGCGGCGGTGGCGTCGACGAAGCCGCCGCGGCCGTCGGCGCGGAACAGGTGCTCCGAGAACCGCCGCGCGCCGGCGCCGTCGTTGATCGTCACCACGTCGAGGTAGCCGTCGCCGTCGACGTCCATCGGCTCGAACTCGTAGTTGTTCGTGAACTGCGGGAGACGCGCCGCGCTGACGTCGGTGAACACGCCCGCGCCGTCGTTGTGGAGCAGGAACGAGCCCGGCGAGCGCTTGCTGCTCACCAGGAGGTCCAGGTCGAAGTCGTTGTCGACGTCCACCAGCTCCAGCTCCCAGCAGAACCGCACCGCGATGTCCGGGACGTGGCCGTCGGTCACGTCGACGAACCGGCCGCCGTCGTTGCGCCACAGCCGCGGCCGCGCGCCGCCGTTGCGCATCGGGGACCCAGCGCCCCAGTCCGCGAGCACGAGGTCGAGGTCCCCGTCCCCGTCGACGTCGCCCCACTCGACGTCCCCCACGGAGAGCGGCGCCTTGGGCAGCAGGAGGTCGGTCATGTCCTCGAAGCGTCCCCCGCCGCGGCCCATGTAGAGCCGGCTCTGGGTCTGGAAGGTCGCGCCCACGAAGAGGTCGCAGTGACCGTCGCCGTCGACGTCCCGCGCCTTGACGACCCGCGCGTAGAACGTGCGGTCCCCGAAGACCTGCGCGGTGATCTCCGGCCAGCGCTCGTCGCCGGCGTTGCGGAACACCCGGGTGGGCACCGCGACGCCCGGCTTGTCGTAGTCGCCGCCGTTGGCGAACAGCACGTCGACGCGGCCGTCCCCGTCGACGTCGGCGAGCTCCACCTTGTTGGTCCACTCCGCGGTCTCGCCGATGGTCTGTCCGGTGACGTCGCGCCAGAGGTCTTCGGGCAGCGACAGCGAGGCCTGCCACTGCGGACGTCGACGCCGCGGCTGCTTGGTCGGCTGCCCCTGTTGCTTCGGCGGCGCCGGCGGAACGACCTCCTGCGCGGCGCCGACGCCGGCGGACCACAGGGACAGCGAGAGAGCGAGGAGGCGGGAGCGGCGCATGCGCGCCGGACTGTAGCAGACGCGGTCCCCGATCAGCTCCGCAGGTCGAAGCTCGCGGTCGCCACCACGTCGCCGTTGACGACCAGGTCGACGCGGTGCACGCCCGGATAGTCGCGCCGCGTCGTGACCGCTCGGAGCGAGTGCGACCGCTGCACCCCCCGCTCCTCGCCGGCGGCGAGGCGCAGCCTCCAGCCCTTCCATGTCTTGCCGCGGGTCGTGCCGTCCTGCTTCACGTGGTGCACGACGTAGTCGACGACGAGGTCCTGCGCCCGCCGCGCGGTCGACCGGAGCGTCGCCGCCAAGGTCACCGCGCCGCCGACGCGGGCGCGTCGCGGCGCCACCTGCAGGCGCGCCTCCCCGCGCAGCGGACGCCCCAGCCCAAACGCGCGCAGCGCCCGCTTGTCGCCCTGCTTGATCAGGGTTCGCGCCGCGTGACGCAGCGTCGCCTGCCGCGCCGCCGGAGCACCCGGCAGGTGGTCTCGCAGCCAGCGCACGACCACGTCGGGGTGGTCCTTGCTGACGTCGTTGAGGTGGTTGGCGACGCTGCGCCGCACGTAGCCGCTCGGGTCGTCCTGCAGCTGCGCGAGCAGCGGGAGGCACGGGCGCGGGTCCTCCACGAGGTGCTGCAGCTGCACCCCCCACGGCAACCGCGGCCGCGTGCCCTCGCTCACCAGCCGCCGCACGTGCGGGCTCGGGTCGTCGACCCAAGACGCCAACGTCTTCATCGTCAGCTCGCGGTGCTCGATCAAGAATGGCCGGATCGCGTATTCCGCGGTGTTGCGCTGCGTCAGCGCGTGCAGCGCGCGCAGGCTGCGTCGCGGGTGCGCGAGCCCGTAGCGCGCGACGAAGTCCGTCATCGGCCAGACCACCCAGCCGGCCAGGCCGTCGTCCCCGGTCACCAGCGCCTTGAGGTCGTCGTCGACCCGCGCCGCGGCGAGCGAGGCCTCGAGCACGGCAGCGGCCGCGTCGAAGTCCTCCGGCAGGCACGCAGCCAGCGCGTCGGCGACGTGCGCGACCCGCGCCTTGAGCTCGAGCTGGTCCAGCCCGTCGGTCGCGCGCGCGACGAACCGCCGCCGCGGGAACTCGGGCCAGACGCGCCGCAGGTGCGCTGCCGCGCTCTGAATCAACGCGGCGCTGATGCGCTCCTTGAACGACTCCGCCATGCGGCGCGCATCATGCCTCACGCTCACAGGACAGAACAGCCACGCAGCTGGCTACGATGGGCACATGACCTTCCGCTCCACCGCCGCGCTCCTCACCGCCTTGAGCTGCCTGCCCGCGCAGGCCGAGCCAGCGCCGATCGCGCCGCTCGCGCCCCAGGTCGTGCTCGAGACCGTCGGCCCCGACGGCTGGCGGGCGCGGCTCGGTCCCACCAACCTCGGCGGCCTGCTCGCGTCCGAGGAGGGCCGCTCGCTGTGGCGGCCGCTGGTTCAGCCCATGCTCGACGCGTGGGCCGGGATGCTCGGCAGCCAAGATGCCTACCGCGAGGCCAGCGAACGGATCCTCGGCTACGGCGGCGTCGCGCGCTTCGCCTGGCGACGGAGCAGCACGGGTCAGGTCAGCTTCGCCGTCGTCCTCGACACCGACGGACGCACCGACCCGGCGGCGCTGGCCGCCGAGCTGCGCCGGCTGATCGAGGTGCTGGTGCCGGGGGAGTGGACCGCGCGAGCGGTCGCGGGTCGAGACGTCGAGCTCCGGTCCGACGCAGGCATGTCGCTGTCCGCGCCCCGCGTCGACGGCGCCCAGCTCTCGATCCTGGGCGGCGATCCCGCGGCCGTCGGCGAGGCCATGGGCCTGCGCGCGTGGCTCACCGCGCGCCCCGCGACGCTCGCGACGCCGAAGCCCGGCAGCCCCGCAGCGCAGCTGCGCTTCGACCTAAGAGGCCTGTTCGCGACCAACGGCCGCGGCCCCGACCAGACGATGCTCGCGCTGTTCGGCCTGGACTCGCTGCGCGACCTGACCCTTCATGTGAGCGCCGCCGGGCCGCACGTTCAGATCGGCGCCGACGTGACCACCGACGGCGCGCCGCGCGGACTGGCGAAGGCGATGATGCCCACCAGCGCCGGCGTCTCCGGACTCGCGGCGCTGCTGCCGGAGGAGACCTCGGCGGCCAAGGTGGCGCGCCTCGACCCGCACGCGCTGGTCGAAGGCCTCTTCGCCGCAGCCGAAGCCGAGATGGAGGGCGCTCGAGAAGACGCCGCGGACTACTTCGGGCTCGACCTCGCCGACGACCTGTTCGCGCACGCGACCGACGAGCTGCTGGTGCTCGGCTCGCCGTTGGTCGACTTCGACCGGGCGAGCGAGGCGACCTGGGCGCTCGCGTGGCGCTTGCGGGACGACACCAAGTTCCGCGCCGCGCTGCAGAAGATCCTGAAGCAGACCCGGGGCTTCTTGTCCGGCTCGGAGACGGTCGACGTCGACGGCGTCGAGCTGCGACGCTACGGCAACCTGATCGGCTACGACCTGTGGATCGGCGTCGGCAACGGCCTCTGGGTGATCGCCGCTGGGCGGGACGCCGAGGAGCAGGCGACCGCGCTGCTGCGGCAGGCCAAGGGCACGGAGCTCGCGAGCACGCCTGCGCCGCCGCGCGGCTTCGACGACCTGCGCCGATACCTGCCGGCAGGCTGCAACGGCTTCGCGCGCGCCGACCTCGCCGACATCGCCGGCGTCCCGGTCGACTGGTGGCTGATGCTGCTGCCCGAGCTCCTGCCGCCCGGGCTGGGCGCGGGCGTCGACGACGAGCAGGCAGAGGAGCAGGCCGAGGCCATGCGCGCGATGCTCATCGAGCACCACCTCGGGGTGCTGCGCACGGCCACCGGCTCGGCCGACGGCACGTGGCGCTGGCGGCTGTTCTGGTGATCAGCGCGGCGTCGACGGCGTGAGCCGGTCCTGCAGCGCGCCCGTGCCGACGCTGTAGAAGAACTCCAGGATCGCCTGGGAAGCCGGCCAGGGGTAGGGCTGGTCCCGCAGCTCGGGCGGGCGGACGCGGGCCCCTGGCCAGGCGTGCCGGCCACCTTGCAGCGTGACCACCCACACCGGCGACGCGTCGCCTGCGCCCTTCTTGGTGGCGTACTTGGTGACGTGCACGCCGTCCCGCGAAGCCTCCTCGGCGTAGTCGACGAGGCCGTTCCGGGCGACGTAGTACTCGGTCGCTTCGGTCATCGGCGCGTCGACGCGCGGCTTGCGCCCGCGGTCCGTCAGCCCCTCGCCGCCCTCGAGCGGCACGCGGTGGTCCCGCGTCCCGTGGATCATCATCACGGCCACCGGCGTGTTCGACGGCACGTCGTCGCAGTTCATGGCGCCGGCGACCGGCGCGATCCCCTTGAAGACGTCCGCCGCCTCGCGCGCCAGGCGGTGGCACATCATCCCGCCGGTGCTGTGTCCCGTAACGAACACCCGGTCGGTGTCGATCGCGACCCGGTCGCGGATGTCGGCCACCACGGCCTTGCAGAAGTCGACGTCGTCGATGTCGTTCCGCGCGGCGTAGTTGCCGATGTCTCCGGCGTTCCAGCTGAGCCCCTTGCCCGCGATGCGCCCGAGGCCGTCGGGGAACGCCACCACGAAGCCGTGGTCGATCCCGAGGCGATCGAGCCCGGTGACGTCGCGCGCCGTCGCGCCGCTGCCCTCGTCGCCGTGCAGGACCACCAGCAGCGGCAGGCCCTGCTGGTCGTCGTCGTGCGGCGGCACGTGCAGGTGGTAGCGCCGCGCGCGGCCGCCGTGGCGCATCGCCACGGTCTCCGACGTCCCGACCACCGCCGGCGACACCGCCGCCGACGCGACGGCGCGGCGCACGAACCGCAGCTGCCGGTCGACGACGTCGCCGTTGCCGTCGACGGCGAAGACGCCGCCGTAGGAGCGGTCCGGAGCGATCCAGGGCGTGAAGCCGAACGCGCCGGGCGAGGTGAAGCGGACGACCTCGTCGCCGTCCCGTTCGATCCAGGTGCCTAGCCCGTAGCGCGCGTCGTCGACCCGCGCGAACGGCGAGCGCACGTCGACGAGCGGCTGCACCTGGTCGCGCAGCATGGCGTCGACGCTCTTCTTGCTCAGCACCTGCTCGCCGTGCCAGCGGCCGTCCGCCAGCAGCATCCGGACGAAGCGCGTGTAGTCGCTCAGCGTCGAGACCGCGCCGGACGCCACCCACGGCAGCGCCGCCTCGCCGGCGTCACCGCCGAGCGGGTGCAGGCCGCCGAAGCGGGTGTCGCGCATCCCGAGCCGGTCGGCGATGCGCTCCCGGAACAGCTCGTGCCACCCCATGCCGGACGCGCGCACGGCCGCCAGCGCCGCGACCTGGAAGCCGACCTCACTCTCACGGAACGCCGAGCCCGGCTGCGTCCGCAGGCCCCGGCGCGCAGCCTCCTTCGCGAAGCGGTCCATGTCCCAGCCGCGCATGCGGCCGTTCATGTCGTCGGGCAGACCTGTCGTGCAGGCGAGGCACTGCCGCAGGGTCATGCGGCGCCGGTCGTCCCGCTGGAACTCCTCGACGTAGCGGGACACGGGGTGGTGCAGCTTGATCGTGCCGTCGTCCACGAGCGTCAGGATCGTCGCGACGGTGAGCCAGCGGCTGGCCGACGCGATCGGGATCCGCTCGTCCGAGGCGAACTCCCCGTGCACGCTCCGGTGCAGCTCGCGGATCCCGCGGAACACCGTGAGGCCCGCGCCGTCGGCGCGGGCGCGCTTCACGACCTTTTCGGCCGCCGACCGTACGCCGTCGAGCTCGTTGGACTGCGCGGTCAGCGCCACAGCGAAGAACGTAGAAGAGAGGGCAAGGAGCTTGCGCATGACCGTCGCGCTATCGACCACGTCGCGACCTGCGAGCGAGCGACCCGCCTCGTCTTGAGACGCGCGGCGACGCGAGCTGGCGACGCGACGACGCCGAAGGCGCCGCGGCACCGCAGCGGCGCGGACGCGAGGCCTCGCCACGGCGCGCCGGATCCAGCTGGTGAATTCTGCGACCCTGCCCGCGCGGACCGGCGCCGGCCGCGGGGCTGTGCGGCGCGCGCCGCCGCGCGTAGCCTGCCGACATGACGACACCCCCTCGTCCCGGCGCCCGCTTCGCGCTCACCTCTGGCGCGCTGCTCGGCGGGCTCGCGGTCGGCCTCGGCGCCTTCGGCGCGCACGCGATGAAGAGCAGCTACGACGACGACTCGCTGCGCGCCTTCGAGGTCGGCGTCCGCTACCAGATGTACCACGCCCTCGCGCTGATCGGCTGCGCCGCGCTGCAGTCGCTCGGCTACCGCACGCAGGTCGCCGCCGCGCTGTTCGTCGGCGGCACCGCGCTGTTCAGCGGGTCGCTCTACGGGCTCGCGCTGCTCGACCTCCGATGGCTCGGGCCCGTCACGCCGATCGGCGGCGTGGCCTTCCTGGCAGGCTGGGGCGCGCTGCTTTTTGCCGCTCGGAAACCCGCCTGAGCATGTCCTAGACTCCGCGCATGCACGTCACGATCGAATACTGCGTCGTTTGAAACTACCTGCCCACGGCGGCCAGTCTGGCCGCCGCCATCGAAGCAGCTCATCCCGGCGCGACGGTCGAGAAGAAGCCGGGCGGACGCGGCGACTTCATCGTCACGGCCGACGGCCGCGAGGTCTGGAACAAGAAGCGCCACGCCGAGCAGCGCTTCCCCGAGCACGACGAGGTGCTCGCCCAGCTGGGGTGACGCCCTGCTGGCGCGCCGCCCCTGGGCCACCTCAACGCCGGAAGCGCAGGAAGTAGTTCTCCTCGAAGCCGAGCGCGACCTCCTCCTCGAGCCGGAAGCCGGCGCCGGTCACCTCTCGAACGACCTGCTCCTTGCCGCAGCGGACGTGGTCGAGCAGCCAGGGACGCGTCTTCCCCGGGATCCGCTCGAAGTCGACGATCACCAGCGCCCCCCCGGGCTTCAGCGCCCGGTGGATCGACGCAAGCGTCGCCGCCGGGAACTCGAAGTGGTGGTAGGTGTCACAGGTGAACACCACGTCGACGGAGGCCTCGGGGAGCGAGACGTCCCGCGCGGTGCACTGCACGACCTCCACCATCGGCTGCTTGCGGCGCTCGGCGCGTTCGCGCAGGTTGGCGGCGAACTTCGGCGACAGCTCCACCGCGTAGACACGACCGGACTCGGTCACGTCCCGCGCGAAGAAGTCGACGAACAGGCCGGTGCCGGCGCCGACGTCCGCGACGGACATGCCCGCCTCCAGGCCCACGGCGCGCGCGATCCCCGTGCGCTTCGCGAACACCTCGCGGCTCTCGGTCTCGAATCGCTGCACGAACTTGTCGACGTCCAGCGCCGGATCGAGGAAGTTCGTGTTGATGCCGGGCTTGACGCTCTGCTCGCCTGGGGCGGCGTGGCAGGAGGCGCAAGCAGCGGCGACGAGCGAGAGCAGCAGGAAGCGCATACCCGAGATGGTAGCCGGACCCCTTCGGATCGCGATCGTGACTCCCGCCGCGCGCGGCAGCCTCGTGGGCAACCGCGCGACGGCGCTCCGCTGGGCCGGCCTGCTCCGCCAGCTCGGCCACCGCCCGCGGCTCGTCGGCGCGTGGCGGGACGGTCCGTGCGACCTGCTGGTCGCC
Source organism: Planctomycetota bacterium (assembly GCA_049889335.1). Taxonomy (GTDB): domain Bacteria; phylum Planctomycetota; class UBA1135; order UBA1135; family UBA2386. Next base: position 8,826 of record JBMHDP010000163.1, read on the forward strand.
GTGCACGCCATCAAGTCGGCTGACGCCGTGCTCCGAGCGCGGCGCGCCCGCCCCGACCTGCCGATCGTGACGCTCTTGAGCGGGACGGACATCTACCCCGAGCTGCCCGCGGACGCGACGGCGCGCGCGGCGCTGCGGGCCGCCGACGCCCTGATCGCGCTGCAGCCTCGCGCGACGGCCGCGCTGCCCGCCGAGCTCCGCGCCCGGGCGCACACGATCGTGCAGTCGGCGACCGCAGCACCCCCCACGCCGCGGGCCGGCGGCTTCGCCCTGTGCCTGCTCGCGCACCTCCGACCGGTGAAGGCCCCGCTGCTCGCGGTGCGCGCGGTCGCGGCGCTGCCGCGCGAGGTCGACGTCACGCTGACGCTCGCAGGCGACCGCCTCGACGAGCGCTACAGCGAGAGGGTGCTCGCCGAGGTCGCGCAGGAGCCGCGCGCAGCCTGGGTAGGCCGGCTCAGCCGCGGCGCCGCCAAGCAGCTGATCGCGCGCAGCGCGGCCTGCCTCGTGCCGTCTGCCGCCGAGGGCGGCGCCAACGTCGTCAGCGAGGCGATCGCGGCCCGCACGCCCGTGCTCTGCAGCGACGTCCCCGGGAACCTCGGACTCCTCGGCGCAGACTGGCCCGGGACGTTCAGGGAGGGAGACGTCGCGTCGTGCGCCGAGCTGCTGCGCCGGGCGGCGGCCGAGCCCGGGTTTGTTGACGACTTGCGCGCCCGGACGGTCGCGATGCAACCGATGGTGTCGCCGGCGGCCGAGCGCGCGGCGTGGCAGCGCCTGCTCGCAGCGCTGCGCCCGCGCTGAGCCCCCGCAGGTGCACTACAGGATCCCGGCGCCGCCACGCCGGCACGTGAGCCCCATGCCCAGCTACCACTCTGCGTCCTCTCCGCGCGCCCGCGCCTCCCTCCGCCGCCTCACCGCCCCGCACGCCATCACGTTCAGCGCGCGGCTGCTGCAGCGCAGTGAGCAGGGTGTGCTCACCTTCCGCGCCTTCGTGCAGACCGCGCGCGAGCTCGTGCGCGACGACCCCGACCGGTGCGCCACCTACCTCGCGGCTCTCGTGGCGCTGGAGATGGGCGCGCCCGACGACGACGGCGGCCCTGCGCACGCGTCGGCCCGCGGCGAGCCGTCCGCGAACTGAGGCCTACGCGATCAGGTCACGGATCGGGTCGACCGGCTCGACGCCGACCAGCCGCTGGTCGAGCCCGGCGTGGAAGAACGACAGCCGGTTCGGGTCCAGCCCCATCTGGTGGAGGATCGTCGCGTGCAGCTGCTTGACGTGCAGCGGCCGGTCGACGGCCTCGTTACCGAGCTCGTCCGTCGTGCCCAGCGAGACGCCCTTCTTGATGCCGCCGCCGGCGAGCCACATCGTGAAGCCGGCGGAGTTGTGATCGCGGCCCGTGCCCTGCGCGTACTCCGCCGTCGGCTGGCGGCCGAACTCACCGCCCCACACCACGATGGTCTCGTCGAGCAGCCCGCGCTGCTTGAGGTCGGCTAGCAGGCCCGCGATCGGCTTGTCGGTCGCGCCGGCGTGCTTGTTGTGGTTGTGCTCGAGGTCCCCGTGCGCGTCCCAGTTGTGGTCGTTGTGGTTGCCGCCGCTGTAGACCTGCACGAAGCGCACGCCGCGCTCGACCATGCGGCGCGCGAGCAGGCACTTGCGGCCGAAGTCCTCGGTCCGGGGGTCGTCGAGGCCGTAGAGCGCCTTGGTCGCCTCGGACTCCTTGGCGATGTCGATCGCCTCGGGCGCGTGGCTCTGCATCCGGTAGGCCAGCTCGTAGCTCTGGATGCGGGCGGCGAGCGTCGTGTCCTCGCTGCGGCTCGCGAGGTGCGCCTCGTTCTGCTCCTTGAGCGCGTCGAGGATGCGGCGCTGCTCGCGATCGCTCATGCCCTTGGGCACGTCGAGGTCGAGGATCGGCTCACCGGTCGGGCGCAGCACGGTGCCCTGGTAGACCGCCGGCATGTAGCCGGAGTGCCAGTTCTTGGCGCCGGAGATCGGCCCGCCGGTCTTGTCGAGCATGACGACGAACCCCGGCAGGTTCTGGTTCTCGGTGCCGAGGCCATAGTTGACCCAGCTGCCCAGGCACGGCGCGCCGGACAGGATCCGCCCCGAGTTCATCATCAGCATCGCCGAGCCGTGCAGCGGCGACTCGGCGTACATGCTGTGCACGAACGCCATGTCGTCGACGCACTGGCCGACGTGCGGGAACAGGTCGCTGACCCACTTGCCGCTCTCGCCGTACTGACGGAAGTTCCACTTCGGCCCGACCACGCGGCCCTTGCTCTTGCTGCCGCCGCGGCCCTTGGTCTTGATGTCGATCGTCTTGCCGTCGAGCGGGTAGAGGTCCGGCTTGTAGTCGAACGTGTCGACGTGGCTCGGCCCCCCGTACATGAACAGGAAGATGCAGGCCTTGGCCTTCGGCGCGTGGTGCGGCGGCTTGGGCGCGAGCGGGCCCGCGGCCGGCTCGTCCCCGCCCCGCCCGTCGAAGAAGCCGTCCCTGGACAGGGCGTCCACCAGCCCGAGGCTGGTGAAGCCGCCGCCGGCCTGCCAGAGGAACTCGCGGCGCGTGCGGCCGCAGAACATGTTGCGGGGGTTCATGGCTGGGCTCAGTCGAGGAACACGAATTCGTTGCTGTTGAGGAGCACCAGGCAGCAGCGCTGCAGCGCCTGCTCCTCGGTGCGTCCGAAGTCTCGCTGCAGCTCCGCGGCGAGCGCCACCAGGCGCGCGACGTCGCCGTCGCGCGCGGGGCGCTGGGTCACCAGCTGCAGGCCGCGCGCGATCCGGCCGCGCAGGTCCTTGGCCTCCCGACGCAGCCGCTGGGCGAACAGCTCGGCCTGCACGTTGGCGAAGTCGCCGTTGACCATCGACAGCGCCTGCGTCGGCTGCACCGTCGCGAACCGCACCGGACAGCTCGAGTCGGTGTCGGCCCGGTCGAACGCCGCCAGCAGCGGCTCGGGCAGCGAGCGCTTGACGTGCACGTAGATGCTGCGCCGCGCGGCCTGCTCGGGCGACGAACGACCCCACGCCGAACCCGGCCGCGACGCGGTGTCGAGCACGGCCTGCGGCAGCTTGGGGTAGACGCTCGGGCCGCCGCGCTCGAGGTTGAGCGTGCCGTTGACCGACAGGATCGAGTCGCGGACCTCCTCGGCCGTCAGGCGCCGGCGGTCGAAGCGCCAGAACGCCTGGTTGAGCGGGTCCTGCGCCAGCGCTCGCTCGTCGGCCTGCGACGACATGCGGTAGGTGGCCGACCGCACGATCAGCCGGTGCATCGCCTTGAGGCTCTGGCCGCGCTCGAGCACCTCGCACGCCAGCCAGTCGAGCAGCTCGGGGTGCGTCGGGCGCTCGCCGAGCCGGCCGAAGTCGTTGGTCGAGCGGACGATCCCGCGGCCGAAGTGGTGCTGCCAGATCCGGTTGGCGATCACCCGCCAGGTCATGCGGTTGTCGGGCGTGGTGATCCACTTGGCCAGCGCCAACCGCCGGCCGCTGCTCTGCTGCGTGGGGGCCGGCTCGAACAGCTCCGCCGCGCCGAGCATCGCCGGCACGCCGAGCTCGACCTGCGGCCCGCGCGCGTGCACGTTGCCGCGCAGGCGCACGATCGGCTGCGGCGCGCTGCGGCCGTGCTCCCGCACCGCCAGGACCTCGACCGTCTCGAACTCCGGCGCGCGCAGGCCCGACAGCTGCTTCAGCGCCTCGGTGCCGTCGATCGCGGCCGCCGCGGCGACGCCGCCGGGCAGGTCGAGCGCCAGGGCCGCGACCTCGGCCGCGGTCAGCGCACGGTCGTAGAACGTCAGCTCGTCGAGGTCCCCGCGGAAGCCCTGCCCGCCCGGCCGCGGCCGCCCGACGACGAGGTCCTCCGGCGTCGTCAGCGGGCGCTTCGAGCCCGTGGTCTCGCCGACGAGCTGTCCGTCGACGAACAGCGCGATCCGGCCCGTGCCCTGGTCCCGCGTGAAGGCCACGTGGTGCCACGCGCCGTCGTCGTAGCCGCTCGACGACGAGACGAACTTCTCGGGTCGGCCCGTGCCCGCGGCGATCACACCCTCGGAGATCCACGACACGCCCCAGTCGTCGACGATGCCGGGCACCTCGCCGTCGACGAGGCCCGTACCGGTGAACCAGCGCTTGTCGCGCAGGTTGCCGCGACCGGGCTGATCGCTGCGCAGAAAGAACGAGACCGAGAACGAGTCCTCGACGACCCGCGGGATCCGGCAGAAGTCGTCGCCGTCGAAGCGCAGCGCCTGCCCCTTGCGGCCCGGCACCTGCACGACCTGCCCCTCGACTTTGCCGTCTCGGTCGCCGACGCCGTCGAGCAGCGCCGTGGTGCTGGCGACGTCGCCGTCGTAGCGGGCGACCACGCGGGGCGCGGGCGGGTCCGTCCGGTCGGTCGCCCCCCGGGCCGCGATCCGCTCCTTGGCGACCCGCATCAGCTCGTCGCGACAGCGCGCCGACTCGCGCGCGAACCGCGCCGACGCGGCCTCGAAGGCCTCCTTGGCGCCGTCGGCCGGGATCGTGCGGGCCTGCTTGTCGTAGGGCGCGATGTTCTCGAAGTAGCCGAGGAACGAGTGGTAGTCCTTTTGTGGGAGTGGGTCCTTCTTGTGGTCGTGGCAGCGCGCGCACCCGATCGAGATGCCGAGCATCGCGCGCGCCGTCGTGTCCGCGATCCCGTCCAGGTCGTCGTAGCGGTGCTGCTCGCGATCGGTCGGCTCGTCGTCCCAGATCCCGAGGCGGTAGTAGCCGGTCGCGACGTGGTCGGCGACGGTGGCGCGCGGCAGCTCGTCGCCCGCCAGCTGCTTGGTGACGAAGTCACCGTACGGCATGTCTGCGTTGAACGCGTCGATCACCCAGTCGCGGTAGCGCCACACCGCCGGCTTGCGCGAGTCGCGCTCGTAGCCGTCGGTCTCCGCGTAGCGCACCACGTCGAGCCAGTGCTGGGCCCACTTGACCCCGTACTGCGGCGACGCGAGCAGCCGGTCGACGACCTTGTCGTAGGCGTCGGGCGCGCGGTCGGCGACGAAGTCCTCGACCTCGGCCTGGGTCGGCGGCAGCCCCGTGAGGTCGTAGGTGACGCGCCGCAGCAGCGCGTAACGATCCGCGGGCGGCGCCGGGCGCAGCCCGCGCTCCTCGAGGCCCCGGAGGACGAAGGCGTCGATCGGCGAGCGCAACCAGCCCGCGTCGCGCACGGCCGGCGGCGTCGGACGACGGAGCGGCTGGTAGGCCCACCACCCCGAGGCAGAGCCGCCCGGCTCCTGCGCGCTCGCGGCGGCGAGGAGCAGCGCGGGGACCGAACCGAGGAGGATGCGGCGCGTCATGACGGCAAGGCTACGGACTGACACCGGAGCGTGACAAGACGCCTGCGCGAGATGATCCACTCGGCCGTATCTTCAGCGACCCGCCAAGATGAAACGACCGCTCATCCTCTCTGTCCTGACCCTGATCGCGCTGCTCGTCGCGACGGCCTGGGCGCTGACTCCCTCGCCCTCGCTTCGCGCGCCCGTCGGGCCGCGCGGACCGGACTCAGCCAACGCCGCGACCGGGAGCCTCGCCGGCGACGCCGCCGAAGCCGACCCCGCCGCCGCCATCGCGAGCCCTGCGGTCGAACGCGTCGACGCCGCCGCCGGACGGTCCGAGCACGGCGCCACGACCGGCACGCTGAACGTCCGCGCGACCTGGGCGGACGCGCCGGCCGCCGGCGTGGTGGTGACGCTGCGATGGGCGACGCGCGAGCGCGCCTACCGCGTGCGGGCGCAGCAGCACACCGACGCGGACGGCATGGCGCGGTTCGGCGGCGTGCCCCCGGGCAAGTGGAGCCTGCGCTCCGACCGCGGCGACCGCAAGACCGTCGACGTCGAGCCCGGGGAGCAGGAGGTGGCTTTCGAGCTGGAGGACGGCGTCGCCGTGCGCGGCGTCGTGCGCGCGCCCGACGGCGCCCCCGTCCCCGGCGCCTCGGTCTGGCTCCAGACACGCCACACGGACTGGTCCGGCGGCCGCACGCTCACCCGGACCGACGGCGACGGGCGCTTCGCCCTCGCCCATGTCCCGCCGCACGTGTCGCTCGGCGCGCTCGCCGCGGGCTACGCGCAGTCGCGCCTGGTCGACCTCGACACCGTCGACACGTCCGCGCCGCCGGCCGAGGTCACGCTGAAGCTCGGCGGCGCGGGCGGCGGCCTGCACGGCGTCGTCGTCGACGCGACGGGCCGCCCCGTCGCCGGCGCGCGGGTCGGCGCCGGGCGCAACACCCGCTTCCTGGACATGCGCGGCGACCGCGTGATCGAGAAGTGGTCGGTGCGCTCGACCCTGACCGACGAGGCGGGCCGGTTCGCGCTGCTCGGGCTGCCGGCGGGCGAGCAGCCGGTCGCCTGCAGCAAGCAGGGCTTCGGGGTCTGGCGCTCGACCTGCGAGGTGGTCGCCGGCGGCGACGTCGAGGTCGACGTCGCGCTGCAGCGCGCGGGCGCGATCTTCGGCACGGTGACCAAGGCCGAGGGCGCGCCGTTCGCGGGCGCGCTGGTGCGGGCCTACGACGGGGTCCCCGGCACCTCGTTCCTCGCGGGCGGCCAGATCGACTGGGACGAGATGTTCGGCCACTTCGCGACGGTCGCGGACGCGCAGGGCCGCTACGAGCTCCCCGACGTGACCGCCGGGGAGGTGCACGTCTTCGTGCAGCCCGGCGGCCGCTACCTGCTCGACGGTCCGGTCGTGCACCAGCGCACGGTGCTCGAGGTGCCGCCAGGCGGACGGGTCGAGTGGAGCCCCGAGGTCACCGAAGGTCGCGTGCTCGAGGGCCTGGTGCTCTATCGCGACGGCCACCCGATGCCCAACGTGTTCGTCACGCTCCGCGACGAGGCCACCGGCGTCGAGCGCGTGCAGACCAACGACCGCCAGGGCGTGTTCCGCTTCGTCAACCTCGACGACGCGGTCTACAGCGCGCGCGTGCAGATGTGGGACGCGCCCAAGGGCGCGCCGCCGCTGCAGGCGACCGGGCTCCGTCCGGGTCAGGGCCGCGCGCAGCTGCGCGCGACGCACGACAAGCCCGTCAAGCTCGCGCCCGGCAAGGTGCTGGGCCGGATCGACGACGCCGGCCTGCGGATCCGCAACCCCAAGGACCTGCGCGTCGTGCTCGCCTCGGACCAGCGCTGGTTCCGGGACGGCGGCGAGGTCGAGGACGGCGCGTTCTCGTTCGACCGCGTCACGCCCTGCAAGTTCCGCCTGACCCTCCAGCAGGGCGAGGCCGTGCTCGCGCACAGCGGCTGGTTCGAGCTGCAGGCAGGCGCCGAACTGGACGTCGGCGTGCTGCGCACCGTTCCGGGAGGCGAGGTCCTGGTCCGGGCCGAACGCGGCGCGGGCGCCGAGGACGCGACGCCGACGCTCTACTTCCGCCACGAGGACGCGTCGCGCAGCACGGTCGTGACGCTGACGGGCGACGAGCAGCGGGTCGAGAATCTCACGCCGGGCCGCTACCAGGTCACCGGCTACGAGAAGGGGCTGGTCGCCATCAAGGGCGAGGTCACGGTCACCGCGGGCGCCGTCGCGGACCTGGCGCTCACGCTGACCAAGGGCGTGCTGACGAAGTTCGCCGTGTGGGTGCCGCTCGAGCCCGTCGTCGCGCGCTACGACTACACGATCCGCGACGCAGCCGGCGCGGAGTTCCGCTCGTACGGCGCAGACTTCGGCTCGTCCCCGACGCGGCCGTTCCCGATCTCGGTGACGATGCCGCCGGGCCGCTACACCATCGACTACCGCGCCGGCGAGGTCTTCGAGGGCTCGCAGTCCTTCGAGGTCACGGACGCGCCGGCGACCGATCCGATCCGGGTCGAGCTGCAGCGGCAGGAGGAGCCCCGCTGACGGCGCGGCGGCGCCGGCGGCGGCTCGGCCAGAACATCACCGCTCCCAGCATCCCCGAGACCAGCAGCGCCCACAGCGGCCGGTGGGTCGCCCACCAGGTCGTCGCGTAGATCGCGACCAGCATCATGAGCGCGCCGGTGAACTCCTGGCGTCGCAGGTGGCTGCCGTCGCGCCGGCGCATCCGCCCCGCGGGGACCAGCGTGCCGCGGCGCGCGAGCGTGGTGCTCAAGCGCC
>JBMHDP010000164.1:0-14533 GCA_049889335.1 Planctomycetota bacterium
GGAACGGCGCGCGCCGGCCGGCGGCGTCCGCCGCGCCCACCTCGCAGGTCGCGGTCGGACACGCGAACGCCACGTGCGGCGCCGCCCAGAGGCCGCCGACGCCGAGCGGCCCCTGCATCGCCTTGTGCCCGGCGAAGGTGAGCAGGTCGACGCCCAGCGCGCCGACGTCGAGCGGCGTCAGCCCCGCGACCTGCGCTGCGTCCAGGAGGGTCCGCGCGCCGTGCGCGCGCGCGAGCGCCGCCAGCTCCGCGATCGGCAGCCGCTCGCCGGTGACGTTCGACGCGCCGGTCACGGCGACGAGCTTGACCCGCCCTGCGCGCAGCGTCTGCTCGACGAAGTCGAGGTCGATCGGGACTCCCGGACGATAGGGGGCCTGCGCGTGCACCACGCCCCGCTCCCAGACGAGCTTCTGCACCGGCCGCGCGAGCGCGTGGTGCTCCAGCGAAGACGTGATCACGACGTCCCCGCGCTCCAGGGCCAGGTCGCCGACGGCGACCGCCAGCGCCGCCGTGCACGAGGGCGCCAGCAGCAGCCGGTCGGCCGACGCGTCCGGCACGCCGAAGAACCGCCGCACCGCGTCGTGCCCCTCGCCGAAGCGACGCGCGTTGTCCGTCGGGTCCGCCAGGAGCGCCGCCTGCACGGCCTCGACCACGCCGGGCGCCTTCGGCCAGCTGGTGCCGGCGGCGTTGGCGTAGATCACGCCGCGGACGCGCCGCGGCGGGACATCGAGAGCAGGCGCCACGTCGCGATCACCAGCCCGACGCCGAGCGCCGAGCCGACGACCGGCAGCAGCAGGCGGCTGGTGGCCACCCACTCCGGCGTCGGCTCGCCGTAGTAGCGGCTCGCGCCGTGCGCGAAGCCCGCCACGCTGAGCCAGATCACCAGCACCGCCAGCGACAGGCTGACCAACAGGACCGAGAACCTGGTGATCGGCGCGTCCATGCGCGCCTTGATCGCGTCCCCGCGCAGCTCGTAGATCAGCCACGACGAGGTGCCCAGCAGCACCAGCGTGTCGATGCCGACGGTCGCCCCCATCGCGTGCCCCATCACCAGCTGGGTGCCGTGGATGAGCGTGTTGAAGGTCGGCACCGAGATCACGATCGACGTGAACAGCATCGCGACGGTCCAGTACTTGGCCTGCGTGAGCCAGCCGCCGCGGCCGCAGAAGGGCGCGCCGGACCGGCGGTTCGCGAGCATCTTGCCGAGGTCGACCATCAGCTTGACCAGGATGATCACCTCCATCATCGACACGATGAACGCCACCCACTTGACCACCTCGGTCTGCGGCAGGTGGTAGGTGTGGTGCACGTAGTTCGTGAAGCTGTTGAGGCAGCCGACCCCGAACAGCCAGAAGGCGGTCGGCGACTGCGCGTAGGTCTTGTCCCCCGAGATCTTCTCGCCGACGTAGGTCAGCGATCCGTACATCAGGAAGTTGAACGAGCCGACCAGCGTCCCGCACGACTTCCACTGCACCTGCAGGTCGCGGATCGGGCTCTCGAAGACGCCCGGCAGCAGGTAGGCGTGCCCCTCGACGAACGTGTAGATGAAGTAGAGGGTGCCGACCGTCCAGAACCAGATGTAGATCGGCTGGCCCCAGAAGCCGTGCTTGAGGCGCTTGAGCAGGTTGACCGCGAAGCACAGCCAGCCGAACAGCAGGATCGCGCTGAACACCGGGTGGAAGCCGAGGTACTCCCGGCCCGTGCTGACGCCCATCAGCAGCGTCGCGAAGATGCCGACGCCCGCCACGATCCAGCAGACCGTGTGGACCCGGAACCGCAGCACGTCGGCCTTCGAGAGGCCGCCGTGGTTGCTGCCCATCCAGTGGTAGGCGATCGCGACGCTCGCGCCGAAGATCCACATCGACGCGAACGCCGTGTGGATCGGACGCATCGACGTCATCTGGACGCCCATCTCGTTGAGCGCGGTCGCGACCGACGGGATGTAGTAGAGCGCGCTCATCGCGCCGCCGAAGACGGTCAGCAGGATGCAGGTCAGCGCCATGCGCACCTGCACGCCGCTGGTGCGCTCGATCACGGCCGCGGGAGACGCCCCGCGCGCCTGCTCGTCGACCGCAGCGGTCGCCATGTCCATCGTCGTGCCGCTCATCGGTACTCCCACCACGGGATCGGCTGCACCTCGCCCGCGCCACCGGCCTGCGCCGAGATGCCGGACCGGTCGTCGTTCATCCACTTGACGAAGGCGGTGAGGTCCTCGACCGCCGCTTCGCCCAGGTGGCCCCAGGCCGCCATGCCGCGGTCGGCCCGGCCGTTCTGGATGGTCTCGCGCACGCCGGCCGCGCCGATCCGAGCCGTCGCCGTGGTCAGGTCCGGCGCCGTCTGCAGCCCGAGCGGGGTCGCCCGCAGCGGCACGTGGCAAGAGATGCAGTTGGTCTTGAAGGCGAGCGCGCCGCGCTGGACCGCCTCGCCCGGAGACGACGCGGCCAGCCGCGCGTCGACCGCGCCCATCACCTCGCCGAGGTCCAGCGGCAGCAGCGAGCGGGGCACGCCCTGGCCCATGTCGCTCAGCTCATCGAGGAAGCAGCCGACGTAGTAGATCTGGTCCTCGTCGAAGTGGAACGCCGGCATCTGCGCCGAGCCCTCCGTGAGGATCTGGTGAAGCCGGTCGTCCGTCATCCGGAGCCCGTAGTTGGTCAGGTCCGGCCCGAGGAAGCCGCCGAAGCCGTGGATCTGGTGGCAGGTCTGGCAGTTGTATTCGTGCCAGATCTCCCGCCCCGTCCGGGCGTCCTCGCTCAACACCTCGAAGCGGGTCGCCGCCGTGTCGTCGGAGTAGACCATCGCGGTCTGGATGGCGAACGACGCCAACAGACCCCCCATCAAGAGCTTGCGCTGGGCGAGTTTCACGCCTCGAAAGGTAGCGGCTGGGCCGATCGGCCGCTGGCAAAATCCGCGGGCGGCGCGGCGCCGCGAGCGGGCCCGCGGCGCCTGCAAATTGGCCCCTGCGCTGCCAGGGGCCGATCAGTCGCGGGCCGCGCGGACCGTCGCTGCGACCAGCGCCCGGACGCCGACCCGGAGCGCGGCAGCGTAGTCCGGGTAGTAGCGGCCGCTGTGCAGGCCGGGCACGGCTCCTTCGGCCTGCAGCCTGGCGAGCCGCTCCGGTGCGATCGTGCCGAGCCGGAACATGCAGAGCGGCACGCCGGCGCCGCGGAGCCTGCCGAAGTCCTCTCCCACCATCGCCGGCATCATGTCGACGACGCGGTCCGGGCCGAGCGCCGCCGCGACGCCGGCGCGCACCTTCGCCGTCAGCGCGGCCTCGTTCTGCAGCGCCGGCGTGCCCTCGCTCAGCACGACCTTCGGCGCCGGCGCGCCGCACGACGCCGCCGCGGCGGCGGCCTTGCGGCGGATCGCGGCGATCAGCTGCGCGCGCACCTCGTCGGTGTAGCTGCGGATCGTCAGCTGCAGGTGGCAGGACGACGGGATGATGTTGTGCTTCTGGCCGGCGTGGATCGAACCGACGCTGATCACGCACGCGTCGAGCGGGTCGACCTCGCGCGCGACGATGGTCTGCAGGTCGAGCACCAGCTTGCTCGCCTGCACGATCGGGTCGACCGTCAGGTGCGGCGCCGCCCCGTGGCCGGCGCGGCCGTAGACCGTGATGTCACAGCTGTCGACGTTGGCCATCGCCGGGCCTGCGCGCAGCCCGACCTCGCCGACCGGGAGGTCCGCCGACGTGTGGAGCGCGATCGCGTAGTCCGGCCGCGGGAAGCGCGTGAGCAGGCCGTCCTCGAGCATCCCGCGCATCCCGGCGCCCAGCTCCTCGGCGGGCTGCAGCTGGAACACGATCGTGCCGTCGAACGCGTCCCGGTTGGCGGCGAAGTAGCCCGCCGCCCCGACCAGGCACGTCATGTGGAGGTCGTGGCCGCACGCGTGCATCACGCCGATCGCGCGTCCGTCCGCCGCCTCGGCGCGGATCTTCGACGCGTACGGCAGGCCGGTCTCCTCCGCGACCGGGAGCGCGTCCATGTCGGCACGGATCAGCGCGACCGGGCCGTCGCCGCAGCGCAGCACGCCGACCACGCCGACGCCGCCGACCTTCTCGGTGACCTCGAGCCCCAGCGCGCGCAGCTCGCTCGCCATCCGGGCCGCGGTCTTCTGCTCGCGCAGCGAGAGCTCGGGGTGCTCGTGGAGGTGGCGGTAGAGCCCGCCGAGGTGGTCGGCCGCGCCGTCGAGGTAGGCCTCGACCGGCTGCTGGGCGACAGCGAACGACGCTGCGGAGAGGGCGGTGAGCAGGAGCGGGACGCGCATGCGCCCAGTGTGCCGCCCGCTCAGCGGGGCGCCACCTTCTCGACGCGCAGGACCTCGTTGCCCGCGGGCGTCGCGACCGCGTACGGGAACCGCTGGCTCGACGACGCCGCGCCGTAGCGGCCGAGCTTGTCGAGCGCGATGAAGCTCACGCTCAGGTCGTAGCCGCGCGGGTCCGTCGCGGCCATCCGGTGGACCGCCTCCTCGCACGCCGCCTGCGGGTGCATGCCCTGCCGCATCAGCTCGACGACCAGGTAGCTGGCGCAGTGCCGCATGACGTTCTCGCCGAGGCCGGTCGCGCCGGCGGCGCCGATGTCGTCGTCGACGTAGAGCGCCGCGCCCAGGATCGGCGAGTCGCCGACGCGGCCGGGCAGCTTGCCGCCCGCCCCGCTGGTCGAGCAGCCGCCGGCCATGTGCCCCTCGCCGTCGCGCGCCAGCAGCGTGATCGTGTCGTGGCCGTCGGTGTCCGGGTCCTTCGGGCGGTGGCCCTGCTGCCACGCGGCCTTCATGGCGTCGTACGGCGAGACGTCGATCGACTCGACGCCGTGCTCCAGCGCGAACCACCGCGCGCCCTCGCCGACCAGCATGACGTGCCTGGTCTCCTCCATCACGAGCCGCGCGGCGCTGATCGGGTGCACGATGCCCTCCAAGCCCGCGACGCTGCCGGCGCGGTGGCCGGGGCCGTCCATGATGCAGGCGTCGAGCTGCGGGTAGCCGGCCGCGTTGGGCCGCCCCCCGAGACCGACCGAGCCGTCCGAGCTGCGCCGCTCGATCTCGCGGATACCGAGCTCGATCGCGTCGAGCCGCGACTGGCCCGCCTGCAGGGCCTCGATCGCCTTCTCGTTGGCGAAGCGCCCGAAGGGCCAGGTCGAGATCGTGATCGGACCGTCGACGACGGACGGCGACGGTCCGCCCGCGCAGGCCGCGAACGGGACGACGAGGAGAGACAGCGCGGCCAGCCGGCAAAACAACGATCGCATGACGGCGGAGATCCTACGGCGGCGGCCGCCGAGTCGTATGCTCTCGCCCATGTCGCGTCCGCACCGTGTCCCCCGCGGCGCCGCGTGGCTCGCGCTCGCGCTACCCCTGGCGAGCTGCGGGTCCGGCGTCCAACGAACCGACCACGCGCCCGTCGTCGCCGGCGCAGAGACCCACGGCCTCGCTGCGGCGGTCCGCGGCCGCGTGCTGCTTGGCGAGCTGGGCTGCGTCAACTGCCACGACGACCCGCGCGGCCTGGCCGACGCGAGGCCCGCGCCCGACCTGCAGACCGTCGGCGCGCGCGTCACCGGCGCGTACCTCGAGCGCTACCTGACGTCCCCGATGGACGCCGAGCCGGGCACCGCGATGCCCGACCTGCTGCGCGACCTCGACGGGAGCGCGCTCCACCGCACGGCGCACGAGCTCGCCGCCTACCTCCGCTCGTTCGCGACGGCGCCCGCCGACGACGTGGCGCCCGACCCGGACGCGCTCGCGCTCGGCGAGGAGCTGTGGGACACCGTCGGCTGCCGCGCCTGCCACGACGCCGCTCCCGCAGGCCTCGCGCATGTCAGGGAGAAGTACACGCTGACGACGCTGCAGCGCTTCCTGCTCGCCCCGCACGCCGCGCGCCCTGCAGCGCGCATGCCGAAGTTCGCGCTGTCACCGACCGAGGCGAACGCGCTCGCCAACCACCTGATGCGAGGCGCCGCCGAGCGCGCGCCTGACCCGGAGGTCCGCGCCCCCGACGTCGACGCGGGCCGCGGTCACTTCGCCGCGCGGGGCTGCGTCCACTGCCACCAGCTGGACGATCCGCAGCGCGCGCCGTCGACGCGCGCCCAGCCGCTCGCACAGCTCGACCCGCAGGCCGGCTGCCTGTCGGGGACGCGGGGGGCGTGGCCGCACTACGCGCTCTCCGACCGACAGCGCGACGACCTGCGCAGCGCGCTCGCGGGCGAGCCGCTGGCCGGCGAAGCGCGCGTCCAGCAGCACCTCGCGTCGCGCAACTGCCTCGCGTGCCACGCGCGCGGCGACCTCGACACCCTCGCGGACCGGGCCGAGCTCTTCGACACCCACGATCCGACGCTGGGCCTCGAAGGACGCGTGCCGCCGCCGCTGACCGGCGTCGGCGCCAAGCTGCAGCTCGAGTGGCTCGAGAACACCATCGGCCACGGCCAACGCGAGCGCCCCTATCTGAAGACGCGCATGCCTGGCTTCGGCCGCCGCTTCGCCCGGCGACTGACGACGCTCCTGGCCGCGCACGACCAGCTCCCCCCGACCGAGATCGCGCCGCTGCCGAAGGACCGCAAGCAGGCCGAAGCGGTCGTCAAGATCGGCCAGCAGCTCGCGGGCGACAAGGGCATGGGCTGCATCGCGTGCCACCTGTTCGCGGGCGAGCAGGGCGGCTCGATGGCCGGCATCGACCTGCTGCACTCGACCGGCGAGCGGCTGCGCCCGGAGTGGTTCAAGCGCTTCCTGCTCGACCCCTACGCGTTCAAGCCCGGCACGCTGATGCCGAAGTTCTACCCCGACGGCAAGTCGACCCGCCCCGAGATCGCCGGCGGCGACGTCGACGCGCAGATCGACGGCATGTGGCACTACCTCGCCAAGGGCCGCAACGTGCGCAAGCCGAGCGGGCTGCGCCGCCCGCCGATCGAGCTGCAGGTCGAGGACGAAGCCGTGATCCTGCGGCGCGCGGTGCAGAACACCGGCAAGCGCGGCATCAGCGTCGGCTATCCCGGCGGCGTCAACGTCACGTTCGACGCCGAGTCGCTGGCGCTCAACCAGATCTGGTGGGGCCGCTTCGTCGACGCGCGGCCGGTCTGGACCAGCCAAGGTCACGGCCAGGCGCACGTGCTCGAGCGCCGGCGCGCGCAGCTGCCGCTGCAGCCCAACCTGGCGCCGCTCGCAGACCCGTCGGCCCCGTGGCCCGAGACCACGCGACGCGCCAGAGGCGACCGCTGGCTCGGCTACGACCTCGACGCGCAGCAGCGGCCGACGCTGCGCTACACCTGCGGCGAGGTCGCGGTCTCCGACACCCTGCGAGAGGTGCGCGACGGCGACGTGACCGTGCTGCGCCGCCGCATCGAGTGCGAGCGCGAGGCCCCGCTGGTGCTCCGCATCGCCCGCCACCCGAACATCACGCGGACCAGCGCCAACACCGCCGTCGTCGACGGCTGGATGCAGGTCCGCTCCTACGCCCAGCCGCTGGTCCTCGTCGAGCACGACGACCACAGGGAATTGCGCGTGGCGTTCGCGCCGTCCGAGGAGGGCGGCACCACCCAGCAGCTCGACTACAGCCTCGTGGAGGGCAAGTGATGCGATCCTGCCACCGTCCGGCGCTCCTCGCGTTGATCGCCGCAGCCGTCGCGGGCGGCGCGCCGGCTCAAGAGCTCGGCGACGCCTGGGGCACCGCCAACGCCGAGGCCGAGCACTACCGGATCGTCGAGCTGCCGATCCCGCGCGAGCTCGCGCTCGAGTGCGGCAGCTTCGTCGCGCTGCCCGAGGGCAGGCTCGCGATCGGCACGCGCCGCGGCGAGATCCTGATCGTCGACGGCGCCTTCGAGCCGCTGCCGCAGCCGGAGATCACGACCTTCGCCGCCGGCCTCGACGAGGTGCTGGGCCTCGGCTACCGCGACGGCGCGTTCTACGCGACGCAGCAGACCGAGGTGACCCGCATCTCGGACCAGGACGGCGACGGCCGCGCCGACCGCTTCGAGAACCTCAGCGACGTCTGGGGCTTCGAGCACTACCACGAGTTCGCGTGGGGCTCGCCGGTGCAGCCCGACGGCAGCGTCTACGTCGTCCTCGGGCTGTCGTCGTCCTACCACTACCGGGCGGACTACCGCGGCTTCGCGTTCCAGGTCACGCCCGACGGGCAGAGCATCCCGGTCGCGACCGGCATCCGCAGCGCGGGCGGCGTCGCGCCCAACGAGCACGGCGTGATGTTCTACGTCGAGAGCCAGGGCCCCTGGAACGGCTCGTGCTCGCTCAAGCACCTCAAGCCCGGCGGCTTCATGGGCCACCCGATCTGCTTCCCCGGCTACGACCTGCCGCTGGGCAAGCAGCTGGGGCCCAAGCCTCAGGAGCCGGAGAACCAGTCCCGGCTGCACGCCGAGAGCCAACGCATCGAGGAGCTCGTGCCGTACGCGGTCGTGTTCCCCTACCGCCGCATGGGCCAGTCGATCACGGCGTTCCGTCCCGACCGCACCGGCGGCAAGTTCGGGCCGTTCCAGGGCCAGCTGTTCGTCGGCGACTACAGCCTGAGCATCGTGATGCGCGCGACCACCGAAGAGGTCGACGGCGTCTGGCAGGGCGCGTGCTACCCGTTCCGCGAGGGGCTCGGCAACGGCATCCTCGCGCTGGAGTTCTCCGACCGCGGCTACCTCGTCACCGGCGGGACCAACCGCGGCTGGCCGGTGCGCGGCAACAAGAGCTTCGTGCTCGAGCGGCTCGAGTGGACCGGCGTGACGCCGTTCGACGTGCTCGAGATCCGAGCGGCCCCGGACGGCTTCGACATCTCGTTCACGGCGCCGTGCGACCCCGCGA
The DNA here is from genome assembly GCA_049889335.1 of Planctomycetota bacterium. Classification (GTDB taxonomy): domain Bacteria; phylum Planctomycetota; class UBA1135; order UBA1135; family UBA2386. The sequence continues at coordinate 8,784 of JBMHDP010000164.1, forward strand.
CGCTGGCCGACGTCACGAACTACCGGCTGCGCTCGTTCACGCACCACTACCAGAAGTTCTACGGCAGCCCCGAGGTCGACGAGACCACGCCTGTCGTCACCGCAGCCGCCCCGTCGAACGACGGCCGCAGCGTGCACCTCGTCGTCGACGGCCTGGTCGAAGGCCACGTGCACGACTTCTCCTTCGGCGCGCTCCGGAGCGCCGACGGCGAAGCGCTCGTGCACACCACCGCCCACTACACGCTGAACAGGATCCCGAAGTGAACGCCCTCTGTCTGGCCCTCTCCGCCGCGCTCGCCGCCGCGTCGCTCACCGCCCAGGACTCCGCCGCCGCCGACGCGGCGCGCTGGCTGGACTACCGCGGCAGCGAGGCCGGCGTCGGCGCGGGCAAGCGCGTCGTCTTCCTCGCCGCCGAGCAGGAGTACCGCGCCGAGCAGTCGATGCCGATGATGGCGAAGCTGCTCGCGACGCGGCACGGCTTCGACACGACCGTGCTGTTCGGCCAGAAGGACGGCCTGGTAGATCCGACCGAGGAGGCGCCGCCCAAGGACCCCAAGGCGTTCCAGACGATCCCGGGCATGCACCTGCTCGCGGACGCCGACCTGCTGGTCGTGTTCACGCGCTTCATGAAGCTGCCCGACGAAGAGCTGGCACACCTCGACGCCTACCTCGACTCGGGCAAGCCGGTGCTCGGCATCCGCACCGCCAACCACGGCTTCCGCGGAAACTGGACCTACAAACGGAACGGCAAGAACGTGCGCTTCGGCGACGACGTGCTCGGCGGCGCGTTCCGCGGCCACTACGGCGGCTGGCACCGCGAGTCGACGCGCGGGATCGTCGTCGAGGAGAACAAGGACCACCCGATCCTGCGCGGCGTCGACGACGTGTGGGGCCCGACCGACGTCTACCGGATGTTCCCGGCCGACAAGACGCTGCCCGCGTCGTGCACGTCCTTGCTGCTGGGCCAGCCGCTGATGACGCTCGAGAAGGACGCCGCGCCCAACCCGAAGAAGCCGCCGCTGCCGATCGCCTGGACCAACAGCTGGACCGGCAACCTCGGCAAGACCGCGCGGGTCTTCCACGTGACGATGGGCAGCGCGCGCGACTACCAGTCGGCGGGCATGCGCCGCCTCACGCTCAACGCCGCGCTCTGGTGCCTGGGCATGGAGGCGAAGATCACGCCGGACCTCGACGTCACCATCGTCGGCGCCTACGAGCCGCTGAAGAGCGGCTTCAACTACGAGCAGCTCGGCGTGAAGCCTCGCCCGGTCCACCACTACAGGTAGCGCGATGCCCACCAAGCTGCCGCCGAGCATCTTCAACGACGTCGTCGGCCCCGTGATGCGCGGGCCGTCGAGCTCCCACTCGGCGGCGTCGGTTCGGATCGGCCGGATCGCGCGCGACCTCTGCGGCGGCACGCCGGCGCGCGTGCTCGTCGAGTTCGACACGCACGGCTCGCTGCCGACGACCCACGTCAGCCAAGGCTCGGACATGGGGCTGTTCGGCGGCCTGCTCGGCTGGGAAGCCGACGACGCCCGCATCCCTGAGTCCGGCGCGGCGCTGAAGCGAGCCGGCGTCGACCTGGAGATCCGCTACGTCGACCTGCGCGACCCCCACCCCAACACCTACCGGCTGACGATCACGCGCGACGGCGTCGAACACCGCCTGGTCGCGCTCTCGACCGGCGGCGGCATGATCGAGGTCGTCGAGGTCGACGGCTACGCCGTCTCGCTGTTCGGCGACTACGACGTGACGCTGCTGGAGGTCGACGGAGACGGCGCGGCCGCGGCGACGCGGCTCCGGGAGATCGGCGACGTCGTGACCACCGCGGGGTCGGATCCGGCGTTGGTCGTCGTCAGCGGCCAGGCGTTCGTCGACGACGCGACCGTCGCCGCCCTCGACGGAGTGCGCCGCGTCCGGACGTTCGGCGCCGTGCTGCCGGTGCGCTCGCGCGCCGGGCTGGAGGTGCCCTTCCTGCACGCCGCGGAGATGCTCGAGGGCCGGGACCCGAAGGCGGGCCCGCTGTCGGACTTCGCGCTCGAGTTCGAGCGCGCGCGGGGCGGCCTCGACGACGACGGCGTGTTCGCGCGCATGCGCCACATCCTGGAGATCGTCAAGCAGGGCGTCGCGGGCGGCCTCGCCGGCACCGAGTACGCCGACCGCATCCTGCCGCAGCAGAGCCACCGCTTCCGCGAGATGATGGCGCAGGGCCAGCTGCTCGACGGCGGCATGCTCAACAAGGCGGTGCTCTACGTCACCGCGCTGATGGAGACCAAGAGCTCGATGGGCGTGATCGTCGCGGCTCCCACGGCGGGGTCCTGTGCGACGTTTCCGGCGACCTGCCTCGCGGCCGCCGAGTCCGTGCAGGCCGACGAGGAGCGCACGCTGCGCGCCATGCTCGCGGCCGGGCTGATCGGCGTCTTCGTCACGACCCGGTCGAGCTTCGCCGCGGAGGTCGGCGGCTGCCAGGCCGAGACCGGGGCAGGCGCCGCGATGGCCGCGGCCGCGCTGGTCGAGCTCGGCGGCGGCACGGCGGCCCAGGCGCTGTCCGCAGCGAGCCACGCGCTGCAGAACGTGCTCGGGCTGATCTGCGACCCGGTCGCCAACCGGGTCGAGGCGCCGTGCCTCGGCCGCAACGTGGCCGGCGCGTCGAACGCGTTCGTGTCCGCCAACATGGCGCTCGCCGGCTACGACCACCTCGTCCCGCTCGACGAGGTGCTCGACGCCCACCGCGAGGTCAGCGAGCGCATGGCGCGAGAGCTCCGCTGCACGGCCCTCGGCGGCCTGTCGGTCACGCCGACCAGCAAGGCGATCGAGGCGAAGCTGGCCGCGGCGGGCGACTGCGAGGCGTGCGGCGACTGAGCGCGCCGCTATGCTGCGCGCGCCATGCGCGCTCCCAAGACCTCGGCCCTGCTCTCGACCCTCGCCCTCGCAGCCTGCGCCGTCCCTGACGCCGGCTGGCCTCAGGGTGCGGGGCCGCGGGGGGACTGGACCGCGGCGGGAGCATCCCCGCCGCTGCGCTTCAGCGGCGCGACCGGAGAGAACGTGCGCTGGCGGACCCCGCTGCCCGAGACCGGGCAGGGCGGAATCGCCGTACAGGGCGGCCGCGTCTTCGTCGCGACCATGGCGCCGTGGACCGGAGACGGGCTCGACGCAGCCGACGCGAAGAAGTTCGCCCACGCGACGGAGAAGCGCGCCGTCGTCGGCAAGCACATCGACGCGCACTGCCTCGACGCCGAGACCGGTGAGCTGCTGTGGACCCGCCGGATCGAGGGCGAGGTCCCGTCGATCTACAGCTACCCGTTCTCCGACGCGACCAGCGCGTCGCCCTGCGCCGACAGCGCCCACGTCTGGTTCACCAACGCCGGCGGCGCGGTCCGGTGCTTCACCCACGCGGGCGAGCCGGTGTGGACGCGGACCTTCACGCCGACGTTCGACGGCCCGTTCAACAAGCAGTTCGAGCCGTTCCTGGTCGACGACCCCGCGCGCGGCGACGGCGCCAAGACCTTCGTGCACATGGAGCCGTTCGCGGTCGCCGGCCACGACGGGCCTTGGAACTTCCTCGTCGGTCTCGACGCCCACTCCGGCGAGGAGCTGTGGCGGAGCGAGGACGCGCTGACCCACTACAACGCGCCGACGCTGGTGCACACAGCGGCCGGGCCGTGCGCGCTGCACGGCCGCGGCGGCCCCCACGCCGTGCCCGAGCGCCCGGTCGGCCTGTCGCTGACGCGGCTCACCGGTCCGGACGCCGGCGCGCGCGTCTGGCGCTACGAGGACCCCCGCGGCAACCACGAGGCCGCGCTGCAGACGATGGCCGCAGACGACCGCTACGCCTACTGGCTGCTCAAGGAGCCGCGCAACCTGCTGGTCGTGCTCGACGTAGAGACCGGCGATCCGGTCCACGAGCTCTCGCTGACCGAGGGCGTCTCGCTGCACGAAGCGCCGGTCGACGGGCCGAGCGAACCGCGCCTCACCACGCTGGAGAAGGGCGTCTTCCCGATCCGCTACTCGATGCACGCCGCGGGTGGCCGCCTGTACTTCCAGTGCTACGCCAAGGCCTGGGGCAAGCCGACGCTCGGCGCGCCCTGGTGCGTCGCGTCGGTCGACCCCGACCCGCAGGCGGCCGCGCCCGCGGTCCGCTACCGCGAGCTGCCGACCAGCCGCGACGCCGAGTCGGGCGCCCTGCGCTGGCGCGAGACGTTGGCCGCGAAGGCGATCAACAGCCGCGGCGAGGAGGTCACCGGCGACGAGCGCAGCCGCTGGGACGGCTGGGACTGGGTCTTCAACGGCTCGCCTACGCGCGTCAACGGCCGGCTCTACTTCACGATGGCGACGGGGATCGTCTACGTGATCGACGTCGGCGACGCGCGCGCGCCGACGCTGCTGGCCCTCAACGACCTCGGGCCCCTCGGCGAGACCTGGAGCGCCAACTCGGTCAGCTACGCGGGCGGCCGGCTGTACCACCGCACGGCGCGCGAGCTGATCTGCGTCGGCGCCCGCTGACCTCGTCGGGCGGCTACGGCGCCGCTCGCGCGGCCGCGTCCTGATCGAGCCGCGCGATCAGCCGCTCAGGGTCGGTGTCGACGTGCAGCAGCGCGCGGATCGGCGCGCGCACGAAGCCCGCGTCGACGGCGTGGTCGAGCCACGCCAGCAGGCCGTCGTAGTAGCCGGCCGTGTTGAGCAGGCCGATCGGCTTGTCGTGGTAGCGGAGCTGCCGCCACGTCCAGACCTCGAACAGCTCCTCCATGCTGCCCAGGCCGCCGGGCAGCACCAGGAACGCGTCGGCGCGCGCCGCCATCTGCGCCTTGCGCGCGTGCATGTCCGCGGTGACGTGCTGCTCGGTCAGGCCCCGGTGCGCGACCTCCGCCTTCACCAGCGTCTCGGGGATGACGCCGACGACCTCGCCGCCGCCTGCCAGCACGCGGTCCGCCAGCGCGCCCATCAGCCCGACCCCCGCGCCGCCGTAGACGAGCCGCAGGCCCGCCGCGCACAGCGCGTCCGCCGTCGCGCGGGCGGCCTCCAGGTGAGCCGGGTCGCCCCCCGGCTGAGAGCCACAGTAGACGCAGACCGCGCGGAGCTTCGACACGAGAGCACCTGACGCGATCGCGGACGCCGTTGGAAGCCTCGTCGGCGCGATTCCCGCCGGACGGCGCGCCTGCCTGCTACAACAAGCGCATGGCACGGCACGTCGTGGTGATGACCGGCGCGGGCGTCTCGGCGGACTCCGGCGTGCAGACGTTCCGCGACGCCGGCGGGCTGTGGGAGGGCCACCGCCCCGAGGACGTCGCGACCCCGGAAGCGTGGGCGGCGAACCCGGCGCTGGTCTGGCGGTTCTACCAGGCGCGGCGGGCCCAGCTGGCGGAGGTGCGCCCCAACGCCGCCCACCGCGCGCTCGCCGACGCCGCGGAGCGCTGCGCGGCGCGCCGCGACCCGCTCACGCTCGTCACCCAGAACGTCGACGACCTGCACGAACGCGCCGGCAGCGCGGCGATCCACATGCACGGCGAGCTCGCCCAGCTGCGCTGCGAGGGCTGCGGCCACCGGCTGCGCGACCTGGAGCGGACCCAAGCGGAGTTCCTGCCGTGTCCCGAGTGCGGCCACCCGCGGCTGCGGCCCGACATCGTCTGGTTCGGCGAGGTGCCGTTCCACCTCGACGAGATCGAGGCCGCGATGCAGACCTGCACCGACTTCGTGGCGATCGGGACCAGCGGCCAGGTCTGGCCGGCCGCCGGGCTGCTGCACGCCGCGCGC
>JBMHDP010000165.1:0-3175 GCA_049889335.1 Planctomycetota bacterium
CAGCAGCGCGGCGCGCGTCGCGGGGGCCGAACGCGCGAAGCTCGGCGCGGCCGCCGCGGCCGCCGCGCAGGCACGCTCGACCTGCGCCGCCGTCGCCTCGGCGTAGGCGGGCTGCAGGTCTCCGCCGCGGACCGCGTCGACGCCGTGAAAGGCCTCGCCGCTGCCGGGCTCGGCGCTGCCTGCGACGAAATGCTCGCCGTTGAGGCCGCTCATCGACGCACCCCCGCGAAGGAGGTCGGCCCCGAAGGGCGCGTGGAGCTGGGGATGCAGGGGGTGGACGTCACCATGACGCCAACAAACGCCGCGCGCGCAGCCGACGCAAGCCCGACCCGCGCAATGCCGCTCCCCCCACCCTTGGCAGGCGCCCCCCGAAGCTGCATCGTGCGGCCATGCCCAATCGCATCCCCCCCGCCGAGGAGGCCGCGGTCGTCGACCGGCTCGGGCTGCGGGCCGCCGACCGACACATCTTCCTGTGCTGCGACCAGCCCAAGCCGAAGTGCTGCGACCGGGACCGCGGCGTCGCCGCGTGGGACTACCTGAAGCGCCGCCTCAAGGAGCTCGGGCTCAGCGAGCGGGGCGGCGTGCAGCGCAGCAAGTCGCACTGCCTGCGCGTCTGCGCCAACGGCCCGATCGCCCTGGTCTATCCGGAGGGCACCTACTACCGCGGCTGTGACCCCGACGTGCTCGAGCAGATCATCCAGCGGCACCTCCTCGGCGGCGAGGTCGTACGAGAGCACGAGATCGTGACCGCCCCGCTCCGCGGGACGAGGCCGTGACCGAGCTTCGCGTCGACGACCCCGGGGACGCGATCGCGACGATCGCGCTCGCGCACGGGGCGGGCGCGGGCATGGACCACGAGTGGATGGCGACGATCGCCGCCGCGCTCGCGGCGCGGCGGCTGCGCGTGGTGCGCTTCGAGTTCCCCTACATGAGCGCCCGCCGTGAGGGGCGCCGGCCTGGACCCGATCGAATGCCCAGGCTGCTCGCGTGCTTCCGCGCCGTCGCCGACGCGCAGCCGCGGCCGCTGCTGCTCGGCGGCAAGTCGATGGGCGGCCGCGTCGCGACCATGCTCGCAGACGAGGTCGACTGCCTCGGCGCCGTCGCGTTCGGCTACCCGTTCCACCCGCCGGGCAAGCCCGAGCGGCTGCGGACGGCGCACCTCGAGGACGCGCGCAAGCCGGTGCTGATCCTGCAGGGCGAACGGGACCCTTTCGGGGATCCGGCCGACGTCGCCGGCTACGCGCTCGCGACGGCCGTCGACGTCCGCTGGCTCGAAGACGGCGACCACTCCCTGCAGCCGCGCAAACGCAGCGGCCGCACGCTCCGCGACAACCTCGAGCGCGCCGCCGACGACGTCGCGGCCTTCGCCCGCGGACAGCTCCAGGCGTCGGGCCGGTGAGGCGGGCGGCTCCGACCCATCCCTCAGACGAGCACGGCGCGCTCCCAGCGCGCCCGGTTCGCGTCGGCGCTCCGCTCGAGGTCGACCATCCGGGTCGGGTAGTCACGGCCCAGCTGCACGCCGGCGCCCTGGAGCTCGTCCCGCGAGGCCGTCCAGGGCGCGTGCACGCGCTCGCGTGGCAGCCGCGCCAGCTCGGGGCACCAGTGGCGCGCGTGGCGGCCGTCCCGATCGTACTTGTCGGCCTGCGTCCGTAGGTTGAAGTAGCGGAAGCCGCGGCTGTCGTTGCCGACGCCGGCGCCGTAGTTCCAGTTGCCGTAGTTGGACCCGACGTCGTGGTCGATCAGCGTCGCCTCGAACCACTCGGCGCCCCAGCGCCAGTCGACGCCGAGGTTCTTGGTCAGGAAGCTCGTGACGATCTGCCGCCCCCGGTTCGAGAGGAACCCGGTCGCCGACAGCTCGCGCATGCAGGCGTCGATGATCGGGAAGCCGGTCTGGCCGTCACGCCAGCGCGCGAAGGCGGCCTCGTCCCGCTGCCACGGCACCGGGACGCCCTGCAGCCCCGAGGAGCGGAACAAGGCCGCGCCGTGCTTCTGCGCGATCCACTGGAAGTAGTCGCGCCACAAGAGCTCGAACGTCATCCAGTAGGTCGACTCGTTCTGGGTGCGCTCGCGCTCGTAGCGCTCGACCTCGGCCTGGATCGAGCGCGTCGAGATGCAGCCGTGGGCCAACCAAGGGGACAGGCGCGACGAGTAGTCTCCGCCGAGCATGCCGTTCCGCGTCTGCTTGTAGCGGCGCAGCCGGTCCTCCTCCCAGCACCAGCGCTCCAGCCGCAGCCACGCCTCGTCCTCCCCACCGCGAGCGCGCGCCGGGGCGCGCGGATCGTCGACGGCGTCGGCGCCGGCGAGCGCTGCGACCGTGGGCAGCGAACCGGGCGCGACCGCGGGCGCGCCGCGGAGCGCCGTCGGGGCCGGCAGGGGCGCAGCGTAGGCGCGGTCCCGCTCGATCTTCTTGCGGAACGACGAGAAGCTCTCCGGCGTCCGCGCGACCTCGAACGGCAGGTCCTCGGGCGCCACCAGGGTCCGGTCCCAGGACGCGCGCAGGGGCACCGTGTGCGCTGCGGCGACCTCGCGAACGGCCGCCTCCTCCCGCTCCTCCTCGACGCCGACGTCGCGGTGGAAGCAGATCGCAGCCGGGCCGACCTCGCGGAGCAGGGCGTCGAGCCCGGGACCTGCGGGCCCAGACCGGACGACGAGGTCCGCGCCGAGCGCGCGGAGCCGCGCGCGGAGCGCCTCCAGCGACTCGAGCAGGAACCGTGTCCGGTGCGGCCCGACGCGCGGCGTCGCGAGCTGCCGGTCCTGCGCCGACTCCGGGGACCACCGGGCCTCGTCCAGGAAGTAGACGCACAGCACGGCCCCGCGGGCGGCGGCCTCCAGCAGCGGCGCGTGATCGACCACGCGCAGGTCCCGCCGGAACCAGACGACGCTCAAGTCCAGGTCGCTCATGCCGCGCGGTTCGCGGATTCTGCGCCTCTGTATGCAACCGGTCGGGGCACCCGGGCGATTCCCCGGAGATGACCAGCCCCGTGGGATCCGGCGCAGCGAAGCCAACGGTGGTGGTCGGCGCGGGCCTGAGCGGGCTCTGCTGCGCGCTGCGGCTTCGCGAAGCCGGCAGGGAGGTCCTGGTCGTCGACCGCGCCGACCGCGTCGGCGGACGCGTCGTCACCGACGAGGTCGACGGGTTCCGCATCGACCGCGGCTTCCAGGTGCTGCTGACGTC
>JBMHDP010000166.1:0-9393 GCA_049889335.1 Planctomycetota bacterium
ACACCCCGGGGGGGGGGGCCTTCGGGCAATCAACACCCATCCAGCCACTCGTGGCGGGGCGCCGCGCCCTCCCCGCGCAGCCGCGGGGCGGCCAGCTCGATCGCCTCGAAGATCTTCAGGTAGCCGGTGCAGCGGCAGAGGTTGCCGGCCATGGCCTCCTGGATCTCCTCACGCGTCGGGTTGTGGTTGTCCTTGAGCAGCGCGTCGGCCGCCATCAACACCCCGGGCGTACAGTAGCCGCACTGCGCGCCGCCGAGGTCGGCCATGCAGTCCTGCAGGGGCGCGAGGTCGCTGCCGCACGCGAGCCCTTCCACGGTGCGCACGTCCTTGCCGATCGCGTCGACAGCGAGGACGAGGCAGCTCAACACGGGGGTGCCGTCGATCTGCACCGTGCAGGTCCCGCACTCGCCCAGCTCGCAGCCGTGCTTGGTGCCGGTGAGGGTCATCTCCTCGCGGAGGACCTCCAGCAGGGTCTTGTGCGGCCGGAACGCCACCTCGTGCGGCTCGCCGTTCACCTCGAACGTCGCGAGCACCTTGTTCGACTCGGTCATGGGGGCGAGCAGGATAGCGGCCGCGGCGCGGGCGGTCGAGCGTGGGGTGCCGTGATCAGCCGCGGCACGCGGAAGCGCACCGCGCGGTCCGACTTACGCGCGCTCGCCGCCGCGCTCGCAGAATCGACGGACGGCGTCCATGTCGCGCTCGACGGCGCGGCGAACCATCGGCCGGATCAGCGGCGTGAGCAGCCGCGCGAGCAGCTTGTGAGGCCGGTCTTCCATCTCCATCGCGAGCACCGCACCCTCGGCGACGGCCGCGACGCGGAAGGTCGTGTCCCATATTGTCCCGCCGGCGTCCGACACGATCCTCACGCGCTCGTTCGGCTCGTACTCGACCACCTCCAGCGCGACCGTCGCCTCGCGCTTGCCCATGCGCCGGGTCTCGCGGAACCGGGTCCCGGCGCCGCGGGTGGTGTCGGTCGTGAACTCGACGGAGACGATCTCCGGGACCGCCTCGCGGAAGTTCTCGACGTGCGCGATCACCTCGAAGACGCGCGCCGCGGACGCCGCGATGCGGCGACTGGTCTCGATACGGCCCATCGGCGCAGTGTAGGCTCCGACCATGGACGCGCACCATCGACCGGCTCCTCCCGAGGCCACGATCGTGACGTGGGCGGCCGACGTCCCCGCGGCGGCGGCGGTGCTGGACGTCGCCGCCGGCGGCGGTCGACACGCGCGCCTGTTCGCCGACCGCGGCTGCGCCGTCACCGCCGTCGACCGGGACTGCGCGGCGCTCCGCGCGCTCGCCGACCCGCGCCTCGAGGTCGTCGAGGCCGACCTGGAGCTCGCGCCCTGGCCTCTTGCCGACCGCCGCTGGGACGCGATCGTCGTCACCAACTATCTGTGGCGGCCGCTGCTGCCCCACCTCGCGGCGGCGCTCGCCGGAGGCGGCCGGCTGCTCTACGAGACCTTCATGGCGGGGCAGGAGCGCTACGGCCGGCCGCGCAACCCGGACTTCCTGCTGCGCGAAGGCGAGCTGCGCGCCTTCGCCGAGGCGCACGGGCTGGAGGTCCTGGAGTTCTGGGAGGGGACCGTCGACGCCCCGACGACCGCCGCGCGGCAGCGCCTACTCGCCCGGCGGCGGCCCGTCGCGTAGCGGTCGCTCGTACCAGGCCACGTCGCGCCACGCGCCGAACTTGAAGCCGACCCGGTGGTAGACGCCGACCGGGGTGAACCCGCACCGCTCGTGGAACGCGACGCTCGCGTCGTTCGGCAGGGTGACGCCGGCGACAGCGTTGCAGTAGCCGAGCTCGCGGAGGCGCTCGAACAGGCGCTCGTAGAGCCGGGCGCCGACGCCCTGGCCCTGCGCGTGCGCCGCCAGATAGGCAGAGACCTCGACGGTGTAGCGGTAGGCCGCGCGCGCTCGGTGGGTCCCGCCGTAGGCGTAGCCGAGCACCGCGCCCGCCGCTTCGGCGACCAACCACGCGTGGCGCTCCTGCGCGCGGCGCACCCGCGCCGCGAGCTCGTCGGCCGTCGGGGTCGCCAGCTCGAACGAGGCCCAGGACTGCTCGACGTGCGGGCGGTAGATCTCGACCATGGCCGCGGCGTCCTGGGCGCGCGCAGCGCGGATCGTGACGTCGGCCCGGGACATGCCTTCGAAGGCTAGGCTCAGGCTCCGTATTGAACGTGTTCAAAAATGGTGAAAGTCCCTCCAAGGGGGCTCGTTTTGAACGTGTTCAAATCACGCCGACCAGACCGGCGAAGAGAGCCAGCCATGAACCCAACCATCTATGCATACGCCACCTACGTCCTCCTGAGCGTCGCGTTGACCGCCTGGGTAGGGCGCACGCTCCACCAGAACGGACGCGCGTTTCTGATCGACGTCTTCGCCGACCGAGAGGACCTCGCCGACTCGGTCAACCACCTGCTGGTGGTCGGCTTCTACCTGATCAACTTCGGCTACATCGCGCTCGCGTTGAAGCTCGCGGACCGCGCCCAGGACGCCACCAGCGCCTTCGAGGCCGTGAGCTACAAGGTCGGCCTGGTGCTCGTCGTGCTCGGCCTGATGCACTTCTTCAACCTGTTCGTGTTCAGCCGGATCCGCGCCCACAAGCGGATCGCCGACGCCCCGCGACCGCTGCCGCCGGACGCCGTCGTGCAGCCCGGCGGAGCGCTCGCCGCCACCGACCGCCCGACGCCGCCCGCGCTCCCGGAGGCCTGAGCCGTGACCCGCCACCCGCTGGAGCTGACGGTCTGGTTCGACGGGGACTGCGGCCTGTGCCGCCGGGTCGCGGCGTGGCTCGACCGGCAGCCGAAGTTCGTGCCGCTGCGGTGTCGCCCCGCGCAGGACGCCGCGAGCGCGGGCTGTCCGCTCGGGACCCAGGCGCTGCTCGACAAGGTCACCGTGACGGCCAGCGACGGCGCCGTCTACCGCGGCACCAACGCCTGGATCACGGCCCTCTGGGCGCTCCGGGGCTACCGCCGCTGGTCGCTGCGGTTCGCGCGGCCACGGTGGCGACCCGCGGCCGCGTCCCTGTTCGGCGCGATCGCCGGCGTCGCGAAGATGACGAAGAAGTGAGCCCCGCCCGCGCCGCGGCGCGTAGCCTCTCGCGGACCATGGCGGTCGGCAAGGGAGCGCGCACCAAGCAGAAGATCGTGGACGCGGCGCTGCAGCTGTTCCGCGAGCACGGCTACGAGGCGACCACGATGCGCATGGTCGCCGAGCAGGCCGGCGTCTCGCTCGGCAACGCCTACTACTACTTCAAGAGCAAGGACCTGCTGCTGCAGGCCTTCTACCTGGAGGTCCACGAGGCGTTCGTCGCAGGCGCGCGGCCGGTGCTCGAGCGGGAGCGGCGGTTCGACGCGCGCCTGCGCGGGACCATGAGCGCGTGGCTCGACGCGATCGAGCCCTACCACCGCTTCAGCGCGCTGCTGTTCCGCAGCGCCGCGGACCCCGACAGCCCGCTCAACCCGTTCCACCCCGACGGCGCTGAGGTCCGAAAGGCCGGCGAGGCCGTGTTCGCCGAGGTCGTGGCCGGCAGCACCGCCAAGCCCGGCAAGGCGCTCGCAGGCGAGCTGCCGCGGCTGCTCTGGACCTACATGATGGGCACGCTGTTGTTCTGGATCTACGACCGCAGCGACGGCCGCGCCGCCACCCGCGCGCTGGCCGAGCGGACCGTCGAGCTGATCGCGACGGCGGTCAAGCTGGCCGGCAACCCGCTGCTGCGTCCGTTCCAGCGCCGCGTGCTCGCGCTGCTGCGCGACCTCCACCCGGGCAGCGCGGTCAGCTGAGCGCCTCGACCACCGGCGCCGCGGCGCGCCGCACCCGGTCCTCGCGCGGGCGAAGCTCGACGAACGGCACGAACTCCTCGAGCAGCAGGTCGCGACGCACCTCGAAGCAGAGCGTGCGGCCGGGGTAGCGGCGGGCGAACTCGAACGCCGCCGTCGACGGATGCAGCGCGTAGGTGTCGTTGCGCGCGACCTCGAAGCCGGCGTCGACCAGGCGGGACTCGACGGCGGCCGCGAGCCCTGCGTTGGCGAGCTCCTCGCCGGCGTCGTCGTGCGTGATCAGGTCGACCTCGGGACGCAGCGGCCACGTCTCGAGCGTTCCGGGCGCGTAGGCGTCACGGAGCGTGCGGCCGATGTCCTGATCGACCGCGACCGAGAGGCTGCGGGGCGCGTACGTGTGCACGCACAGCGCGTCGCCGCCTGCGCCACAGACCGCCTCGAACGCGGCGCCGACCACGTCGTGATAGGCGAAGTAGCGGTCCAGCAGCACCGCGCGGTCTCCCGCATGACGGACCCACGGCGGCAGGCCCGGCGTCATCTCTCCTGGCCTCGACGCAGCGCCCACCGCGTCGCGCTCGATCCGGCGGTTGGTGTCGCAGAAGGTGCGCGGCAGCTCGCAGCACACGACCAGCGCCGTGCGCTGCGGCTGCGCCGCGACCACGCCGCGCGCGATCGCGACCGCGAGCTCGGGCGAGCCGACGTCGGTGTTGACGAAGAAGAAGTCGCGCAGCCCGTCGTCGTAGTCGTCGTCGAGCTCGTCCCGGAGCTCGTCGAAGTGCCGCGCCTGGGTCGCGCCGTGCGACGCCTCCAGCAGCAGGTCGGGTGCGGCCGCAGGGTCTGCTTCCGCGCCGCGCACCCACAGCACGTCGCACACCCGGTCGATCGTACGCACGGACCCCAACATGGCGATGCGGCGGCGCTCAGTCCGCAGACGCGCGCTCCGGCTCGTCCTCGGCGCCCTGCGCGTCGCGGCGGCGCCCCCGGAAGCCCGCGCCGAAGACCACGCTGACGAAGGCGCCGAAGGCGAGGACGCAGCCGGTGGCCGCCATCGCCGTGTTGACCACCGCGACGTTCTCTCGCAGCTCCAGCGTGATCGCCTGGATCTCGAGGCTGCGCTCGCCAGACTGCGTCGCGCGAAACGTGTAGTCGCCGGCCTCGTCGACAGAGAACAGGCGGATGTTCGTCGTGATGGTCGAACGGCCTCCGATGTGCACCTGCGTCCCGCCGCTCTTCTCCCGGCTGTAGCTGGCGCTGAAGCGCTCGCGCCACAGCGTCCCACCGCTGCCGCTCAGCTCCCCATCGTAGTCGGTTCGCCGGTTGGTCCGGCCGACCCCGCGCGGCGGCACGTATTCGAACTGGGCGTTGAGCCGCAGCGGGCTCTGCTCTGGCGAGAGCGAGAACGTGACCTCCTCGCCAGGCGTCCAGGGGTGCTCGACCGCCGACGCACCGGAGAAGTAGAGGCAGTAGACGATGTGCCCGGGTCCGAGCAGCAGGCCCCCGAGGAAGGAGACCAGCAGGACCAGGGAGACCGTGGACATGCCTGCCTGCTGGCGCTGTTCAGGAGAGTGCATGTGGAACCTCGTGGTGGCGACCGCTCTGCCAGTTCGTGACCGCGCGGCTCAAGGGTCGCGCCGTCACCGTAGGAGTCACAGCGTCCCGTTCCAGCAGGATCCCGCGCGCCGCGCGGCGGCCCTAGCGCGGGCGCGCGGTGACCGGCTGCTCCACTTCCAGCTCGAATTCCTCGGAGCGGCCGCCCTCCCACCGGAGCTCGACTCGCTGCCGCACGCCTTCGACCGGAACGAACGGGATCTCGACGCGGCCGCGCTCGTCGGTCCGCAGCGCCCCCCACTGCATCTGCGTCGTCACCCGGAGGCCCTGCAGGGTCGAGCGGACGGGGTCGTTGGTGCCGCGCGTGCTCGTGCCGCGCGACCGCACGCGCGCGCCGGGGACCGGGGCGCCGCGCTCGTCGAGCAGGGTCACCTGCGTGCGGGCCAGCGGCCGGAGCTGCATCTCGAAGGCCCCACCCGCCGCTCCGACCTCGACCGGCTCGCCGCCGAACCCGTCCGCGGTGACGACGACGACGACCCACCGGCCCGGCTGCGCGCGGAGCCGCGCCTGCCCGCGCTCGTCGAGCGGCACGCGCAGCACGGAGTCCCGCAGCAGCACCCCGCTGCGCTCCGCTGACGAGAGCAGCGCGACCGCACCGCGCGCCGGGCCGCCGGTGGCGTCGAGCACCTGCAGGCGCAGCTCGCCGAAGCCGAGCGGGTCCTCGGAGTCGAGCCGAACGACGACGTCGTCGGGCAGCGTGCGACGGGCCTCCGGCGGGTAGACCGGCGGCTGCCAGTCGCTGCCCGCCGGCGGCAGGAACGCGAGCCGACACGAGTGGAGCTCGAGCGGGACGTCGACGAAGGCGAACGAGCCGTCTGGCTGGACGTCGGCCGTGAACACCCGCGCGTCGTGAAGGTAGCTGTTGCGCTGCAGGTGCAGCTTGCAGATCGCGCTGAGGTGGGCGACGGTCCCGCGCGGCGCGCCGGGCACGGCGCCGCGGAGCGGCGCGACCGCGGGACAGTCGAAGCGCAGTTCGTCGCCTTCGATCGCGGCGACCTTGCGGTCGCTGACGTAGTAGCCGCGGTTCCACACGCCGCCGGCGACCGGCGGGCGCTCCGGCGCGGAGACGAACAGCAGCAGGTTCTCGTCCGGGCGCTGCAGCGGGTCGCCGTCATAGGGCACGATGACGTCGCACAGACCGTCGGCGTCGGCCACGCCGAGCTGCCGCATGCGCTCCTCGCCGACCGAGCGCAAGCCGTCGATCCGCCAGCTCGAACGCCGGGTCACGCGATGGGAGACGACCGCGCCGGCCAGCGGCCGGCCGCGCTCGTCCACGGCGCGGACCCGCACGCGCTGCGGCGGCGGCACCTCGAGCAGGTCCTGGATCGGCGCGCTCCAGAGCGGCTGGCCGTCGGGGAGCCGGACCTCGAGGTGGTCGAAGGGCGCGCCCGGCGCATCGAAACAGCCGTCCTCGTCCAGCGTGACCTCGCGCTCGGTGCCGGGGATGCGGGTGATCGCGTAATAGCGCAGCGAAGGCCCGTCGGACCATGCGTCGGCGCCGGTCACGCGGCACGTCTGGATCGGCGCCGGCGCGCCGCACCGCAGCTGGATCATCGCGCCGGCCGCGAAGTAGCCGACGACCGCGGCGCTCGCGCGCTGCGCGTCCACCACAGGCCCCTTGGCCCACGCGACGTAGCAGAGCCCCGGACGCAACCGCGCCAGCACGCGCCCCCGCTTGCCGGTCGCCACCTCGACGACGTGCACCTCCTGCAGGTCGGCGGACAGCTCCGGCCGGCCGCCGACCAGCGTGACCTCGGCGCCGGCGACCGCGGCGCCGGCTTCGTCGACGACCTCGCAGAACGTCGGGCGCAGCTGCTGCGCGGCCGCCGAACGCGCCAGCAGGGCGAGCGCGGCCAGCAGGAGGATCATCCAGGGCGAGGGCGAACGGGACGGCATGCGTTCTCCAGGGTAGGCCGCTGCCGCGCGGACGGCAGGTGCGTTTTTTGCGCGAAATCCACCGCGCCACGGCGCGCAGCCCCCGGTCGCAAGGAGGTTTCCGCTCCAGCCCCGCAGCGCTCGAGCCGATGAGCTCGGCATGCGCGCGTGCTCTCTGCTGCTGGTCTCGTGCTCGCTGTGGTCAGGCTGCGGCCGCGACGACGGTCCCGCGCGCGCCGAGCGGGCGTTCCTGGCCTTCCAGGCCGCGCTCCAGCAGGGCGACGCCGCGGCCTGCCGCGCCCTGCTCACCCGCGAGTCGCGGCCCGTCGTCGACGCGATGCCCTGGGAGGCCGTGGCCTCGCGGACCGCGCTGGAGGTCGTCGGCGCGACCCGACCGAGATCGAACGTCGCCGAGTACTTCGTCGACGTCCGGGACCCCAACGAAGGCGACGCCGCCGGCCGCTACGTCGTCGTGCGCGAATACGGGCGGCTCGTCGTCGACCTGGTCGCGAGCGCCGGCCTCACCGCGCGCGCGGTCGAGGCCAGCAGCAGCGACGAGCAGTTCGAGCCGGCCGCGCTGACGCCCGCGGACTTCGACCGGATCCGCGCCTACGAACTGAGCCAGCCGCCGACAAATCCTGGCGGGAACTGATGCGGGCGAGCGCGTAGCAACGCTACGCTGTGACGCCCAACGATGACGGAAACTCGCAAGACCCTGATCCTCGGTTCGGGCCCCGCTGGCTACACGGCGGCCATCTACGCCGCCCGCGCCAACCTGGAGCCGGTCCTGCTGGCGGGCAATCAGCCCGGCGGCCAGCTGACGATCACCAACGACGTCGAGAACTACCCGGGCTACCCCAACGGGATCATGGGGCCGGAGATGATGCAGCACTTCCGCGATCAGGCGGCGCGCTTCGGCACCGAGATCAAGGACGTCATGGCGACGAAGGTCGACATGAGCGAGCGCCCGTTCCGGGTGGAGGATCAGAACGGGGACACCTATTCCTCCGAGACCCTGATCATCTCGACCGGCGCCAGCGCGCTCTACCTCGGCCTCGAGAACGAGACCAAGCTCCAGGGCCGCGGCGTCTCCGCGTGCGCGACCTGCGACGGCTTCTTCTTCAAGAACAAGCACGTCTATGTCGTCGGGGGCGGGGACACGGCCTGCGAGGAGGCGACGTTCCTGACCAAGTACGCCAGCAAGGTGTCGATGGTCGTGCGCCGAGACCAGATGCGCGCGTCCAAGATCATGCAGGAGCGCGCCCTCAACCACGACAAGATCGAGGTGCTCTGGGAGACCCAGGTCACCGACGTGCTCGACGTGGAGAAGGGCCGCGTGACCGGCCTCGAGCTGACCAGCAGCAAGACCGGCGACAAGCGCACCGTCGACGCCGACGGCCTGTTCCTGGCGATCGGCCACAAGCCGAACACCGAGCTGTTCGCGGGCGTCCTGGACATGGACGACGTCGGCTACCTCAGGACGCAGCCGGGCAAGACCGCCATGAACGTCCCGGGCGTCTTCGCAGCGGGCGACTGCCAGGACAGCTACTACCGCCAGGCGGTGACGGCGGCCGGGACCGGCTGTATGGCCGCGATCGAAGCCGAACGCTGGCTCGAAGACCAGCACGGCTAGCGCGACCGCCGCCGGCCGCTCGCCGGCCTGCGCCGCCGGGGCCCGTCACCCACCCGTGATCGGGCCGTTCGCCGACGCCTTGCTCAGGAACAGCACCGCGAAGCAGGTGCTGTCGAGCGTCAGCGTGCTGGCGTGGCCGCTCGCGAACGCGCCGCTCGGCTGCTGGGCGAGCAGCAGCTGCATCGAGCCCTCGTAGTACCAGTCGCGGCCCTGGAGGTGCGCGACGCGCGCCAGCTCGCAGCAGCGCTCGAGGCAGTAGAGGTAGTAGCCGCGGTGGTTGTCCGCGCGCTCGGCACAGCCCGGGTTGCAGCGCACCGAGAAGTGCTGCGCGAGCCACGCGAAGCCGTCGCGCACCCCGGCGTCGAGCGCGCGCAGCAACCCGCGGTCCGCGCGGCCCAGCGCGCGCAGCCCGTCGCGCGCGAGCAGCAGCCCGCTCACGCCGGCGGCGGTCATGGCGCCATAGCTCGGCGCGTCGGGGTCGCGGTAGGCGAACCC
>JBMHDP010000167.1:0-4025 GCA_049889335.1 Planctomycetota bacterium
GGGCGGCGACCGCGACGTCGCGCGCTTCCGGCTCGACGACGGCGAAGACCACGGCGCGGCGCGGCGCCACGCAGCAGGCGACCGGACGCTCGTCGCGCGGCGGCGACGCGTCGGCGGGCCAACCGCTCGTCGCGAGCAGCAGGACCAGCAGCACCGCCGAGGCGAAGCCGGTGACGCGCGCGGTCGGAGCCTGGCTCCCGGCGGTCATCGCTGCTTCCTCTGGTTGGCGGGGCTCTTCTTCAGCACGCGATCGATCATGGAGTAGAGCAGCCCATCCGTAAACGGCTTGCTCAAGAAGCCGTCAGCGCGCTGGATCTCGGCGAACGAGACCCGGGCCGAGCTGTTCAGCAAGACCGAAAGCTCCCGGGTCTCGGGGTCCCTGCGCAGCTCCTCGATCACCTCCAGACCGTCCAGTTCGGGCAGCTCGTAGTCGAGCAGGAGCAGGTCCGGCCGAAGCTCCCTCACCGCCGCCAGGGCCGCGCGGCCGTCGTGGACCTTGACGGTGCGGAACCCCGCGCGCTGGAGCAGCCGCTCCACCGCGTCGGCGAGGTCCTCCTCGTCGTCCACGATCAGGACGAGCCCCCGGCAGGGCGCGCCACCCTGGCACGGCTGCGCGACGAGCTGCCGACGCACCACCGCGGCCGTGTCGAGGCCCGCCTGGGCGAAGCTCTCCTCGATCCGCCGCTTGAGGTCGCCGTTGAAGCGCTGCACGGCCTGCCACTGCTCGAAGTCGGGGAATTCGGGCCCGATCTCCATCTGGTCGTGGGTGTCGACGGCGAAGAAGAACTCGCCGGCGACGAGGTGCTCCTGGAGGAGCAGCTTCATGAAGGGGTAGTTGCGGTTGCCCAGCCGCATGCTGAACCGCTGGCACGCGTGACCCGGCACGCGCTCGACCTGCTCCCGATGGAACCTGCCGAGCGGGCCGTCGCCGCCGTCCGCGCCCGTCGCCGCCTTCCGCTTGGGGGCGACCGTCCCGTAGGCGAGGTCCTGATAGATGGTGACCGCACGCTCCACCATGTCATGGGTGAGCGCGGCCAGCTTCATCGCGCCGCCTCGGCGTGCCGCCGGTGGGCCGCCCCGCGCAGCGCGGCGACCGTGAGGCCTTCGCTCGCGAGCAGCTCCTCCAGCTCGCCCGCGACCCTCACCATCAGCGTGGGGTCGCTGAACATCGCGGTGCCGAACTGCACCGCCGAGGCGCCCGCGCACACGAACTCCAGCACGCACTGCGCCGAGTGCGCGCCGCCGACCGCGAGGATCGGGAGGTCCGGGAGCGCCTGGCTCACCTGGTAGACCACCCGCATCGCGACGGGCTTGACCGCCGGCCCCGAGAGACCGCCGGTGACGTTGCCGAGCACCGGCCGCTGCTTGCGCCAGTCAATCGCCATGCCGACGAGGGTGTTGATCAGCGTCACGCCGTCGGCGCCGCCGTCCCGGGCGGCCCGCGCGATCGGGACCACGTCGGCGATGTTCGGCGTCAGCTTCGCGAACACCGGCACGTCGGCCGCGGCCTTCACCGCCGCGACGGTGGCCGCGGTCAGCGCCGGGTCGCTCGACGCGCGGGTGCCGTGGGCGACGTTGGGGCACGACAGGTTGACCTCCAGCGCGTCCACGCCGGCCTCGCAGAACCGCTGCGCCAGCTCGACGAGCTCGTCGTCGGTGCCGCCGAGGTTGACGATGACCCGCGGACCGCGCCGGCCGTCCCGACGCCCGCCCTCGGCGAGCTCGTGCATCTTCGGCAGGGTCTCGGCGAGGAAGTAGTCGGCGCCTTTGTTCTCCAGCCCGATGGCGTTGAGCATGCCCGCCGGCGTCTCCTGGATCCGCGGGGGCGGGTTGCCGGGACGGGGCGCCTTGGTCACGGTCTTGCTGACCAGGCCGCCGACCATGCCGAGGTCCGAGAACTGCCGTCCCTCCCAGCCGGACCCAAACGTACCGGACGCGCTCAGGACCGGGTTGTCGAGCTGCAGGGAGGCGAGGTCGGTTTCGAGCACGGGGGGCGGAGGAGGCAGGGCGCCGCTCAGGATACCGCGTCTTTGGCGGAGGCGCGATCCTCTCGCCAGAGCAGCACGAACAGGCCGATCGCGCCGACCGTGATGCACGAGTCCGCGACGTTGAACGCCGGGAAGCGCCACTCCCACGGCCAGGTGCCGGAGAAGTAGAGGAAGTCGCGGACCGAGCGGTCGGCCCGGACGAAGTTGTCGTAGAGGTTCCCCACCGCGCCCGCGAACACGAAGCTGAGGACCATCAGCTGGAGCCGCGCGCGCCTGGAGGTGGTCCGCACGAACCACAGCAGGCCGCCGAGCGCGAGCACGCGCAGGATCATCAGCATCGAGGTGCCGTCAGGGAACAGTCCCCAGATCGTCCCGGTGTTGCCCCACGTCACCAGCTCGAAGCGCAGCGGGCCGTCCCAGACGAGGTGCGGCGGCCGCTGGTGTTCGGGCAACATCGGGTGCTTGTCCGCCATGAACGCGAACGCCGCCGACTTGCTCCAGAGGTCGAGCGCCACCAGCGGTGGCCACGGCAGCCAGAACCAGCGCTTGCCGCGGAAGGTCTTCGGCTCAGACGGCGCGGCGCCGTGGTCACCCTCGGCCGGCGCCGGCTCGACCTCGGCGGCGTCGGTCACGCGCTCTCGCGGTTGCGTTCCTCGGACTCCTGGTGACTCACGCAGTAGCGCGCCCAGGGCAGGTACTCGAGGCGCGCCTTCGGGATCCAGGCGTCGGCCTTCTTGGCGGTCTTCTTACGCGCGGTCTTGACCGACTTGGCCTCCGCGGCCTCTTCGAGGCACATCGGACACGCGCCGAACGGCCAGTCGCCCGCGCCGTCGATGCGGTCGAGCGCCTCCTCGATCAGCTTGATGGTCTCTTCCTCGTTCTCGATCAGGCTGAGCATGAAGCCCTGGTCGTAGTTGTCCGTGCCCTGGTCGGCGAGGTGGTCGACCGACGCGTCCTGGTCCGACGCGCGCAGCGCCTCGTCGCGCATCGAGCCCACGTCTCCCTTGAGCGACGCCAGCTGCCGCTTCAGGATGTCCTCGTACTTCTTCAGCTCGGTCTTGGTCGGCTTCGGCATGTTGCGGGGCGTCGCGCGCGCGCGACTTCGTGGCCATCAGGCTGTGTAGGGCCGGGACAGCCCCGGCGCGTGGGGGCGAGGACGATACGGACGGCCGCGCGGAGGGTCAAGGAGAGCGCGCCGAGGCGCAGATTCTTCCTTCCCCGCGCCCGGGGGCCGCCGGACAATTCGAACATGCAGGACGATGCGGCGGACCGGTGCGGCGAGGCGGGCCTCGCCCGGAGCGCGCTGGCCGACTTCCTGGTCCACCTCGGCGCCGAGCTCCAGGTCTCGCGCAACACGGTCGCGGCCTACCGCAACGACCTGCAGCGGCTGCTCCGCGACGTCGACGGTCTGCCCGACCGCGACGCGATCGACCGCCACCTGAGCGACCTGCTGCGCACGCACGCGCCGGCGTCGGTCGCGCGCGCCGCGGCCGCGATCCGCGGCTTCTACCGGTTCCTCCACGCCGAGGGCCTCGCCCCGGACGACGTCACCGACGGCCTGCTCGGCGCGCGGCTCGAACAGAAGCTGCCCAAAGCGCTCACGCGGCGCCACGTCGAGCGCATGCTGCAGCAGGACGCCGAAGGCGACCTCGCGGAGCGCGACCTGACGATCCTCCACGTGCTCTACGCGACGGGTTGCCGCGTCAGCGAGGTCGTCGGCCTGCGCACGACGAGCGTCGTCGAGGAGCACCGGCTGCTGCGCGCGTTCGGCAAGGGCAACAAGGAGCGGCTGGTGCCGATCGGCGACGTCGCGCTGTCGCGCCTGCTGCGCTACCGCGACGAGGTCCGACCGCGGCTCCGGCGGCGCGCGCGGCGCGACCCCGGCGACGCGCTGTTCCTGTCGCGCACGGGCCGCCCCCTCGACCGGGGCCGCGTCTACCAGGTCGTGCGCGCCGCCCCGGCCGCGGCGGGCCGGGAGGTGGGGGGGGGGCCCCCCCCCCCCCCCCCCCCCCCAGCCCCCCCCCCCCACCCCCGCCC
>JBMHDP010000168.1:0-4537 GCA_049889335.1 Planctomycetota bacterium
CATCTACGGACAGGGCGACGGCGTGCTGACCACGGAGTGCGGCGAAGTCGTCTACCTCAAGGGCAGCGGGTCCGCGGCCGGCAAGGAGGCCGACGGCAGCGTGAAGTTCAAGATCATCAACCACCACCACACCGCGTCGTCCAAGTTCGCGCACGTCAACGGCGCTGCGGCGGTCGGCACGTATCACGTCTCCGCCGAGGGCCAGACCAGCGCGCAGATCTATCGGATCTAGGTCCGGCTAAGGCGGGGCAGAGAGCGCGCCGCCGACGACCGATACGCGGCAGGCCGTTGTCGCGGAGCAGGTCCGTCCGGAGGGCCTACAGCTCGCCGAGCGTCAGCTGGAGGCCGTTGCTGGTGATCCGATTGAAGGGGTTGATGCCCGGCGCCACCGGCGCGGCCTGCGCGTAGACGTTCGCGCCGAGGAACGTCGGCGAGCTCGGGAAGCCCATCGCGAAGCTGCCGGCGCCGCTGTGGAGCAACAAGACGCCGACGGACTGCAGCGTTTGGTAGACCGAGCACTCGGGCACGCCGAACGCCGTCAGGGGGACGCCGCCGGGGATCGGCTGCAGCGAGACGATCGAGAACGCGGCGATCGAGCTCAGCGGGGCGCCCTCGACGATCAGGTCGACGCTGCCGCCGAGCGCCGGGCGGCCTGCGCTTCGCAGGGAGACGTTCGGCGTGCCGGGCGCGCCGGCGCAGACCTGCACGCCGCCGCCGAGGTTGGCCGAGATGTCGAGGTCGCCGGGGTCCGGCGCCTGCGCCGTCGAGTAGCCGACCAGGTAGGTGCCGATTAGGTGGTTGACCCAGATGTTCTGGTAGACGACGTGCACGGTGCCGTCGCTCCAGAACTGGATCTGGAACGTGTTCGGCGTGCCCGCCGACCAATACGGCATGTCGACCCAGCTGATCACCACCCGCTGCGCGGTGCTGTCGATGTAGACGTCGCCCGCAGCGCCGCCCGCGAGGTCGCGCCACATCGGCGCCCACATCGTGTTCTGCAGCAGGTGCTGCGGCGTCCCGATGCGGTTGTTGTAGCCGAGGAAGGTGCCGTCGGTGACCCAGCCGTTGGAGCACACGCGGAGCTGGTTGGTGGAGCCGCCCGGGTGGTCGAGTGCGAACGGCAGCGTGATGACGGTCTCCTGGTCGTCGCCGAAGCCCTGCGGGTTGACCGGCGGGATCCAGGCGCCCTGGCCCTGCGCGAGCGTGTAGGCGAAGCCGTCGTACTGCAGCGTCCACGACGAGTTCTGCAGGTCGAAGCCGCCGTACTGGTAGAAGGCCTGGTCGCAGACGACCTCGGTGCCGCCGCAGCCCTCGCCGATGACCAGGGCCTTGCCGCCGGCGCCGCGCGGGCCGGTCGCGCCGGTCCCGCCGACGACCACGAGGCCGTAGTCGGCGTCGACGATCGGCGTCTCGACATGGTTGTCGTCCGCGACGCGCGTCGCGATCACCTCGACGGTCCAGACTCCGGCTGCGGGGCTCTCGACGAACACGCACTCGATCGGGTTGACGTGGTCCTCGGTGTGGCCCGGCGCAGACCAGACGCCGTCCTGCAGCCCCTCGTTGCCCCAGTAGACGAGCCCTGTCGGAGAGACGACACGCAGCGACAGGTCGTTGATGAGCTGCTTGGTGGCCGCCGGATTCGACGGCTTCTCGGCCCAGCTGAGGCTCGCCTTGAAGGCCGGCTCGCCGGCCGCGACGGTGACCAAGTGCTGCCGCACGTCGCCCTGCACGAGCACGTCGGTCTCGTCGACGACGTAGGTCTTGCCGCGGTTGTCGTAGATCGACTGCAGGTCCGGGAAGCCCCAGCCCTGGTGCTCGCGGCGGTTGTCGAGGCTCGCCGCCGTGAACGCGTACTGCGACGCGTTGGCGACCTGCAGCGCCTTGAGCGTCGGGAAGTGTGGCCGGTTCTGGTGCGCGGTGCCGCCGGGCACGCGCAGCGGCTGGCCGAACAGGCCGACGCCTGGCGTCACCTCGGTCGTGAACATCTCGATCGCGAGCACGTTGTGGCCAGCGACGATCGGCGCGGCCGCCGACGTGCCGCCGAAGGTCGCGGTCCAGCTGTTGGCCGCGGAGTAGCCGCCGACCGTCAGGTCCGAGGTCCCGACGGAGTCGTAGTAGCCGCACAGCGTCGGCTTGATCCGGCCGTCGGTCGCGGGGCCGATCGACGCGTTGCCGGCGGCCCACGAGTCGTTGCTCGGGTCGCTGTCGTCGGAGTGCGCCACGGCGCCGACCGAGAAGACGTTCTTGGCCCAGGCCTGGCCGCGCGAGAACCGCGTGCCGGTGTTCGACTGGCTCTGCGTCATGGCGAGGTCGTGGTCGAACAGGATGTCGTCCACGCTCGCCGAGTCGGTCGTGTAGAAGATCGTCAAGGCAGAACCCCACGACCGCGACGAGTGGCTGACGGCGTGGAGGTTGACCAGGTCGTCGACGATCGCCCAGCGCGAGGTCCCCGCCGTCGTGTTGAGGAAGTCGGTGTAGAACTTGCCGACGGCGGGCGCGAGGCCGCGGACGGCGGGGTTGGAGGCGCCGTTGCCGAAGACGATGCCGCCGGTGGCGTGGCCGTGCTCCTGCGCGGTCGCGCTGCTCCGCACCGCCGTCGCGCCGCCCGTGAAGTCCGGGTGCGTCTCCTCGACGCCTTCCCAGACGTGCGCGTTGACGCCGACGCCGGTGAAGCCGCCGGCGCCCTCGACGTAGTCGGCGCCGCCCCGCGCGCGCACGTGGTCCATGTCGAGTTCGGCCGCAGACCAGCGGTCGACCCAGAGCACCTCGTCCCGGCGGACAACTTCGAGCAGCTGCGGACCGGTGAGCGACGCGGTGACCAGGAGCTCGCCGTCCCGCTCCGCGAGGACGTCGCCGCCGACGGCCGCGACCGCCTGGAGGAGCGCGGGCCTGTCGACGCGCTTGTCGGCGAGCATCACGTTGTAGGCGATCGGCGCCTCGTCGAGCCACGCGCTCGCTGCGATCAGCGCGGGGTCGAGGCGGAAGGCAGGGTGGTAGGGACCGACCCAGCGCACGCCGGCGGCCGCGCGGAGCGCCGGGACGTCCGCCGCGGGCGGCGTCGTCGTCGACGAACAGCAGGGCGGGATCCTGGTGACGCTGGCGCTGACCGGCCCCCAGCTGCTCGAGGTCGCGCGCCGCGACGAGGTGCTCTGGATCGACCGCTGGTCGGAGCCCGAGACCGACATGGACAACGTGCGCGTGCAAGGCGGCGCCGACTACATCGAAGGCGTCGGCGGCTTCTCCGGCGTCGGCGTGTACGCCCACGTCTGGGAGGGCGTCGAGGAGACCCACCCCGACTTCACCCGCGGCGCCACCGCGGTGCGCAGCAGCGCGACCGCGCAACCGCACGGCCACGCCACCGGCGGCATCGTCTACGGCAACGGCACGTCCAACCCCGCGGTGCGTGGGCTCGCGCCCGACGTCGGCAAGTTCTACACCGACTACCTCAACACCACGACGTTCTCACGGTGGGCGATCGTCGACGACCTCGTGAACCTGCACGCGGTCAGTCACTCGTCGCGCTCTTGGGGTGCTGCGTGGACGATCTTCTACACGACCGACTCCGCGAGCGTGGACGACATCCTGTTCGACCACGACCTCGCGATGACCCAGAGCCAGTCCAACACCGGCACGCGGTTCTCACGCGGCCAGGCGTGGGCGAAGAACGTCTTCTCGGTCGGCGCCGTCGCGCACTTCAACGACAGCGACCCGAGCAACGACTCGTGGGCCGGCGGCAACGCGTCGATCGGCCCCGCGACCGACGGGCGGATCAAGCCGACCTTGTGCGGCTTCTACGACGCGGTCGGCACCTCGGACCTGACCGTCGGCGGCTACGACCCGATCAACAGCTGGACCAGCGGCTTCGGCGGCACGTCGGCGGCCGCGCCGATCGTCGCCGGCCACAACGTGCTCGCGATCGAGATGTTCACGACCGAGGTGACGCCCGGCGTCGGTCTGTTCGGCCAGCCGCTGCGCGTGCCCGGCGGCACCGCGCACCAGAACCGGCCGCACTTCCCCACGCTCAAGGCGCTGCAGGTCGCCAACGCGTCGCAGTACGCGTTCACGTCGGCGAGCCTCGACAACCGCCGCGAGCATCAGGGCTGGGGCTTCCCGGACCTGCAGTCGGTCTACGACAACCGCGGCAAGACCTACGTCGTCGACGAGACCGACGTGCTCGTGCAGGGCGACGTGCAGCAGCACCTCGTCACCGTCGCGGCCGGCGAGCCGGCCTTCAAGGCGAGCCTGAGCTGGGCCGAGAAGCCGTCCAATCCGGCCGCCACCAAGCAGCTGATCAACAACCTCTCGCTGCGCGTCGTGTCGCCGACGGGGCTCGTCTACTGGGGCAACGAGGGCCTCCAGGACGGCGTCTGGTCGACCCCGGGCCATACAGAGGACGACGTCAACCCGATCGAGTGCGTGTTCGTGGAGAGTCCCGCAGCAGGCGTCTGGACCGTCGAGGTCCTCGCGACGCGCGTGGTCGACGACAACCACGTCGAGACGCCCACCGTCGACGCCGACTACGTCCTCCTCACGTCGT
>JBMHDP010000169.1:0-4337 GCA_049889335.1 Planctomycetota bacterium
TGGCGCGGGTCTTCCTCGACAGCGACGACCCCGAGCGCGCGATCGAGGTGCTCAACGAGTACCTCACGCACAACCTCAACGTGTCGCCGCTCGACGGCGAGGCGGCCTACTTCTACGCGCAGTCGCTGGCCGAGGTGCCGATGCTCGACGCCGCGATCCCGCGGTTCCGCGCGTTCCTTGCGTGGTTCCCCGACGCCAGCGAGCGCCTGCGCTCGGCCGCGCACCAGCGCATCCTCGAGCTGGAGAGCCAGCGCGAGAGCCGGCTGCACATGCTCGCGGACGGCATGAAGAAGACCACCCGCGACCTGCGCAAGCAGAAGACGGACAAGCCGGTCCAGCTCGACCAGGAGACCTACATCGAGGAGCTCGACCAGCTCATCGAGATGTTCGAGGAGATGGAGAACCAGTCCTCGGGTGCGCCTTCGGGCAACGGTCCGTCGAGCAACCCCGCGGCCAACAGCGCGCTCCCCGAGGGCGACGGCAGCGCCGGCGAGCTCAAGAAGCGCCCGTCGCTCGCGGACCGCTGGGGCCCGATGCGCGACAGCGACCGCAAGAAGATCATGGCGGACGTGCAGAACACGATGCCGCCCCAGTATCGCAAGATGCTCGAGGAGTACTACAAGAAGCTCGGCAAGGCTGACCGCAAATGAGGCTCTACCAGATTCCAAGCGCGCTGCTCTGCTGCGCGCTCCTCAGCGTCGCCGTCCCAGGCCAGGTCCGCGGTACCGTCCGCGCGGTCGACGGCCGCGTGTGGACGGGCTCGCTGACGGTCAGCGAAACCGGGCGCGTGGAGGTGGCGACCGACAAGGGCAAAGTCGAGCTGGCCGTCGCTGATCTCGCCTCCTTCGAGCAAGAAGGCTCGGAGGTCCGTAGCGTGCGCACCGAGCACCAGGTCTGGCTGCGGTCGGGCGCAGTGCTGCCGGTCATGCAATTCGGGGGCTGGGGCCCCAGCTTCCCCGGTCCGGTGGGCGCGCTCTGGGTGACGCTCCCTTGCGACAGACCACTGATTCTGCCGCTCGGCGTGCTGCGCGCGGTGCGGCACGGCGGCCTGGAGCGACCGCAGCCGACGCTGTTCGAGCATGACCTCGCCAACCCGCTGGCCAACGAGGACATCCTCTACGCCGCCGTCAATAACAAGACGCAGCGCTCGCTCGTCACGGTCTCTAAGTTCACAACACGCGGCGTCGAATTCCTGCGGCGCGGCGAAGAGTGCGAGCTCGGCTCCGGAGTGCTCTCCGGGGTCGTCTTCGGCCGGAACTCGGGGGTCGCGCCGGATCGTCAGCCGGGACCACGGGCCGCGCTCACGCTGACTACAGGCGAGCGGATCGAAGGCCGGCTGCTCGGGATCATCGAGAACGTCCTCATTCGTCTCGACGAGGGTTGCACTTTCTCCGTCCACATGGAGAAAGTGCACCGCCTCGACGTGCCGAGCGGCAAGCTCGTCTGGCTCTCGGATCTCGCGCCCAAGGTCGAGCAGGCCCCCGTGTTCGACCAGACGTCGCCCTGGTGCAACAACCGCTCGGTCGCCGGGCCGGGCTTCGAGCTCCTGGGCAAGCGCTACGAGCGCGGTCTGGGCTTGGTCCCTCGCACCCGCCTGACCTACGACCTCGGTAGTTGCTTCGACGTATTCGAGGCGCTGATCGGGATCGACGATCGCGGCGGCTCGGCCGCGCACGCGGTCTTCCGGGTGTACGCAGACGGCGAGCAGGTGTTCGAGTCGGCGCCGATGGTGCGGGGCCAGGCGCCGGCCAAGTTGCGCGTGGCGCTGAACAAGGCGAAGACGCTCACCGTCGAAGTCGACTTCAGCAAGAAATACGCCCTCGGCAGCTTCTGCGCGTTCGTGGACGCGCGCGTGATCCAAGAGTCGGCCGACCGCAAGTGAGCCTAGCCAAGACCGCAACCTTCTTCGCTGCGGCGATGCTCAGCGTGAGCGCTGCGGGCCAGACCGACGGCGTCGCGCGCACGATCGACGGGCGTCAGCTCGAGGGCACGCTGTCCGTCGGCGAAGACGGCGTCGTCGAGCTGCGACAGGAAGGCGGCGTCGTTCGCCTCGACCTCGCCGAGCTGGTCTCGTTCGAGCGGAAGGGCGCGGTCACGCGCGACGTGAAAACCGAGCACCGCGTCTGGCTGCGGTCCGGCGCCGAGCTGCCGGCCAAGAAGCTGTCAGGTCGCGCTGCCGCCGACGGCAAGCCGCCGGTACTGGTCGCGACCCTCCCGTGCGGCGCTGCGCTGGAGCTGCCACTGGGCACGGTGCGCGCCGTCCGGCACGGCGGCCTGATGCGGCCGCAGCCGACGCTGTTCGAGCAGGACCTCGCTGAGCCGCCGGCCAACGAGGACGTCATCTACGTCGTCGGTGACGGCAAGTCGCAGCGGTCGCTCGTGACGATGACGGCGATCCGCGACGACGGCATCGACTTCCTGCTGCGCGGCGACGAGTACGAGTTCGGCCTCGACGGCTTCGCCGGCGCGGTGTTCGGCGCCAACACCGGCTTCGCGCCGGACCGCCAGCCGCGGCCGCGCACGGTCGTGTCGCTGACCACCGGCGAGCGCGTCGAAGGCCGCTTGCTCGGCCTGGGGGAGCGCGTTCGCTGCCGGCTCGACGAAGGCTGCGTGCTCGACGTGCCGGTCGAGCGGCTGCACCGCCTCGACGTGTCGAGCGACAAGCTGGTCTGGCTCTCCGATCTCAGGCCCGAGGTCGAGCAGACCCCCGCGTTCGACCGGACGTGGCCCTGGTACAACAATCGCTCGGTCGCCGGACCGGGCTTCGAGCTCGCGGGCAAGCGCTACGAGCGCGGCCTGGGCCTGGTCCCTCGCACCCGCCTGACCTACGACCTGGGCGGTCGCTTCGACGTGTTCGAGGCGATGATCGGGATCGACGACCGCGGCGGCCCGGCCGCGCACGCGGTCTTCCGGGTGCACGCAGACGGCGAGCAGGTGTTCGAGTCGGCGCCGATGGTGCGGGGCCAGGCGCCTTTCACGCTGCGCGTAGCGCTGAACAAGGCGAAGACGCTCACCGTCGAAGTCGACTTCGGCAAGAACTACGACCTCGGCGACTTCTGCGCGTTCGCGGACGCGCGCGTGGTCCAGAAGTAGACCGACCCGCCACACCACGATCATGATGTTGCTCGCAGCCTTGACGTCCTGCGCGTTCCAGGACCCGCTCGCCGCGGTCGCGGAGAGCGAAGCGCGCCGCGTCGCGGTGATCGACCGCTGCTCGCACGCGGTGTGCTCGGTGATGTCGATGGACTCGCCGGGCGGCGGCAGCGGCGTCATCATCGACCCCGCCGGTTTCCTGCTGACGAACTTCCACGTCGTCGGCAAGCCGGACAAGGACTACAAGCTGCCCGAGCCGCCGGAGCCGCCTGAGTCGGTGCTCGCCGAGCTGCGCGCGAGCTACGACGCCGAGACCGCCGACGCCGGTAAGCAGTGGAACGAGGCGGTCGCGGTCGAGCAGTGGAAGGAGCGGTGGCGTCGTGAGCACCAGCCTTCGGGCAAGGCGCACTACAAGAACAAGAAGATCGGCCTCCCGGACGGCGAGCTCTACGAGGGCGTCGTGCTCGGGATCGACCCCGGCAGCGACCTCGCGGTGATCCGGCTGCTCCCCAAGGAGGACGGCCAGACGTGGCCGTACTGCGACCTCGGGGACAGCGACGACGTGTTGGTCGGCGAGACGGTGTTCGCGATGGGCAACCCGTTCCTGCTCGCGACGGACTTCAAGCCGACGGTGACGTTCGGCATCGTCTCGGGCACCCACCGCTATCAGGAGGGGCAAGGCGGCCGCATGCTCGTCTACCCGGACTGCATCCAGGTGGACGCGCCCGTCAACCCGGGCAACTCGGGCGGCCCGCTGTTCAACGAGCGCGGCGAGGTCATCGGCATCAACGGCCGCATCTCGATCGGTGACCGCGGCCGCGTCAACGTCGGCGTCGGCTTCGCGATCGCTTCGAACCAGATCCGCAACTTCCTTGGCGACCTGGTCGCGGGACGCCACGCCGAGCACGGCACGCTCGACATGAGCGCGTGGTTCATGACCTCGCGCGAGGGCAAAGAGAAGCGCCGCGGCGTCTTCGTCCAGCAGATGTTCCAGGACTCGGTGACCGCTGCGGCGGGCGTCGGGCTCGGCGACGAGATCACCCGCTTCAACGGCGTCGACGTGCGCTCGGCCAACCAGCTCGCGACCATGGTCGGCGTCCTGCCCGCGGGCACCTGGGTGACGCTGCGCCATCGCCCGCTGCTGGAGGGCGGTGGGTTCGGCGACGAGCGTGAGGTCACGGTGCAGCTGACCAAGCTCGACACCGGCTCCAGCCGCGACGGGACGGGCGACGACGCGCGGCTCG
>JBMHDP010000170.1:0-3713 GCA_049889335.1 Planctomycetota bacterium
GAGGCCTCGGACAACGACCGCTTCGTGGCGCTGCAGCTGCTGCACAACGCCAACGTCGCGGCCGGCATGGTGCTGCCGGGCTGCCAGGACACGGGCACCGCGATCGTGCTCGGCAAGAAGGGGCAGGACGTCTGGACCGACGGCGAGGACGAGCGCGCGCTCAGCAAAGGCATCCACCGGACCTACACCGAGACCAACCTGCGCTATTCGCAGATGGCGCCGCTCGACATGTACTCCGAGAAGAACACCGGCGACAACCTGCCGGCGCAGATCGAGCTCTACGCCGAGAAGGGCGACGCCTACAAGTTCTTGTTCATGACCAAGGGCGGGGGCTCTGCCAACAAGACGTTCCTGTTCCAGAAGACCAAGGCGGTGCTCAACGAGGAGTCGCTGCTGCAGTTCGTCGACCAGGAGACCCGGAAGCTGGGCACCGCGGCCTGCCCGCCGTACCACCTCGCCGTCGTCGTCGGCGGCATGTCGGCCGAGTTCAACCTCAAGACCGTAAAGCTCGCCAGCGCGCGCTACCTCGACAGCCTGCCGACCAGCGGCAACGCGCGCGGCCGCGCGTTCCGCGACCGCGAGCTCGAGGAGCAGATCCTCGAGCTCACGCGCAAGAACGGCATCGGCGCGCAGTTCGGCGGCAAGTACTTCTGCCACGACGTGCGCGTGATCCGGCTGCCGCGCCACGGCGCCTCGTGCCCGGTCGGTATCGGCGTCTCGTGCAGCGCCGACCGCCAGGTCAGGGCCAAGATCACCCAGGACGGCGCGTTCCTCGAACAGCTCGAGACCAACCCGGCGCGCTTCCTCCCCGACGTCGACCAGCAGCGCCTCGAAGGCGAGGTCGTGCAGATCGACCTCAACCGACCGATGGCCGAGATCCGCGCCGAGCTGGGCAAGCACCCGATCAAGACGCGGTTCGTGCTCAACGGTCCGATGGTGGTGGCGCGCGACATCGCCCACGCCCGGATCAAGGAGCGGCTGGACCGCGGCGAGGGCATGCCGCAGTACCTGCAGGACCACGTCGTCTACTACGCCGGCCCCGCCAAGCGCCCCGACGGGATGGCGTCGGGCTCGTTCGGCCCGACCACGGCCGGGCGCATGGACGCCTACGTCGACCTGTTCCAGCGGCACGGCGGCAGCTTCGTGATGCTCGCCAAGGGCAACCGCAGCCGCGCGGTCACCGACGCCTGCAGGCAGCACGGCGGCTTCTACCTGGGCTCGATCGGCGGGCCGGCCGCGATCCTCGCGCAGGACTCGATCAAGAAGGTCGAGGTGCTCGACTACGAGGACGCGGGCATGGAGGCGGTCTGGAAGATCGAGGTCGAGGACTTCCCGGCCTTCCTGGTCGTCGACGACAAGGGCAACGACTTCTTCGCCTGAGCGCGCCGGCCCGCTCCTGCCCGCCGCTTGCGCGCTTCGGCCAATCACTTTAAGATGCAAAGTAAATGGCTGACAACATGGAGATCGTGCGGGCCGACGCGATGGGGATGTGCTTCGGCGTCCGCGACGCGCTGGAGGTGATCGACCGGATCCAGCGACCCGATGAGGTCACGATCCACGGCGAGCTGGTCCACAACCGCGAGGTCCTGCGCATGCTCGACGCCCGGGGCTTCCGGCAGTCCGACGAGGCGTCGCGAGGCGTGCCGGCGACGCCGGCCGTGCTGGTCACCGCGCACGGCGTCAGCGACCGGGAGCGCGCGCGGCTGCGCGCG
Source organism: Planctomycetota bacterium (assembly GCA_049889335.1). Classification (GTDB taxonomy): domain Bacteria; phylum Planctomycetota; class UBA1135; order UBA1135; family UBA2386. The sequence goes on from JBMHDP010000170.1 coordinate 1,713, forward strand.
GCCGGCAAGGCGCTGGTCGACACCACGTGCCCGCTGGTGCAGAAGGTGCACGAAGCCGCGCAGGCGCTGCAGCGTGACGGCCGCCGCGTCGTCGTGATCGGCCGGCCCGGCCACGTCGAGGTGCGCGGCGTCGTCGAGGACCTCCGCGACCCCGTGGTGATCTGGTCCACGGACGACGTGCGCGCGTGGCCCGCGCCGAAGCTCGGCGTGGTCTGCCAGTCCACCGCGCCGCAGGACCGCGTCGCGGCGCTGCTCCAGGAGATCCGGCGCCGGAACCCCGGGGCAGACGTCGCCGCGGTCGACACCGTGTGCAGCCCGACGAAGGCGCGCGCCGCGGCGCTCGACGCGCTGTTGCCGCGCGTCGACGCGCTGGTCGTGGTCGGCGGGCGCAGCTCGAACAACACGCGGCAGCTGGCGGCGCGGGCCGAGCGGCGGGGGGTGCCGGCGCTGCACGTCGAGCGCGCCGACGAGCTGGAGCCCGCCTGGTTCGCGTCGGTCTCGGTCGTGGGGCTGAGCGCCGGCACGTCCACGCTGGCCCGCACGGTCGACGACGTGCACGCGCGCTTGCGAGAGATCGCGTCGCAGCCGCGGCCGCGGGCCACCCGCCGCCGTTCGGGTTGATTGCACCCTGGCGGGGGGTAGGCTCGCGACGCCGCGAGGTCGCGGCGATCACGTCGTGAGCCACCACGGACACTCGCACGCGCACGGGGACTCCCCGCCCGACCCGGAGCAATTGCTCGAGAGAGAGGGGCGCTTCTGGGATCTTCAGGAGGAGCAGATCGACGCGCTCTACGAGCGGCCGCACGACTGGCGCTTCGTGCCGCACCTCGCGGAGCAGATCATCCAGCCGCGCGTCGACACGGTGCTCCGGCTGCTCGACCGTCACCGCGGCGAGATCACCTCCCAGCTCGACATCGGCTGCGGCAACGGCTGGTTCTGCCACGCGATGGCCAAGCGGGGGATCCGCTCGGTCGGCATCGACCTGTCGGAGAAGAAGATCGAGACCGCCAAGCGCCTGGCGCGCGAGCAGGGCGTCGACCACCTGTGCGAGTTCTGGGCCGGCGACGTGATGAAGTGGCCCTGCGAACAGCCGGTCGACCTGCTGACCTCGCACGGCAGCCTGCACCACTTCCCGGGCTTCGCGGCTGCGATGGACCACATGGTCGCGCGCTACATGCGGCCGGACGGCTACATGCTGTTCGTCGAGCCGAACCACGAGGGGATGTCGCCGGACACGCGCGAGTTCCTGTTGGCCCAGTCCCAGGGGCCGCTCGGCGCGCACTTCGACTTCGACTTCTACCAGGAGGTCACGGGCGAGCGCGTCGAGGGAGGCGAGGTCTCGGCGTCGGGGGACGAGCTGCCCGAGGACGCGGTCGACGTGCGCGACGAGAGCCCGGCAGGCAAGGAGTTCTTCGGCGAGCACATCGAGCTCGACGACTACTTCGAGGCGAACTTCGACGTCATCGAGAAGGAGTTCTTCCACCTCTTCGCGAGCCACGCGACCAACGCGTACTACGTGTTCATGAAGTCGCCGGAGGTGCGCCGCATGTGGCAGCACATGCTGCCGCAGGTCGTGGCGCGCGACACCGCGCTGCTCAAGGACCCGGCGAACCAGCGATGGGCCGAAGACGGCCTGTGGTTTATGCAGCGCAAGGGCGTGCGCCGCTGACGCGCGGGGTGCGCCGCTCCTACGTGACGCCGCCGCAGAGGGCCGCGGCGTGGTGCGCGACGTGGTCCTCGATGAACGACGCCACGAAATAGTAGCTGTGGTCGTAGCCGTCGCGCACGCGGTAGGTCACGGGGTGGTCGAGGCGCGCGCACTCGGCCAGGAACCGCTCGGCGCGCAGCTGGGTCTCGAAAAACGCGTCGGCGCCGCCCTGGTCGATCAGCAGCGGGAGCCGCTCGGCCGCGTCCGCGAGCTGCGACGCCGGATCGAACGCGGCCCAGGCGCTGCGGTCCTCGCCCAGATACGCCGCGAACGCCTTCTGGCCCCACGGGACG
>JBMHDP010000171.1:0-9811 GCA_049889335.1 Planctomycetota bacterium
GGACCGCGCGGCGCCAGAGCCGCGGCAGCATCCGGTCGACGAGGCCGCGCACCCCGTCTGCGTCCTCGCCCGCCGCCGGGTCGTCGACCAGCCATCGCGCCAAAGCCGGGGTCTCGCGCGCGTCCACGGGCCCCTCGACGACCACCGTCTCGACGTCGAGGTTCCGGTCCCGGCGACTGCGATCCGGGTTGTCGGGGTCGTAGAAGTCGTTGACGAAGGAGACCCCGAGCACGTGCCGGCCCGGTCCCAGGCGGCGCTCGACGACGAACTCGCGGAGCCGACGATTGGGGACGTCGAGCCGCGCGACGCGCACTCCGTCGAGGTCGATCGCCATCCGCGCCGGCTCGTCGCCCGCCTGCTGCGCGCGGGCTGCGATTCGAACGCGGTAGAGACCGTCGCGCGGCAGCGCCACGTCCTGCTCGATCGTCGACCGCGTGTACATGTGCGCCGCCGTGCGCATCGTCGCCCCGCGGTCGCCGACGAGCCGCATCGCGCCGCCCGCGAACACGCGCCGCGCCGGGCGCGCGGGGTCCTCGCCGTGGAACACCTCGGCGGCGACCGACTCGGCCGCGCTCAGGTACTTCTCCAGGTGCAGCGTCGAGAAGGTCAGCGCGTCTCCGATCGAGTCGAAGCCGTAGCCCAGGTCGTCCGCGGGGAACGCCGAGACGTCGACCTCGACGCCGAGCAGGTCCCGGACCGTGTTCCGCCACTGATACCGACTGAGCCGACGCACGGTGACCTCGCCGGGGTCACGGGCGAGGCGCGGGACCTCGGTCGCGAGCAGCCTGTCGACGTAGGCGGTCACCTGCTGCCGCTCCGCGAGGCTCACCTCGCTGACGTGCGCCGGAGGCATTTCGAAGGCGCGCACCCGCTCACGAACGCGGCTCCAGCGCCACAGCGCCGCGACCGCATCCGTCGGTGCCACCGTCAGGTCGAGACCGCCGGAGACCTTGTCCTCGCCGTGACACGAACAGCAGTGCTCCTCGAGGATCGCGCCGACCTCCTCCGCACGCTGGGCCGGACAGGTCAGCGCCAGCAGCAGCGTGGCGATCCAGATCGAGCAGCGCATGCCCGCATCGTAACGAACCGGGCGGCGACCGGGACACAGCAGGGCCGCGATGACGTAGGATGTATGGGGTCCGTCCGCGGGGACGAAATCCCGCCCTATCGTGATGCGTTTTCCCGGTGTCGTGGTCCGGTCGTCCAGCAACCTGCTGTTCATCCTCGTGCTGTGCCTCTCCTTCGCGCTGCTCGCGTGGTGGGCCACGTTCCTGCTGTTCGCGAGCGGAGAGCTGACCGCGGCGAGCGCCCAGCTCGTGGAGCGGGACATCGACGGGGCCGCGCGCGCGCTGGGCGCCGACGACGCGGCGTCGCTGGCGGCCGTCGGGACGCGCCGGCAGTGGATGTTCGCCGGCGAAGCGGTCTTCTTCGCGCTCGTGCTGGCGGTGTGCGGCGGCCTCTACTTCGCGTCCAAGCGCCGGGAAGCAGGCCTCCGGGCCAACCAGGACCGCTTCCTCGCAGCCGCCACCCACGAGCTGAAGACGCCGCTCGCGACCATCAGCCTGCTGCTTGAGTCCCTGCGCGACGGACGCGTCCCGGACGCCAAGCGGCAGCGCTACCTGACCAACGGCCTGCTCGAGGCCGAACGCCTCGAGCGCGGCCTCCACAACGTGCTCAAGGCCGCGGGCCTGCGCAGCGCCCGCACCGAGGCGGCCAGGACGCGCGGGGACCTCGCCGCAGACGTGCGCGACGCGGTCGACGCAATGCAGGCGCGCGCCCAGGCCGCCGACATCTCGCTCGAAGTGCACGCTCCCGAGACGCTGGAGGCGCTGCGCGACGCCGCCGCGCTCCAGCTGGTCCTGCGCAACCTCCTCGACAACAGCATCAAGTTCTCGCCGGCCGGCACGACGGTCCGGGTCGAGGTCGTCCAGCACGACGGCGAGGCGCGGCTGCTGGTGCACGACCGCGGCCGCGGCCTCGACGAGCAAGAGCGCGCCTCGGCGTTCCAGCCGTTCTGGCGCGGCGACGACCGGGCCAGCGGCGGCACCGGCCTCGGGCTGCACCTCGTCCGCGAGATGGTCAGCGCGCACGGCGGCGCCGTCGAGGCCGACAGCCCCGGTCGGGACCAGGGCAGCACGTTCGTCGTGCGCCTGCCGCTGGAGCAGGGCGCATGAACCGCTGGATCCTGGTCGCCGAGGACGAGCGCCAGCTCGGGGAGATGGTCTGCGACAACCTCGTGCTCGAGTCCTACCAGGCCGAGCACGTGCTGACCGGCGCCGCCGCGCTCGAGCGGATGGCGCGGGGCGGCATCGACCTGCTGATCCTCGACGTGATGCTGCCGGAGAAGGACGGCTTCGAGGTGCTGCAGATCCTCCGGGCGCGCGGCGACGAGACCCCGGTGCTGATCGTCAGCGCCCGCGCCGACGAGCAGGACCGGATCCGCGGGCTGGAGCTGCAGGCCGACGACTACCTGACCAAGCCGTTCAACCTGCGCGAGCTGCTGCTGCGCGTCGACGCGCTGCTGCGGCGCCAGCCGCCGCCGTCGGCGGGCGCCGACGTGCTGGAGTTCGGCGGCCACCGCGTCGACTTCCGCGCCATGACCGCGACCCGGGGCGACGGCGAGCCCGAGTCCCTGTCGCTGACGGAGACCAAGCTGCTGAAGCTCCTCGCGGGCCGGCCTTCGACCGTCGTGACCCGACGCGAGGCGGTCGACGCGCTGTTCGGCAGCGCCGCGCCGACCACCGTGCGCACGCTCGACAACGTCGTGCTGCGGCTGCGCAAGGTCTTCGAGCGCGACCCCGCCAAGCCGCGCCACCTCCACACGATCCGCGGCGTCGGCTTCCGGTTCGAGACCTGAGCCTCGCGTGGCGCCGCGCGACAGCCGACAATCCCGACATGACGGAACCCGGCAACCGCTGGTGGCGGGCGACCCTGTTGGCGCCGTGGATCGCGCTCACCGCTGCGGCGCAGGCAGACGCCGACGCGCTGTCGCTGCGACCGCAGCTCCTCGCCGGACAGAAGCTGTTCTTCGTCGAGACGACGCGTCAGCAGGTCGACATCGAGACGCCCTACCAGCCGACGCGACAGTCCCTCGAGGTCGCGCGGACGATGATGGTCGAGGTGCTCGAGGTCGCGGCGGACGGCAGCTCCGAGCTCGCCCTCGCGGTCCTGCGCGTGCACGGCGAGGTCGGGTTGCCGCTGGGCGACAAGCGACCCTTCGACACCTTCGACCCGACGCTCGCGCAGGACCCGAAGAAGCTGGCTGGACTGGGCGCCGCGGTGCGCAGCCGCATCGGCGAGGCCGACAAGCTGCTGGTGCTGCGCGCCGACCCGCGCGGCGCCGTGATCGGAGACCTGAGCGCGGCCCCTCAGGTCGAGGGCCAGGAGCCGCTGGAGCCGGCGCAGCAGGCGAGGCTGAAGCGCGTCGTCGCCGCGCTGTTCGCGCGCGCCCCGCAGACACCGGTGCGGGTCGGCGCGAGCTGGGAGCACGCGCTCGCGTCGGGGGACCCCGCGCTGCCCACGGTCCAGCGCACGAACGTGACCCTGGCGCGCGCCGAACCCGAGCAGCTCACGCTCCGCCTGAGCGGCACCATCCGCACCGACGCGGCGCTGGCGACGCCGAACACGATCAAGGTCGACGGGCAGGTCTCCGGCGTCCAGCGGATCGACCGACGCGGCGTCGTGGTCGCGACCTCGCTGCGCGCCGAAGCCGACGTCGAGGTGCCGGGCATGGACGAGCTGCCCGCTCGGATGAAGCTCGAGTCCTCGCTCCGACGCGCCACGAGCGGCGAGCTCGCGGCGCTGCGCGACCGCGTCAAGGCGTCGCTGGACCGCGCCGAGCAGCAGGCGAGGCGCGCCAAGTCCGAAGCCGACGTGCGCGTACTCGCCGGCGCGGTCCGCATGTTCTACGCCAAGAACGGCAAGCTCCCGCCGGACCTCGACGCCCTGGTCGGCGCCGAGCTGGCCGAGGTCCCGCTCGACGCGTGGGGCAACCCGTACGAGCTGGTCAGGGGCTCGGCGCCTCAGGGCTTCTACGTGCGCACCCACGGCCCGGACGGCGAGCCCGGCACCGCGGACGACGTCACCTCACGGAAGACGAAGTGACCGGCACGCGCCGCTGGCGGCCGAACGGCCGCGGCGCCACGATGCTGCGGACATGCCCGACCGCGAATCCCTCCACGTCGCCGAGCTGCTCGGCGACGGCATCTCCTCCGAGCTGTCGGAGAGCGTGCACAAGGTCGCCGACACCTTGCCGCTGCACGTGCACTTCCACCCCGCCGACCTGAGCCTCGAGGCGCGACGGCAGGACGCGGACGCCTGCTACGAGGCCGCGCTCGCGGCGATGCGGCAGCACGCCGTCTCGATCAAGTACCCGACCGTCACCGAGACCGAGAGCCCCAACAAGGTGCTGCGCGAGCGCTGCGGCTTCTCGGTGATCCACCGGCCGGTCAAGACCCTTCCCGGCGTCGAGACCCGGCACCAGGGCCAGGTCGACCTGCACATCATCCGCGTCGCCGTCGGCGGCACCTACGAGGACGCCGGCCGCCGGATCGGCGACGACGTGGCCGTCTCGATCCGCGTGATCGAGCGGCGGCCGGCGCGCGAGGCGGCGCAGTACGCGTTCGAACTGGCGCAGCGGCTCGGCTGCGGCGTCACCAGCTCCAGCAAGTACACGATCCAGCGCGCGACCGACGGGTTCTTCGAGGAGATCGTGCGCGGGGTGGCGCAGCAGCACGCCGACATCGAGCACGACAGCGAGCTCTTCGACGCGCTGCTCTACAAGCTGCTGAAGAGTCCGGAGTCCTACCGCGTGGTGGTCACGCCCAATGAGTACGGCGACTTCCTGTCGGACATGGCGTGCGGGATGGTCGGCAGCATCGGTCTCGGCGCCAGCGCGAACTACGCCTTCGACGAGCGCGGCGCGGTGACCCTCGCGATGTTCGACCCCGCGGGCGGCACCGCCCCGGACATCGCCGGCGCGGGCGTCTGCAACCCGTCGGCGGCGCTGCTCGCGTTCGCGATGCTGCTGACCCACCGCGGCTACCGCGGCCTCGGCACCATGGGCGACGAGGCGGTGCGCGACGCGAGCGCGGCGGGCGAAGCGACCGCCGACCTCGGCGGGTCGCTCGACACCGCGGCGTTCACGGCTGCCGTCTGCGCGCGGCTGCGCGGCTAGGCGTCGGCGCCCGCGGCGCGCTCCAGCCGCTCCTCGAGCCAGCGGCGCGCGCGCAGCAGGTCGTCGGGCTCCTCGCGCGTGTCGATCCAGAGCCAGCGGTCGAGCCAGCCGCGGGCCCGCAGCCAGTCCAGCTCGGCGCCGGTCGGGCTGTCGTCGAGCCAGACGAACGGCTCGGCGTCCTGGTCCCGGGGCAAGGCTTCGGTCTTGAACGTCTCGAAGCGCGTCGGCCGGATCTTGCCGGCGAGGCCCAGCACGCGCTCGCGTTCGCTCTGGGGAGTGTGCCGCACGAGGTGCTGCACCGCCGGCGCCGCGCGGCCGCGACAGTGGGTGGTGAGCCAGTGCACGCTGCAGCGCGACAGCGCGAACTCCAGGAACTCGCACGCGTGCGGGGCGAGCGCCGCCCGCGAGCTGCGGTGCGGGTCGACGCCGAGGAGCACGCCGTCGATGTCGAGGAACAGCTTCACGCCGCCACTGTAGCTACGCGTCGCCGCGTTCCTGCGTCATGACGCAAACTTCACGGGGTCGTCACCCGCGCGGCCGGAACAACCGGTCGGCGCAGCTGCTGTCCGCGAACCGGTCGGCGACCTCTCGCGCCAGACGCATCGCCTCGGTCACGGGCATCACCGCGGCGCCGTCGGGCACCGGCAGCCAGACCGCCTGGTCCCCGTTCGCTTCGACCAGCCGCTCGAAGTCCTCGATCGAGCTGGCCGCCGCGAGCCGCTCGAGGAGCTGCAGGTCGACGAGCGCAGCCCCCGGACGGACGTGCTGGCAGCTGCGACCCAGCAAGTCATCTGCGCTGACGCCGAACAGATCTGCGAGCGCGACGAGGTCGCTGCCGGTGGGGAACCGCGAGCCGCTCTCCCAGCGCGAGACGGCCGACTCATGGCAGCCCAGGCGCTGCGCGACCTGGTCCTGGGTCCACCCGCAGCGCGCGCGCAGCTCGCGCAGGCGGCCCGCGAAGTGCTCCGCGAGCGCTCGCTGCGGACGTTGGGCGTGGGAGTCGGCCGGTTCCGAGGTCACCCCTTCGTTTTAGCTGACGAACCGGCACGCCAACATCCAGATCGTCAAGGTTGATCGGCATGGCTGTGACAATTTGGCCAACGCGCCTCATGACGTGCGCAATACGAGTCAAACTTGACATTACGTCATGCCACACTTCATAACGACATCCCACCTTCCTGCCGCCCCTCGCCCCCGCCCATGCCTCTCGAACCCTACTCCCTGCTACCCGTCGCCTACCGGGCCGCGCTGCAAGTCGTCCGCAGCCCCGTCCTGGCAGAAGAAGCCTCCGAGCGCGCCATCCACGAGCTGACGGTGGCCCTCCTCGAAGGCGCCCCGCCCGAGTCGCCGAAAGCCTGGCTCCGGACGGTGGCGCGGCGCTCGGCGTGCGCGATCCTCCGGTCCGAGTGGGCCCGCACGCGCGCCATGGACCTCGAGCACGTCGCGTCCGCGCCGAGCACCGGCAACGGGCGCTCCATGGCGGAGCGATGCTGGGTGCGGGAGCACCTCGCGGCGGCGCTGACGCCACGGCAGCAGGACGCGTTCCAGGCCGCCATGTCGTGCAACACGACCCGCGCCGCAGCGCGCCGCTGCGGCATGGAGCCGCGCGACTTCCGCCGCTCGCTGACGTCGATCTCCCGCCGCGCCCGGCAGCTGCTCGAGCGCTGCCCGCTGCCGACGGATCCGCCGCTGCCCGGCGCAGAGCCCGGCCGCCCCGTCTGAGCTCCGCGGGCTGGATCGAGCCAGGGGCATCCGCGATCGTGCGCCCATGAGGATCCCCGCCGCCGTCGCGCTGATCGCGCTCGCCGCCCACGCCCAACAGCAGAACCCCGGCTACACCGACACGCCGGTGCTCCCCGACGGGTTCTGCGTCCACGACTCGCGCCGGCCGCGGCCGCCGGCGGTCGACCCGGGCCCCGCCCCTGCGAAGCCGGCGCCGCCCCCCGCGGACGCCGTCGTGCTGTTCGACGGCGGCGGCCTCGACGCGTGGCGCGGCCGCAAGGGCCCCGCAAAGTGGAAGCTCGTCGACGGCGGCGCGATGGAGGTGACGCGGACCGGCGACATCCGCACCGCCCAGGAGTTCGGGGACTGCCAGCTGCACATCGAGTGGATGGCGCCGCCGCCCAAGGGACACTCGCAGGGCCGCGGCAACAGCGGCGTGTTCTTCTTCGGCCGCTACGAGGTCCAGATCCTCGACAGCTTCGAGAACCCGACCTACGCCGACGGCCAGGCGGCCGCGATCTACGGCCAGAAGCCGCCCTACGTCAACGCGACGCGGCCGCCGGGCCAGTGGAACGTCTACGACATCGTGTTCGTCGCGCCGCGGTTCCAGGACGACGGCGCGCTCGCGTCGCCCGCGCGGCTGACCGTCGTGCACAACGGCGTCGTGGTCCAGCTGGACGAGCCGCTGCTCGGTCCGACCTCGCACAAGTCGCTCCCGAGCTACCGGGCGCACGGACCGAAGGGGCCGATCAAGCTGCAGGACCACGGCAACCCGATGCGCTTCCGAAACATCTGGGTGCGGCCGCTCACGCTGGAGCGGCCGGCCGCGCCCAAGCAGGGCAAGTGACCCTGGGCGCGGGCGCCGCGGCGGCTCGCCGCGGCGGAAGCAGCGGGCGCGCAGGGCTCCAGGAGCCCCGCGCCGCTCGCGCCGCGACGACCGGCTAGGAGCCGAAGGTCGTCGTCATGCCCTCGGTCAGCTGGAACGGGCAGAGCGGGTTCGCGAAGTCGAGCCACAGCCACTGCCAGCCCTGCTGGAAGCCGCAGAGCGCGGTGTTGTTCGGCACCTCAATGGTGAAGATGCCGCCGCCGTCCGCGTTGGTCGAGACCGGGGTGAACACGTCGAGCGTGACGAGCTCGACGTTGATCGTGCAGTTGCCGTCGATCGGGACCGGGAGCGTGACCGGCGAGGGCTGGCCCGAGCACATGAAGACGACCGACGAGGTCGGGCCGCCGCGCAGACGCATGGTGAGCGGCGCCGAGATGGCGGGCGGCGCGCTGCCGTTGAGGATCTCACCGGCGGTCGCGGCGCCCTGAGCGATCGCCGTGCCGGTCGTGCCGCAGCCCGTCGGGGTGGTGACCCGGAAGTTGTCGAGCAGACCCCACTGGCCGTCGGGCGAGCCGCTGATCGAGCTGAACGGGTCCTCGTAGCCGATCATGGCGTGGCCCGCGGGGGCGATGCCGTTCGGCTCGTTGAAGAACTCGTAGCCGTTGAAGTAGACGCGGGTGCCGTTGGCGTCCGTGTCGATGTCGACGCGGACCCAGCGGTTGCCGGCGCAGTTGTTGGCCGTGCCCGGGATGCCGCTGTCGAAGGCCTCGTTGAACGGCACGCTCTCGCCCGGCTGCAGGTCGCCGAGGTCGGCCAGCTCGAAGTCGCCGTCGTTGATGCAGGCGTCCTCGGTGCCGTAGCCGTTCTCGCCGCAGATCCAGCCGTAGATGCCGGCCGTGCCCGCGCCGCGGTTGTTCCGCGCTTCGATCGGGGTGATGTTGTCGACGCCGACGCCCCACAGCAGCTGCTCGGTGCCGCCGCTCGGGATCGGGATCGGGACGTTGATCCAGGCGTCGAACGACAGGCGGTAGCGGCCGCTGAACACCAGCGGCGTCGCGCCGGCGATCAGGTTCGCGGCCGTCGCGGCCGGGGTCGAGTCCGTGTTGCAGCGGATCAGCACGCCGCGGGTCGGCGCCGAGCCCGGGATGCGACGGGGCGCCTCCGGGATCGACCACGTGGTCGCGCCGACCGTCATGTTCGAGTAGTCGACGTAGGTGACCGTCGTGTCGGGCTGGGTGACTTCCGTGATGTCGGCGGTGGCTTGCGAGTCGAAGCCTTCGGCGAACTGGGCACGGAGGCCGGTCGCAGCGATAGCGGCGACGGCAACCGTGAGGAGACGAGTTGCGTTCATGGTCAGAATCAGGGGTAACAGGGGTGTAGAGCTGCGGGCCGTGTCGTCAGGCCAAAGCCCCGCAGTCGCGCGCTAGTATTGCACACACATACGCTCTGCAAAGGGGCTCCCAGACGGCTCGCGCACATCGCCGGCAAATGGGACCCGCATGCGACAAAGGCAAGCGCGCTATGACTGTGCGACGTAACGCGACGCTGCGCCGCGCTCAGGTGGGGAGCTCGAGGCGACCCGCCATCATCCGACGACGCACGCGGAGCAGCTCGTCGTGGTCCGGCCGGTGCACGTGCATCGCCACGCGCTGCAGGCGGTCGTCGTCCCGACCGAACGGTGGCGCCGGGTCCGCGGCGAAGAGCTCGGGCCACACCCGGACCGGCGCCGCGAAGAAGATCCGCTCGAACGGCCCCGAGACCGCCTCGCACTCGGCGAGCCGGGCGTTGGTCTCACCGAGCAGGCGCTTCCAGTTCTGCAGCCGGAGGCGCGAGCCGTAGCGCGACTTGCCGCGCGTCTTGAGGTGCGTCGCCTGTGACTTGCCGTTGCCGCGCACCACGTACTTGCGCACCGCCTTGTGCTGCACCAGGTCGCCCCCGCGCCAGCACCCGAACGCCATCGCGCCCGCCTGCAGCAGCAGCAGGAGCTGCACCTCGGCGCGCGCCTCCAGCCGCTCGGCGTAGTCGCCGACCCGCTCGTCCGCCAGGGCGCGCGGCGCGGCCAGCGGCAGCCGCAGCGCGGCGGCGTC
>JBMHDP010000172.1:0-6449 GCA_049889335.1 Planctomycetota bacterium
TGTAGCGCCGCGGGACGTGCAGCAAGAACTCACGCTCGACGCCGCCGGACGCGAGCGTGCGCTTGGTCGTGCCCTTCTTCTGGGCCGCGCACGGCGCCGCGAGGGCCGCCGCCACCAACAGGGATGCGAACGCGACGCCAGGGCGCGCGAGGGAGCGAGTCGTGATCATCAGGACGTGGGGGCGCGGGTGCCAGCGGGCAGGCGCGCGCTACCCTAACCGATCGCGGCGCCGGCAGCGCGCGGACGCCAGCGCCCGGAGAGGTCTGCCGAACGGCTTTGGGGTCGTGGGCGACCCGTAGCGCGTCGCCCAAGGCGCAGCAGGAACATCCGAGCCGCAATCCGCGCCGCTCACTCCCCCAGCAGCTGCCGCGCCCGGTCGAGGATCTTGGACGGGCTGAACGGCTTGGTCATGTAGTCGTCCGCGCCCGCCTCTTTGCCGACCTCGCGGTCGCAGTCCTGCCCCTTGGCGGTCAGCAGCACGATCTGGACGTCGTCATACGCGGCGTCGCCGCGGATCTGCTGGGTGACCTCGAAGCCGTTGACCTTCGGCATCATCACGTCGAGGAAGACCAGGTCCGGCTTGTGCTCGCGGATCGCCGCGAGCGCCTCCGCGCCGTCGCGCGCCTCTAGGACCTCGTAGTTGCCCCGGCGCAGCACGAACGTGAGCGAGCGACAGATGAACGGCTCGTCGTCGACGACCAGGATCTTGGGCTGGCTCATGCCGGGACGCCTCCGTGGGTGCAGCGGATCACGACGGCGGTGACGTCGTCCCCGCGCACCTGCCCGCAGCGGAACCGGTCCACCTCGGCGACGACGCCGTCGAGGATGCGCTGGGCGCTCTGGCTGGGCGCCAGCTGCGCGAACAGCGCCGCCAGGCGCTCCTCGCCGAACATCTCGTCCTGCAGGTCGGTCGCCTCCGAGATGCCGTCGGTGAACAGCAGCGCGCAGTCCCCGGGCTCGAGCAGCAGCTGCCGCGCCCGGTACTCCGGCTCCGGCACGAAGCCGAAGATGACGTCCTCGCTCGAGCAGCGCTCGACGGTGTCGGTGGCGCGTCGGTAGACCATCAGGTCGTTGTGCCCTGCGCTGACGTACTCGATCGCGCGGCCGTTGGGCCGCAGCGTCACCGCCGCGGCCGTGAGGAAGCGCTCGGTCTTTGTCAGGTCCTCGTGCATCCGCCGGGCGACCTGCGTGAACACCTCTTCCGGGCGGTCGTAGACGGTCGCCAGCGTGCGCAGCATCGCCCGCGCGCCGACCATGAGCATGCCCGAGGCGAGGCTGTGGCCCGAGACGTCGGCGACGACCACCATCGTGCGCCCGTCGGCGAGCGGCACGTAGTCGTAGTAGTCCCCGCCCACGCCGCCGCAGGCGAAGTAGCCGGCCGCGACGTCGAAGCCTTCGAGCTCGACCGGGCGGTCCGGGAGCACCTGCTGCTGGATCGCCTGCGCGGTGTCGAGCTCCTTGCCCAACAGGGCCCCCTGCCGCGCGCCGAGCACGGCGCCGAGCATCGAGGCGAACGACTCGGCGACCTGCGCCTCCGGGCTGCCCAGCACCGGCTCCACCCCGCGCGCCCCGTCGTCGAGGTCCGCGACGCGGTCGATCAGCAGGAGCACGCCGAGCGTGACCTGTCGCTCCCCGGCGCCGTAACGGACCGGCGCGGCGATCACCTGCCGCCGCGCGAGGTGGTCGACCGACCCGGGCTCTCCCAGCCGCCCGTCCGCGGACACCTCCCGCTGCAGCGCGCCGTCGGCGCGCAGCGCCGCTTCGACGAGGCCCTCGACCGGCTGCAGGGGCCGCAGCGGCTCCTGCGCGCGCGAGGCGGCGTCGTCGACGTCGTGCACCACGACCTCGCAGAACTCCTTGTGGAGGTGCCCCGCGAGGTAGACCACCTGCTCGACGCAGGCAGCGCGGCGGCACCGCGAGGCCCCGAGCGCGGCGATCTCGTGGTCGCTGCTGCCCGCGGAGAGGAGCGGCAGCGACTCGCTGATCATCACGAACCGCTCCATCAAGGCGGCGGCCGACGCGGCCATGCTGTAGACGTCGTGCTCGAGCCGCTCACGCTCCGCGACCGTCTCCAGCAGCGAGGCCACCAGCGCGCGCGCCGGCGCCTCTTCGGAGATGTCGGCCACGAGCGCGCCCTGCGGCAGCGACACGCGCAGCTGCCCCGGGGTCGCCGGCGCCTCGTCGTCGACGAGGTCGACCGAGACGCCCTCGATCACCGCCGGGATCGCCCGCAGCAGCTCGTCGGACGCCGGAAGGAGCGGCGCGGTCGCGCTCACGCGTGCACCGCCTTGCGGAAGCGCTTGGTCAGGCGCAGGCAGTTCCAGCCGCCCTCGCGCACGTAGCCGACGTCGTCCATGACCGCCCGCGCGAACGGGATGCCGAAGCCGCCGACCTCGGTCGGGAGCGCGTCGGCTTCGTCGACGACGTCGACCCGGTAGCGGAGCGGGTCGAAGGCCCGCCCGCGGTCGCGCAGCTCGATGTGCAGCTGCTCCTCCTCGACCGCGAAGGCGACCTCGATCGGCTGGTGCTCGTCGCCGCTGTAGGCGTGGCGGAGGACGTTCGTGACCATCTCCTGGAGCGCCAGCAGCACGTTGTAGCGCGTGCCCTCCGGGTCCTCGGCGAACGGAACCGTCTCCAGCATGGTCTCGCCTGTCTGCCAGACCAGCCGCAGGTGGTCCATCGGACCCGTGAGCTTGATGGTTGCCTGTGCGCGCATGACTGCCTGCCGTCCCGTCTTCGATATCGACCGTCAACGCGACCGGCCTGAACGCCGGCTCCTGCGCGCTCCCGGACCGAGAGCGGGCATTTCTCCAGGCTGCTTTCGGCCGACGGTGGCGTCGGGCCGCGCGCGGCGATAGCCTCCCCGACGCGGCGGCGCGCGCACCGGATGCTCCGATGCCATCGTCCGCAGGAGGGACTGGTCTTGACCGAGCGACGCTTCCATTCGGAGCGGCGGCGACCCCACGGTTCGCCGTCTCCCCAGAGTGCGGCTCCTGAGCCGCCCGTCGGCCCGCGCGGCACCCCGCGCGTGCTCGCCCTGCTGCTCGCCGCCTGCCTCGCGTCGCTGAGCGGCTGCGCCAACCTCGGCGCGCCGCCTGCGCCGGCCTGGGCGCCGCCGGCGACGGTCTCGGCCGACGAGATCTTCGCCAGCTCCGACGTCCCCGCCGAGGTCGAATGGCAGCACCTCGCCGCGGCGCAGACGGCCCCCGCGCTGCTCCGCCGCGCGTGGCTCGAATTGCAGCAGCAGCGCACCCAGGACGCGCTCGACTCGACCGCGCGGGTGATCTTCACCGAGCCGCCGCCGTCGGGCCACGTCGAGTCCTTCGCCCGGTTCTTGCGCGCCGAGGCCTACCGGATCCAAGGGCACGCCCAGCGCGGTCGCTTCGACCGGGAGCGCGCGCGCGAGCTGGCGATGGACCCCGGCCTCAAGCGACGACTCCGCGCCGAAGCCCGCCCCCAGCCGCGCGCCGGCGCTCGCGCCCGCGGCGGCGCCAACACGCCGTGGGGCAACCTCGCCGTGCAGCGCCGCAGCGCCTGGCAGCCCAAGCGCGAGAACCGCCGCGACCTCGACCGCATGCAGCGGCCGCGCAAGGTGACGATCCACCACTCGGCGATGTACTTCCGCAGCACCGCGCCGCGGATGGCCGCCGCGCAGATCGCCCGGATCCAGCGCGAGCACATGGACAACCGCGGCTACGGCGACATCGGCTACCACTTCCTGATCGACCCGAGCGGCCGCATCTGGGAAGGCCGGCAGCTGCGCTGGCAGGGCGCGCACGCCAGCGGCAGCAACAACATCGCCAACATCGGCGTCTGCCTGCTCGGCAACTTCATGCGCCGCGGCGACGGCCAGGGCCCGACGCGGGACCAGGTCCGCGCGATGGAGCGGCTCGTGGTCAACCTGATGCAGCACTACGGCATGCGCGGCGACGCGCTCTACTGCCACAGCGACTTCAAGAGCACCGCATGTCCCGGCCAGCGCATGACGCCGATCGTCAAGCAGTTCGCGCGGCAGCTGCGCGCGCGCGGCTACCTCGCGCTCACCGAAGAAGAAGACGAGTAGTTGCCGGCGCCGGCTGTCCTACTATGGGCTCGCGCATGCGACCCCTGCTGCCCCTCCTCGTCCTGCTGACCGCCGGCGCCTGCGGCGCCGACCCTGCGCCCGAGCCCGGGGCCACCCGCCCCGGCCTGCTCCCGGACAACCGCAGGACCGAGCTGGCGCTCGACCACGACTTCGGCGTCATCCCCCACGGCGCCCAGCGCACCCACGAGTTCGAGGTCGACCTGAGCCGGCTGGGAGAGCCGTTCGTGCCGCTGCGGGTCCACCTCGAGTGCTCGTGCGGCCGCGCGGACCTGCGCTACCGCAAGGCGGACGGCGCCGAGCGCTTCATCGACGGCAGCGCCTTCACCCGCAACCTGCCCGCAGCCGGCGAGACCGCCTACCTGCACGTCGAGCTGGACACCCGCAAGAAGGAGGCGGTCGACCTGCCAAAGACGGCCAGCCGCGGCTACATCCTGCTGCAGCAGGTCGAGGACCCCGACGGCATGGGGAGGATCCGCTGGCCGTTCGTGATCCGCTTCGGCATCGACGCGCCGGTCGAGCTGCGCCCGTTCGCCGCGCTCGACTTCGGCGCCGTGCCGCAGTCGTCGACCGGCGAGCTGGTCACGACGCTGCGCGGCGACGAGCAGCACCGGGACCTGCAGTTCCGCTCGGCCCGCGCGACCGACGGCGACCTGCAGGTGAGCCTGGAGCCCCGCGACGACCACGTGGTCCTGCGCGCGCGCGTCACCCCCAACCAGCTCGGCAGCCGCCGCGCCGCGGTCGCGGTCGAGACCTCGGACCCGACCTACACCGTCGGCCTCGCCGCGACCTGGAAGGTCGTCCCGGACCTCGAGGCGACCCCGATCCACAAGATCTCGTTCACGACCGACCTCACGACGCCCCAGGACGAGCGCGCGGTGCTGCGACAGTTCGTGCTGGTGGTCGACCACGCCGCGCACCGTTCTCCGGAGTTCTCGGTGGTCGAGGTCGTCGGCGCCGCCGGCAGGGCCGCGCGCGCGCACTTCGCCGTCGAGCTCTCCCCGGTGCCGACCGGCGGCCGCCAGCAGCGGCTGCAGGTCCGCTACCTCGGAGGACTCACCGAGACGTTCCGCGGCAAGATCGTCCTGGGCAAGCCCGACGAGGTGACGGCGGTCGGCGCGCCGCGCCTCGCCATCGACCTCGTCGTCTTCCCGAAGAAGCAACCATGAGCACCTCTCCTCTCGGCCGCGGCCTCGGCCTCGCCTTCGTCGCGGCGACGGCGGTCGCGACGTTCTCCCAGTGCGACCGTCGACAGGACGGCGGCGCGGCCGGCGCACCCGGCGCAGGCGCCGACCGCCCGGCGACCGCGACGGCGGCCGTCACCGAGGCGCCGCCGCCACCCTACGCGCTGCGCGTCCTGATCAGCGGCTCGATGCTGGGCCGCCTCGAGCCCTGCGGCTGCGCGAGCGGCCAGCTGGGCGGCCTCGCTCGGCGCGTCCAGCACATCGCCGAGCAGCGCGACTACGACCTGCTGCTCGAGGGGGGAGACCTCGTCGCGGGCGCGTCCGAGCTGGACAAGCTCAAGCTACTGACCGCGTCACAGGTGCTGTTCGCGATGGAGCACACCTACGACGCGCTCGGCGTCGGCGCCAACGACCTCGCGCTCCCGCTCGAAGAGTGGAGCGGCTACCTGCTGGGCGGCCCTGCGGTCGCGACCAACCTGACGTGCGCCGACCCGATGTGGCCGGCGACCCCCTTCCGCGACAAGGAGGTCCGCGGCCGCACGGTCCGGGTCGCGTCGCTGCTGCTCGACGAGCTCCCCGAAGCCCTGCGCGGCGAAGACGCCTCGGTGCAGCGCACCGAGGCCGCCCCGGCCTGGGCCGCAGCGTTCGCCGACGCCGCCGCGGACACCGTGCGCGTCGCCATGGTGCACGGCCGCGACGACGCGGTGCGGGCGTTGATCCCCAGCCTCACGCCCAAGCCCGACCTCGTGATCGGCGTGGACCAGGGCTTCATCGAGCCCGACAGCTCCGCCGCCTACGTCGCGGGCGTCCCGCTGGTGTTCGCCGGCATCCGCGGCCGGGTCCTGCTCGACGCGCGGCTGTGGCGGGACGGCGACGCCCCGCGCGTCGCCTGCGAGCTCGTCCCGCTGGCGGGCAGCAGCACGGTGCCGGGCGGCGGCGGCGACCCGAACGTCAAGGCGTTCCTGCTCACGCACCGCGAGGACGTCGCGCGCGAGAACGTGCTGGAGCTGATGGCCGAGCAGACGCCCACGCCCAACGGCTCCAGCTACGTCGGCAGCGCGCAGTGCGGCGGCTGCCACCCTTCGGCGATGACGGCCTGGCAGCAGAGCAAGCACGCCCACGCGTGGCAGACGCTGGTCGACGCCGAGAACGACCCCAAGCGCTACGGCTGGCCGGTGACGAAG
>JBMHDP010000173.1:0-7173 GCA_049889335.1 Planctomycetota bacterium
CACGTCGATCACGGTCAGGGCGGGGCCGCTGGCGCCGGGGCCGCCGCCGCGCGCGTTGGTGACGACCGCGACGCGGCCGTCGGGCGACACCGCCACCTCGTTCGGCGCGGGGCCGGTCGCCAGCTTCGCGAGCTCGCGCCCGGTCGACGGGTCGAACACCGAGAGGGTGTCCTCGGCGCGGTTGCAGACCAGCAGCCGGTCGCCGCGCTGCTGCGATGGCAGCGACGTCGCGAGCGCGCCGAGCGCCGCGAGCGCCGCCGGCAGCGCGCGTCGCGACCGCGGCGGGTGCGTCTGGGGGCAGGTCATGGCGTCGCTGCGTATTCCGGTGGCGGGGTCCTCTGGGCTTGGCCCATGCGCGCGTGAGAGTAAAACAGAGGCGCCCGCACGTCCTGCGATGAACCGGCCCTCGTCCTACCTCGCGCTGCTGCTGCTGCCGGCGGCGCTGCTCGTCTGCTGTCCGGCGTCGGCGCTGCCGGCGCAGGCCAAGCCGCCCCAGGGAGCGGCGCAGGACGACGGGCTCGCCGCCAAGGTCGCCAAGGCGATCGAGGACTACGAGGCGGTCCGCAAGGACGCCAAGAAGCTCACCCAGCGCCGCCGCCTGCTGGGTTGGATGGGCGAGCTCGACCACCCGAGGGTCACCAAGTACCTCCAGCAGGAGCTCCGGCGGCTGGCCCGCTACGGCTCGGGCGTGCACGTCGTCGATGCGATCCGCAAGGCGCCTCGCCCGACCCTCGGCGGCGACCTGCGCAAGGCGCTGCTGCGCCCCGACTGCCACAGCTCGGTCCGGAGCGCGCTGACCGCGGCGATCGCGGACGCCGGCGACGAGAGCGTCGACTGGCTGTTCGAGCAGGCCTACGGCGCGAAGAACGCCAGCGTGCGGCGAGGGGTGATCCAGGGCCTCGCGCGCCTCGACCGCGCCCGGATCCGGCGGGAGCTGGCGCACCTGATCACGGACGGGGAGCACGAGCACCGCCGCTACATGCTCCTCAACACGGCGTCGGTCCGCGGCGACGAGCACGTCGACCGCGCGCGCGTGCAGTGCGTCGAGGAGGGCAACCTCGTGGTCTCGGCGACGGCGTGGCGGATCCTGGCCGAGCAGGGCAACGGGCGCGCCCTGCCGCTCACGCTCGACGTCATCGAGCGCGTCTACGACGCGCCGGACGCGACCTCTGCGGTCGAGCTGATCCGCGGGCTCTCGGCGGTCGGCGACCCAGACTTCTATCCGGCGCTGCTCCGCTACGGCGCCGTGCGCGGCGGGGGCGTCAAGCAGGCGCTGCGCACCGCGGCGAAGAGCGCGGCGAAGAAGCCCGACCTGATCGAGTTCCTGATCGAGGAGGGGCTCGAGTCCGAGAGCTCGGCCGAGCGCGCCGCGGCCAAGGCGCTGCTGTCCGAAGCGCCCGCGGAGGCGCTGCAGCCGCTGGTCGCGCGCATGCGCAAGCAGCTGAAGCGCAGCCGCAAGAACATGCTCGACGAGGCCGCCGGCCTGCACGAGCTGCTCGCCAAGGACCCCAGCTGGATCCAGGACCTCGCGTCGTTGGCGTCGGCGTCGGACCTGGAGAGCCGGATGCTCGGGCTGGCGCTGCTGCTCGAGATGAAGTCGCCCGTCGCGGTCACCGCCGCGCAGAAGGCGCTCCGCCACCGGGCCTGGGAGCTCCGTTCGCTCGCGTTCCGCTACCTGACCGCGAACCGCGACGTGACGTCGATCCCGCTCTTGATCGGCCGCTACGGCGCCGAGGACGGCCGCCTCAAGCAGGAGCTGGAGACGGCGCTGTTCGTGCACACCGGCAAGCGCTGCTGGACGCGGAGCGACTGGAGCCGCTGGTGGCGGCAGCACAAGGAGGGCTTCGCGCTCCCGCACCCGGACACGGTCAAGGGCGGCGGCACGACGAGCGGCGGCCAGACGGTCAGCTACTACGACATCCCCCTGGTGAGCTCGCGGATCGCGTTCGTGGTCGACCACAGCGGCTCGATGGCGGCCAAGGTCGGGACCGACCGCAAGCGCACCAGGCTGGACGTCGCCAAGGAGCAGCTGACGCAGGTCGTGTCGGCCCTGCCCAAGACCCACAAGGTCAACGTGATCCTGTTCGAGAGCGCGGTGACGGCCGTCTGGAAGGAGATCAAGGCGCTCTCCAAGGGCAACCGCCGCGAGCTGCTCGAGGACATCCAGGCCGTCAAGCAGCGGGGCGGGACCAACCTCTACGACGGGCTGGAGTTCGCCTACGACGACCCGGAGATCGACACGATCTACCTGCTCACCGACGGCCAGCCGAGCGGCGGCCGCTTCACCGACGCCGCCGAGATCGTCGAGCAGGTGAGGCTGATGAACCGGACGCGGCAGATCGTGATCCACTGCATCTCGATCGGGCAGCGTTCGACGCTGCTGAGGGACCTCGCCGAGCTCACCGGCGGGACCTACAAAGAAGTGCGCTGACGCGCGCGCCGCTCAGCGGTCGTGCACGAAGTGCTTCAGCGCGCCCACCACGTCGACCTGCTCGGCCTCGGTGAGCCCTTGGAAGATCGGGATCGCGAGCGACCGGCGGCTGGCCTCGTCGGCGACCGGGAAGTCGGCGGCGTCGCAGTCGAGGTGCTGGAAGCAGGGCTGCCGGTGGAACGGCACCGGGTAGTAGACCGCGCAGCCGATGCCCTGCTGGCGGAGGTGCTGGATCGCCGCGTCCCGCTCGTCCGCCGGCACGTGCAGCACGAACTGGTGGTAGGCGTGCCGTTCGGTGTCGACCGGGAGCTCGGCCCACTCCAGCAGGTCGGCCTCCGCGAACAGCCGCCGGTAGTTGGCGGCGTTCTGTCGACGCTGCTCGGTGACCTCCTCCATCGAGCGGAGCTTGACGCGCAGCGCCGCGGCCTGGAGCGCGTCCATGCGGAAGTTGCCCCCGATGGTGTGGTGGAGGTACTGCTGCGCCATGCCGTGGTTGCGGAGCAGCCGGCACTTCTCGAAGAACTCGGTGTCCTCGGTCGTCAGGAAGCCGCCGTCGCCGATGCCGCCGAAGTTCTTGGTCGGGAACGTCGACCAGCCGGCGCACAGTCCGTGGCCGCCCATCATGCGGCCCTGGTGCTTCGTGCCGATCGCCTGCGCGGCGTCCTCGATCAACGGCACGGAGTGCGCGCGGCAGACCCGGACGACCTCGTCGACGTCGAACGCTGCGCCGAAGAGGTGCACGCCGACGACCGCCTTCGGGTTCGCGCAGCGCTTCAGCGCGGCGTCGAGGAGCTCGGGGTCGATGTTCTTGAACGTCGGCTCGGAGTCGACGAACACGGGGCGCGCGCCGGTGCGGGCGACGGTGCCCGCGGTCGCGAAGAACGAGTAGGTCGGCAGCACGACCTCGTCGCCGGGGCCGATGCCGAGCGCCATCATCGGCGCGAGCAGGGCGTCGGTGCCGGACGACATGGTCAGCGCGTGGCGGCAGCCGAGGTACTCGGCGAGCTCCTTCTCGAGGTTCTCGACCTCGGGGCCGAGGATGTACTGGCCGCTGCGCACGACCCGCACGACGGCGGCTTCGATCTCGGCGAGCTGCGCCTGGTTGCGCGTGAGGTCGATCAGGGGGACCGGCATGAGCGGTCAGAGGATAGACCTCCTACCGCGCGACGAAAGAGCTCACTTCTGAGAGGGGGCCCCGTCACGCCAGCGGTCCGCCAGCGACTCGACCGGCTCGCAGAGCAGGTCGGTGACCGGGAACGCCGTCATGCGCTCTTCGTCGAACTGCGGCTCGGTCTCCGTCACCGCGTCGGCCAGCGCCTGGTAGCGGTCGCCGTAGCCGCCCAGCACGCCGCGGAGCTCGCTCGCGCTCAGCGCATCGCGGAAGCGTACGTGCAGCAGCGTCAGGCCGACCGCGCGGTGGTCCTTCACCTCGGGGATGATCACGACGGTGCGGTCGTCGCTGCGGCCGCGCGCGACCAGCAGCCGGCGCTGGCTCGCGACCAGGTGCTTGGTGCCCTTGAGGGTCGGGTCGCCGTCGGTGCGCGAGGTCAGATTGGCCGCGGCGCCGCGGCGGTCGACGACGCGCGCGGTCGCGGTGCCTGCGCGGGGGTCCCCGGCGAGCTCGTAGCGCGTGCTCCCCGTGACCTCGGCCACGGCCGGGTCGAGGCTGGCCAGCGCGCGCAGGTCGGCGTAGCCGACGTAGTCGCGGGTGGCGCCGGCCGCGAGCGCCTCGCGCACCAGCGCGGTGGTGAGCAGGGCCTCGTCGGTGCGCGAGATCCCGACCGTCACGGTCTTGGCCTGGTGCTTGATCGCGTCCACCGGCCGCGTCAGCTCGTCGATCGCCGTCGTCAGCTCCTCGGTGAGCCGGTCGACGACCGCGCCGGGCGCGCCGGGTTCGCCGAACTCCAGCGCGTAGGACTCGAGCGGCGTCAGCTCGAGGGCGTAGCTGCACAGCGACGTCAGGCGCGCGGCCGTGCTCGCCTCGAGCGTGCCGTTGTAGCGGCCCGCGAGCAGGTCGGCGCGGAACGAAGCCCAGCCGGGGCGGAGCCCGGGCGCGAGCGCCGCGAACACGTCGGCCTGCGCCAGGTCCTCGCCGAAGGTCTCCTCGATCGCGCCGCGCATCCGGCGCAGGGGCGTCGCCAGCTCGTCGATCGCCAGCGCGGCGCGATAGCCGAACAGGTGGCCGGCCATGGTCGACAGGATGTAGGCCAGCGCCGGGTGCGTCGCGGGCACCTCGAGCACCCCGTCTGCTGCGTCGAAGCGGGACTCACCCTCGGTCGCGACGACGATCGGCGAGGCCTTGTGCGCCTTGTAGATCGCGATCTCCTTGGCGACGTCGTCGGCCGTCGAGCCGTTCATACCTGCGGCGCAGCACAGGATCATCGGCTCCGAGGAGAGGTCGATGTGCTTCTTGTCCTCGGTCGCGTCGCAGGCGATCGACTTGTAGCAGAGCTCGGAGAGCTTGATCCGGACCTCGGCGGCCGCGACGCGGTTCTTGCCGTTGCCGACGAGCGCCCAGTAGCGGCGCGGCGGCGCGAGCCGCCGGGCGACCTCGGTGATCTCCGGGTCGCGGGCGAGCACGGCGCGCATCGCGTCGGGCAGCGCGACGAGTGCCTCCAGCAGCTGGTGCTCGGCGGCGTCGTCCTGGCGCCCGGCCGCGCGCGCCAGCGCCAGCGCCAGCACCTGACCGGCCGCGCACTGCGCGTAGAAGGCCTTGGTGCTGGCGACGCTCATCTCGACGTCGCGACCGTCCGACGTGTAGATCACGCCGTCGGCCTTGTCCGTGAGGTCGCTGCCGCGTCGGTTGACGATCGCGATCACCGGCGCGCCGCGGCCGCGGACGAGGTCGACCGTGCGGTTGGTGTCGGTCGTCGTCCCCGACTGGGAGATCGCGACGATGAGCGTGTGGCTCATGTCGTGCTCCATCCCGAACCCTGACAGCTCGGTCGCAGGCGTCGCGCGGACCTCGACGTCGGCCCCGGCGAGGGCGTCGGCGATCGCGGCGGCCACGGCCTGGCCGGCGACGGCGGCCGTGCCCTGCCCGATCACCAGCACGCGGCGGAGCCCGCCGTCCCGGAGCCGGTCGGCGACGTCCGGCGGCAGGGACTCGGCTCCCAGCGTGGCGCGGAGCCGTCCGTCCGTTCGGGCCAGGCGTCCGCGCAGCGTCTTCTGGAGCGAGTCGGGCGACTCCCCGATCTCCTTGAGCAGGTAGTGGGGGTGGTCGCCGCGGTCGATGTCGCGCGTCGTGACCTCGGCGTCGGCCAGGTCTTGGGCGGTGACCGGCAGCGGGGTGCCGTCGTACGCGAGGCGCGTGATCCCGTCGACTTCGCCCGCAGCGCTCCGCTCCAGCACCACGATCTGGCCGCGCGACGCCGCCGGGTTGTCCGGGTTGCCGGGCGTCTCGCCGTCCATGCGCAGGTAGCGGTCGCAGTCCTCGACGACGCCGTAGGGCTCGCTCGCGACCACGAAGGTGTCCTCGGCGAGGCCGACGTAGAGGGCCTGGCCGGAGCCGCGCAGCGCGAGCGCGAGCTGGTCGGGCTGCGCCGTCGACGCGGCGCCGATCGCGACCGACCCCTCGAACGAGCTGACGGTCCGGCGGAAGGCGTCGGTGAGCGCGTGCCCCTCGCCCATGCGGCGCGAGACCAGCGTCGGGATGACCTTGGCGTCGGTGGTGACCGCGTCGTGCAGCGCGAGGCCGTGCTCGCGCACCAGCGCGTGGTGGTTGTCGACGTCGCCGTTCAGCGCGCCGATGACGTAGGGGGTCGCCGGCCCGTCGACCTCCTCGTGGTTGAGCGGGTGCGCGTTCGGTTGGCTGATGATGCCGACGCTGGCCCATCGGGTGTGGCCGAGCACGAGCGCTTCGGCCTCCGGCTGGCGCAGAGCCGCGCGCAGCAGGGGGTCGGCCGTGATCGAGGCGCGCAGCGCCGCGACGTTGTCGCCGAGCTCGCCGATCTCGGCGGCGCGCTTGTAGGCGAAGTTGAGGCAGCCGTCGGCCGCGCGCACGGCGCCGTCCTGGAACAGCGGATCGAACCCGCGCTGCGCCAGCAGCGCGCGGAGCTCGGGGTCCTCGGCGTCGACGCCGCGGACCAGGATCGAGAGCCCTGCCGAGTCCCTGCCCCGGACCTCGAGCCGATCGAGCGCGGCGAGCGCGACCTGCACCGACGACAGCGCGGCGGCCGTGGCTGCGTGGGAGACCTCGCCGCCGGCGAGGGCGCGCACGGCGTCGGCGTGCGGCACGCGGTCCCGCTCGATCGCCCAGAGGCCGTCCTTCAGGCGGACGAGCGCGGCGTTGCGCCGCTCCAGGTCGGGTCCGGCAGCGTCGGCGGCGTCGAGCCGCCGCTCGAGCCGCGCGACGTCGTCACGGAGCGCGCCGGCGCGCGCGCCGAGCTGCGCGGCTGCGGCTGCGTCCTGCAGCAGCGCGCAGAGCCCCGGGACCCCGCGGAGCTCCTTATCGAGCGCCTGCAGCGCGTCGGCTGCGGCCTCCAGCTCCGCCGCGGACGGATCGCCCTCGAGCCGCGAAGCGGCGCCGTCGAGCTGCGTCGACAGCCGGTCCGCAGCCGGCGGCGTGCGCCCGGGGGG
Source organism: Planctomycetota bacterium (assembly GCA_049889335.1). Lineage (GTDB taxonomy): Bacteria > Planctomycetota > UBA1135 > UBA1135 > UBA2386. The sequence goes on from JBMHDP010000173.1 coordinate 7,010, forward strand.
CCCGGGGGGCCCGGGGGGGGGGGGCCCCCGCCCAAGGGGGGGGCGGGGGGGGGGGGGCGCCGCGCCGGGGCCGCGCCCCGCCCCCCCGCCCCCCCGCCGCCGGCGGCGGACCGGCTGTCGACGCAGCTCGACGGCGCCGCTTCGCGGCTCGAGGGCGATCCGTC
>JBMHDP010000174.1:0-8556 GCA_049889335.1 Planctomycetota bacterium
CAAGCTGCCCGAGTCGCAGGTCGAGCACCCGGGCGACGTGCCGAGCGGGCTGCGCATGGCCGACGCCGCCGCGACGATCCCGAACTTCACGCTGCCGGCGGTGTGGATCCCTTACGACAAGTGCGGCCGCTCGCCGGGCGGCTTCGTCTGGGACACGGCGGGCAACTTCGGGCCCTTCCAGGGGCAGGTGTTCTGCGGCGACCAGTTCTCGTCCGAGGTCTTCCGCATGTCGCTCGAGGTCGTCGGCGGTCGCTGGCAGGGCGCGTGCTACCCGTTCCGTCGGGGCCTCAAGAGCGGCATCACGCGGGTGCTGTGGGGGGAGAAGGGCACGCTCTGGTGCGGGCTCACCAACCGCGGCTGGGGCTCGCGCGGCGACAGCAGCGAGGGCCTGCAGCGGCTGGTCTGGAAGGGCGCCGTGCCGTTCGAGCTGAAGGAGATCACCGCGACCAAGGACGGCTTCCGGGTCGCGTTCACGGCGCCGGTCGACGCTGGCGCGGTGACGGCCGAGAGCTTCGCGCTGAAGAGCTGGACCTACGACCACCACAGCGCCTACGGGTGTCCGCCGCGCGACACCCGCCCGCACGCCGTGACGTCCTGCGCGGTGGCCGCCGACGGCCTCAGCGCCGAGCTGGTCGTCGCCGACCTCGAGCTGTGCCGCGTCTACGAGATCGACTGCGCCGGCGTGCGCAGCGATGCCGATGCCGGCGAGCTCTTGCACGGGATCGGTTACTACACCCGCAACCGCGCGCCCGAGTAGGGCGCGCGCCGGACCCCCGCAGATGGGCTTTCGTATCCAGCACGAGCTGTCCTGGTCGGCTTCGCGGGCGGGCACGCTCCAGGAGTGTCCGCGCAGCTACTACTGGAACTACTACGGCTCCTGGCTCGGCTGGAACAAGCGCAGCGAGCCGCCGCGGCGCCAGGCGTGGCTGCTGAAGAAGATGACGCGCATGCCGATGCTCGCCGGCTCGATCGCGCACGACGCGATCCAGCGCTGGTTCGAGCAGCGTCGGAACGAGGGCTCGACGCCCGAGCCTGCTGCGTTCGTCGAGCAGGCCGTCGAGGAGCTGCGCGGCCACTACCGAGACTCCCGCGACGGCCGCTGGCAGGCGCGCCCCGCCAAGGTCACGCACCTCGCCGAGCACCACTACGAAGAGCCGCAGATCGACGAGGCGACCGGTGAGGCCGCGCGTTACGGCAAGACCTACGCCGACCGCATCCGCGACAGCCTCCTGGCCTTCCTGGAGATGCCCGAGCTCGAAGGCGTGCGCACCTGCGCTCCTTCGAGCTGGCTCTCGTGCGAGGACATGTCGACCTTCGACGTCGAGGGCGTCAAGGTCTACGCGGTGCCTGACTTCGCCTACCGCGACGACGACGGCGTCGTGCACATCTGGGACTGGAAGACCGGCTCCCCGCGCGACGCCGACGCCTTCCAGCTCGAGGTCTACGCCGGCTACGCGCGCGACTTCTGGGGCGCGGACCCCGACCGGGTCGTCGGCTACGACGCCTACCTCAAGGACCGGGTGGTCACCGAGGTGCGGCCGGGCCGCGCGGGCCTCGACCAGGCCTACGCGCGGATCCTCGCGTCGATCGCCGAGATGAGGGAGCTGCACTTCAACGCCGACGAGACGGCAGGAGACCCCGCAGACTTCGCGATGACGGAAGACCCGCGCAGCTGCAGCCGCTGCAACTACCGCGAGCTGTGCGACCGCGGCTGAGCGGCGGCGTCCGCTGCTAGCTGAGGCGCTGCACGGCGTCGACCAGCAGCGCGACGCCGTAGCCGGTGCCGCGGTTGCCGCGGAACGCCGGATAGGCGAGGTCGACGTGGCCCCAGCGGGCGCCGCTGCCGTCGACGTGCCAGTGGATGAACTCCGCTGCGCAGCTGACCTGCGCGTTGCTGCGGTTCTTGACCGAGTTGCGCATGTCGGCGATCGGGCTCGCGAACTCCGAGCGGAAGAACTCCGGCGCGAACGGCAGGGCCCAGCACATGTCGCCGCTGCTGCGGCCGGCAGCGCACAGCGCCTGCTCGACGTCGTCGTCGTTGCTGACGACCGCGCCGAAGTGCTGGCCGGTCGCGACGCCCTGGGCGCCGGTCAGCGTCGCGGCGTCAATCACGGTGTCGGCCTTGAGCACGCGCGCGGCGTAGCTGCAGCCGTCGGCGAGCAGCAGGCGGCCCTCGGCGTCGGTGTTGTTGACCTCGACCGTCTTGCCGGAGTGCATCGTCAGCACGTCGTCCGGCTTGTAGGCGTGGGGGCCGATGGCGTTCTCGGCGAGGCACATCACCAGCGTCAGCTTGTGCTTCTTGTGGTGCCTGGCCAGCGCCAGGAACGCGCCGAGCACCGCCGCGGCGCCGCCCATGTCGGCCTTCATCGTCTCCATCGCGCCGCGGCCCTTGAGGTGCAGGCCGCCGGTGTCGTAGGTGACGCCCTTGCCGACCAGCGCGATGTGCTTCTTCTTGGTCGGGTTGACGGTGGCGACCAGCATGCGCGGCGCGGAGCGGGCGGTGCGGCCGACGGCGTGGATGCCGCCGAGCTTCTTCTTCAGCAGCGCGTCGCCGACCACCTCGGAGACCTTCACGCCGGGGACCGCGCGCAGCAGCTTCTTGGCGGCGGTGGCGAAGGCGCCGGGGTTGAGGTCGGTCGGCGGCGTGTCGACGAACCTGGCGGCCTCGCGGCCACGCTGCACAACGTCCCTGGTCTGCGCGTTGACCTTGACGAACGCGCCCTCGGGCAGCGCGCACGCGATCGTGAGCGAGCCGGGGGCCTGCCTACGGCTCTTGAGCGAGAAGTCCGGCAGGGCGCGGCCGACGGCGTTGCACGCGGCGACCTGGTGCGCGGCCTCGTCGAGGCATAGCAGCACGGCGCCCTTGCCGCCGCGCAAGCCCGCCGCGGCGGCGAGCTTGCGGATCGACTCGGCGCGGGTCCCGGACGCGTGGCGCGAGACCGCGTCCGGCAGCACGCCGACCGTGACGCGCTTGTTCCCCAGCCGAGAGGTCGCGGTCCCGCCCAGCAGGCCGACGGCGACCTCACGGCCGAGCTCCATCACCAGCGCAGCGGTGGGCGGGTCGAGCAGCTTCGCGAGCGACGACCGGGAGCGGCTGCGTGGGCCGAACGTGGCAGCGGGCGCGACGACCAGCAGGTGGTCGGCCGCGAGCAGCTGCTTCGAATCCGCGACGAACGTGAACTTCATCGCCGCGAGCGTAGGCCGCGCGCGGCTACTTCGCGAACGCTTCGCGGACCCGCACGGCGCGCGCGAGGCCGTCGCGCGACTGCAGCAGCTTGCGGCGCACGTCGTCGCTCAGCTCCGTCTCGGCGAGGAAGGCGTCGACGACCCGGAGCGCCTCCTCCGAGCTGTGGCCGTTGACGAACGCGTCGAGCCACGCCGGCATGAAGAAGATCCGCCGGTGCTGCTTTACCCAGTCGACCTGCTCGAGCGCGCGGCGCAGGTACGGCAGGGTCAGCGCCTCCTGGCCCGCCCAGTGGAAGGCGCCGAGGCTGTCCTGGGTCCACTGCTCGGGCGGCTCCCCGAGCTGCAAGTACTGCTCCCAGTAGCGCGCCTTGCTGGCCGCGGTCGGCGTCGCGGCCTCGGTCAAGAAGGCGTCCTTGCCGATGTCCTGGTCGCGGTAGGCGTCGCGGACGGCCTCGTAGGCGCCGTCGTCCCGGCCTGCGGCGATCAGCGCCGCGGCTGCCAGGAACCGGTCCCGGCGACCGGGCTCGAGGCCGGGGATCGTCGCCGCGCCGCGCGCGACCAGGCGGCAGACGTCGAGCACGGCCGGCGCGTCGCTGCGCCACGCCAGGAACCGGAAGATCGACAGCTCCCGCCCGGACGGTTCGCCGTCGGTCAGCTGCGCCAGCAGCAGCGCGACGGCGCGCTGCCAGAGCGGCGCGCTGCGAGCGGGAGGCAGGTAGCGCGACAGGCAGGTGCCCAGGCGCGACAGCAGCCAGCGGTGGCTGTCGGCGTCCTGCTCGCGCTGCAGCATCGTCAGCAGCACCTCGGCGAAGCGCGCGGGGTCGAGCTCGGCCTCGCGCACCGCCTCGTAGAGCGCGGTCGTCCCGCAGGCGCGCACCAGCGGGTCGGGCTCCTCGGGCAGGTGCTCGAGCAGCCACGCCACGCTGGTCGCGTCCGGGACGAACTGGCCGTAGGCGACGTCCTCGGGGTTGGCGAGCACGGCCGCCGGCGCGGGGCGGCCGACCAGCGCGGGCACCGCGGCGGTCGGGGCGTCGGTCGTCACCTCGAGCGTCTGCCTGCCGCCTGCTCGGTCGATCACCATCAGCTCCAGGTCCATCGGCCAGCTGCCGTCGCCGCCGAGCGCGCGCTGCGTGACGCGCGCGTCGGTGATCACGCCGGCTGCGTCTGCGGTCCACGCCACGCGCACCTGCGGCATCGACGGCGCCAGCAGCCAGCGCTCGGACCAGCGGCGCAGGCTCTGCCTCGCGGCGCCCTCGAGGGCGGCGGCCAGGTCCTGCCAGGTGGCGCTGTCGAAGGCGTGCTTCTCCAGGAACCGCTTCACGCCGGTCTGGAACACCTCGGGGCCGAGCTGCGCGAACAGCGCGCGGAGGACGGCCGGCGCCTTGTTGTAGACGATTGCTCCGTAGGCGGACTTCGCGTCGGCGAGGTTCTGCAGCTCCTGAAACACCGGCGTCGTGCCCGGCGTGGCGTCGACCGCGTAGGCGCGCGGCTTGACGCGCTGCAGGAAGCGGAGCCAGGCGCGCTGAGCTGGCTCCAGCGCCGCCATCGCGCGGTAGCCGTAGAAGGTCGCGAAGCCCTCCTTGAGCCAGAGGTCGTCGAACCACTTCATGGTGACGAGGTTGCCGAACCACTGATGACTCAGCTCGTGGTAGACCAGCGTGCTCCGGCGCACCTGCTCGTCGACCGTCGGCTCGTGGTCGAACACCAGCGAGGTCTCGCGGTAGAAGATGGCGCCCGCGTGCTCCATGCCGCCGTACGGGAAGCCCGGCAGCAGCACGAGGTCGAGCTTGTCGAACGGGTAGGGCACGTCGAACTCGCTCGCCAGCCAGCGCAGGCCGTCGTGGTGGAGCCGAACCAGCGCGTCGCGGTCGGCGTCGTCGAGCCGGGACTCGCGCAGCAGGATCCTCATCGGCTCGTCGCACGTGACGCCCGGCACCTGGGGCTGCGGCGCGTTCAGCTCCGCGAACGGCCCGCACGCGAACGCGAACAGGTAGGTCGGCAGGGGCGCGCTCTGCCGGAACCGGAACAGCCGGCCGCGCGGGGCGACCTCGGGCTCCGGGTCGGCGGGGTCGGCGGGCTCGGCGTTGGCTACGGCGGTCCACGACTCCGGGACGTCCAGCTCCAGGCGGAACCGGGCCCGCAGGTCCGGCTGGTCGAAGCAGGGGAACAGCCGGTGGGCGTCCGCCGGGACGAGCAGCGTGTAGTGGTACTCGCGGCCGTCGGCGGCGTCGCGATAGACCGTGAGCGGCGTGCCCGTCGCCGCGACCCGGGACGTGAACTCGGCGCGCACGCCGTTGACGCCGTCGCCGAGCAGCTCGCCCGGGAGGATCAGGTGGTTGGCCTGGCGCTCCAGCTCGACCTCCTGGTTGTTGACCAGGACCTCCGAGATCGACGCGCCGTCGAAGTCCAGCACGAGGTCCTCGCGGTCGCCGTCCTCGCGGAACCGGAACCGCATCGAGATCGACCCGGAGACGGCCTGCATGCGCTCGATGAACCGGAAGCGGAGGTCGTATTCGACGTCCTGGATCAGCGCGGCGCGCGCGCGCGCGAGGTCGCGGTCGATGCCGGGGGACGGTTGCTGGGGCATGAGCGCGGCGACGAAGCTGACGGCGGCGAGGATCACCCGCGCAGTCTACGGCAGCGACGTCGCGACTAGCAGCGCGGAGCCCAGGCCGCGTCGAGCGCGCCCTGGGTGATGGACGCGTGGGCGGCGGTCCAGACCGCTTCGCCCTGCTCGAACAGGATCGCCTGGGGCGACTCGTGCTCGACGCCGCACCGGGCCGCGATGTCCCGCGCCAGCCGAGGCGACGAGGTCACGTCGACGAACAGCGTCGGCGCGTCCGGGTGCTCGAGCGACCACAGCCGGTACTGCGCGCGCGCGGCGGCGCTCACCGGGCAGACGGGGCTGTGCTTGAACAGCAGCACGCGCGGCTGCGTGACGGCAGCGTCGAACGCGTCGAGGTCGCGGATCACTTGTTCGGGCACGGGCAGCTCCTCAATCGATCACCCGGACCGCGCCGTGTTCGTCGGCGACCACGACGCGCCCCGCCATCCCGACGAACAGGCCGTGGTCGACGACGCCGACGGTCGCGTCGAGCGTCGCCGCGAGCGCCGCCGGCGCGGCGATCTGCTCGTAGCGGCAGTCGAGGATCCAGTTGCCGTTGTCGGTGACGAGCGGGGCGTCGCCGTTGGTCCGCAGCGCGGTCTCGCAGCCGGTCGCCTCCACGCGCCGTCGCGCGTGGGTCCAGCCGAACGGGATGACCTCGACCGGCAAGCGGAACGCGGCGCCCAGCACCGGGACGAGCTTGTCCTCTCCGACGATCACTACCAGCTCGTCGGCGGTGGCCGCGACGAGGCGCTCGCGCGTGTGGGCGGCGCCGCCGCCCTTGATCAGGTTCTTCTCCGGGTCCACCTCGTCGGCGCCGTCGATGGCGAGGTCGAGCCGCTCGACGTCGTCGAGCGAGACGAGCGGGATCCGCTGCTGTTCGGCTGCGGCGGCCGTCCCGGCGCTGGTCGGGGCGCCGCGCACCCGCAGGCCCTCTCCTCGGATCCGCTCGGCGAGGCGCTCGAGCACGAAGAGGAACGTCGAGCCGCTGCCGAGACCGATCGTCATGCCGTCCTCGACGAGATCCGCAGCGGCGTAGGCCGCCGCGCGCTTCGCGACGTTCGCGTCCTTCATCCTGGCAACGTATGTTGACCGACCCGATGAAGCGATCCCTGTTCGTCCTGCTGGTGCTGACGGCGGCCTCGAGCCCCGCGCAGTCGCCGCTGACGACGCTGTTCGCCAGCAACAACCAGGGCGCGCCCGGCGGCATGGTCTACTTCGACCTCGACGTGCAGGCCGCGAGCGGCGTCACGGTCACGGCGCTCGACGTCAACCTCGCGACGCCGACGGACGAGCTGGAGGTCTACGTCGTCGCGGGCGGCCACGGCGGCAACGAAGCGACCCCGAGCGCGTGGTCGCTCGTCGCGCGCGGACCCGTCAGCTTCGCGGGCGTGGACCAGGCGTCGGCGGTCTGTCTGGGGCCCGGGTTCTTCCTCCCCGCCGGGCTCCACGGCCTCGCGGTGCGCGGCGACGGGGCGGTGCATCGCTACACCTCCAGCGCCGCGCCGCAGGTGTACTCGTCGGCCGAGCTGCAGCTGACCGCTGGGGTCGCGTCCAACCTGCCGTTCGGCGGCGCGCAGTACGCCCCGCGCGTCTGGAACGGCGCCGTCTACTACGCCGTCGGCGCCGGCGGCGCGGGGGCGTGCCCCTGGACGGCGACCTTCGGCGCGGGCTGCTACACGGGCGCGACCAGCTTCTACGAGTCGTTCGGCAGCCTCGCGGCTGTCGACCTTGGCGGGAGCGTGGCGGCGCCCTACGTGCTGGCGGCCACCTACGCCGGCGCCGCGGGCTACGTGGTCCTGCCGGGCGCGCCCCAGTGGTTCGCGCCGCAGGGAGCGCGCGTGCTCGACAACGCCGGCGGTCCGCTCGACGACGACGACGTCAGCGCGCCGCTCGCGCTCCCGTTCGCGATGCCCTTCCCCGGCGGGGTCACCCAGACCGTGCACGCGACGGCCAACGGCGAGATCTACTTCGGCGCGACCGCGGCGCTTACCTCCGACGTGACGCCTTCGGCGAGCGAGCTGGTGACCCAGCAGCCGCGGCTGGCGCCGCTGTGGTGCGACCTGGAGCCGAACGCCAACGTCGCGAGCGACCCCGCGAGCGGCGTCTACTTCGATGTCGCGACGAACGGCGCCGAGGCCTACGTCACCTGGCTCGGCGTCGCCGACGGCCGCGGCGGCCCGCCGCCGTCCGGCGCGACCTCGATCTCGGTGCAGTGCGTGCTGCGCAGCGACGGCAGCTTCGCGTTCCGCTACGGCGACCTGCTGCCGGGTCCGGGCACCGGCTCCGCGCTGGTCGGCTTCGGGCCGGGCGGCGCCGTACCGGACCCCGGCGCTTTGGACCTCGACCAGAGCGTGCCGTTCGCGACGACGGGTCCGGATCGCTTCCCGCTGGCGCACGCGGCGACGCCCCCGCAGCTCGGCGGAGCGCTGACGCTGTCGGTGTCCGGCGCCGGCAGCGCGCCCCTCGCCGCCGTGGCGGTCCGCGACCTCGCGCTCCCGTCCGGCGTGGACCTCGCCGCGATCGGCGCGCCGGGCTGCCGCGCCTACGTCGACGTCGCCGGCGCTGCGCTGGTCCCGGCGCCGCTGTCTGCCGGTGGCGGCAGCGTCACCGTGGCCGTGCCAAACGTGAGCGCCCTGCTCGGCGCCGCGTTCGCGTCGCAGGCGTTCGCGCCGGGCGTCGGCAACGCGCTCCAGGTGACCACCTCCAACGGCGCGCGCTGGATCGTCGGCGGCTGACGAGCGCGCCGCGCGATGGCGCTCGCG
>JBMHDP010000175.1:0-3195 GCA_049889335.1 Planctomycetota bacterium
GCGGCGTCCGCGGCGAAGACCACGCCGCTCGCGTCCGCGCGCGCGCCTGGGAAGCTGCGCTGGAACGCCGCGAGCTGCGCGGCGAGGTCGGCGACCGAGAAACCGGTCGTGCGGGGTTCGGGCGCGTCCGCCATCGTCACGCCCAGCCTATCCGGAACGGACCGCGAGGGGATCCCGCGCGGACCTGATACGCTCTGCGGCTATGCCCGAGGCCCGCAGCGAGTACCGCGTCGCCGTCGTCGGCTCCGGCCCGGCCGCGTTCTATGCGGCCGAGGCGCTGTTCAAGTCGGACATCGCAGGCGCGCGCGTCGACCTGTTCGACCGCCTGCCCGCGCCGTTCGGGCTCGTCCGCGGCGGCGTCGCGCCCGACCACCAGAAGATCAAGGGCGTCACCCGCGTCTACGACAAGATCGCGGCGAACGACGGCTTCCGCTTCTTCGGCAACGTGAAGCTCGGCCGCGACCTCACGGTGGACGACCTCGCGACGCGCTACCACCACGTCGTCTACGCCTTCGGCTGCGAGAGCGACAACCGCCTCGGGCTCGACGGCGAGGACCTCGACGGCGTCTACGCGGCCACCGACTTCGTCGGCTGGTACAACGGCCACCCCGACCACCGCCAGCACCGGTTCGACCTCGCGCGGGCGAAGCGCGTCGCGCTGGTCGGCAACGGCAACGTCGCGATGGACGTCGCGCGGATCCTGCTCGAGGACCCGGACGTGCTCGCGGAGACGGACATCGCCGACCACGCGCTCGCGACGCTCCGCACCAGCGCCGTCGAGGAGGTCGTGCTGCTCGGCCGACGCGGCCCCGCCCAGGCGGCATTCTCGCCGAAGGAGATCGAGGAGATCCACGCGATCGACGGCGTCGACGTCGTCGTGCGCCCCGCCGACGGCGAGCTCGACGCGCTCAGCGCCGCGTGGCTCGAGGAGGAGGGCGCGCGAAGCCAGCGTCGCAACGTGAAGTTCCTGCAGGAGCGGGCCGCCGCGGCGGAGAGCGCCGTCGACCGCAAGAAGCTGCGCTGCCGGTTCCTGGTGGCGCCGACAGCGCTCCACGGCGCCGACGGCAAGCTGACCGCGGTGACGATCGGTCACATGCAGCTCCGCGCGGACGACGCCGGGACCCCGCGACCCCGCGCGACCGGCGCCGAGGAGCAGCTCGACGTCGACCTCGTCTTCAAGGCGATCGGCTACCGCGGCGAGCCCGTGCCCGGCGTGCCCTTCGAGGAGCGCCAAGGCATCGTGCCGAACGTCGACGGCCGGGTCGTGGAGCATCCAGGCGGCGACGTGCGCCCGGGCCACTACTGCGCGGGCTGGTGCAAGCGCGGCCCGACCGGGCTGATCGGCACCAACAGCCTCGACGCCAAGGAGACGGTGGCGGCCATGCTCGAGGACCTGCGGGCAGGCCGGACGCTGCAGCCGACCGGCGGTGACGTCGTCGCGCTGCTCCGCGAGCGAGGCGTCGACGCGGTGTCCTGGAGCGACTGGCAGCGCCTCGACACGTGGGAGCTGGAGCAGGGCGCGCAGCGCGGCAAGCTGCGCCACAAGCTGGCCAGCGTCGAGGAGCTGATGACCGTCGTACGTGAGCTGCGCCCCCGATGACCCAGCTGCTGCCCCTCTTCGCCGCCTGCCAACCAGGCCTCGAACCGTTCCTGGTGGCCGAGCTGGACGCGCTCTCGCTCCGCGCCGAGTCGGTGCCCGGCGGCGCGACGTTCGAAGGCGACCAGGACGCGCTGCTGCGGGCCTGCCTGTGGCTGGGGACCGCGAGCCACGTGCGCGTCCGCCTGGCGCGCTTCCGCTGCCGCGCGCTCGGGGAGCTCGAGCGCAAGGCGGCCGACTTCGCGTGGCGCGACTGGCTCACGCCGCGGGTCCCGCTCGACCTCCGCGCGGCGTCCAAGCGGTCACGCGTCTACCACACGGGCGCGATCCAGGAGCGCCTGTTCCACGCGATCGGACGGGCCTTCGGCGCGGCGCCGGCGCTCGCGCGCGACGAAGACCCGGTCACCGCGCCGCTCCACGTCCGCTTCGTCGACGACACCTGCACGATCTCGCTCGACGCGACGTCGACGCCGCTGCATCGCCGCGGCTACCGGCTCGACGGCCGCAAGGCGCCGCTGCGCGAAGACATCGCGCACGCGCTCGTGCTCGCCAGCGGCTTCGGCCCCGGGGACGCGCTGCTCGATCCGTTCTGCGGCTCCGGCACCGTCGCGATCGAGGCCGCCGCGATCGCGCGCTGCGTGCCGCCCGGGCGGCTGCGGCCCCCGCCGATGCAGCACAGCGCGCGCTTCGACCACGACGCGTGGACGCGGCTGCTCGACGCCGTGCAGCCCAACGACGACCTCCCGCCGATCGCGTGCAGCGACCGCGACGAGGGCGCGGTCGCGGCGACCCGCGCCAACGCCGAGCGCGCAGGAGTCGGCGACGTCCTGCAGACAGGCGCCCACGCCTTCGCGGCGCAGCCGTGGCTGCAGCAGGGCGGCGCGCCCGCGCGCGGCGTGCTCGCGACGAACCCGCCCTACGGCGTGCGCGTCAAGGGCAACAGCCCGCTCCTGCCGCTCTACCAGACCATCGGGCACCGCCTCAAGCAGGCCGGACCGGGGTGGCGCGCCGCGATCCTGGCGCACGACGTGCGCCTCACCCGCCGCACGGGGCTCGCGCTGGAGCCCGCGTTCACGACCCGCCACGGCGGCCTCGGCGTCACGGCGATGACCACGTCGACCGAAGACGACGTGACCGCGACGGCTTGACGGCTGCGCGCGCGTTCGGGTAGCACGCCGGGATGCGAACCGCCGCCGCCTGCCTCGCCGGGCTGATCGCCGCCAGCTGCGCGTCCCCTCTGCCCGACCTCCGGCCGGCGCTCACCCTGGACGACGTCCTCGCGAGCCGATCGGTCACCGGCGCTCCGCCGGGCGCGCCGCGCTGGGACGCGACGGGTCGACGGCTGGCGTTCCGTTGGGCCGGGCCGGACGGGCGCCGCGCCCAGCTCTGGACCATGCGGGTCGGGGCCCCGCTCCAGCAGGTGACCGAGCGCGGCGTCGGCGCCTTCGCGTGGCTACCGCGTGACGGCGGCCTCGTCTACACCGCCGGGACCGAGGTCTGGTGCGCCGACGTCGCGAGCGGCACCCGCGAACGCGCAGGCGCGCTCCCGGCGGGCGCGGGCGACGTGCAGTTCTCGCCGGCAGGCGACGCCGTCGCGT
>JBMHDP010000176.1:0-14680 GCA_049889335.1 Planctomycetota bacterium
CGAGGCCGCCGCGGCCCGCCCGCGCAGGCGCAGGGCAAGCCCGCCGGCGGCAAGCCGGACGACAGCGCCGACAAGAGCGCCAAGGACAAGGCCGCCAAGAAGGACGACGGCCCCGCGCGCCCGAAGTACCCCAAGAAGCCCAAGGAGGACCTCCAAAAGGAAGCCCTCGCGCAGGTCGTCGACGGGGTCATGCCGCTCCGCATCGAGGCCCACCGGGTCGAAGAGCTGCGCGCAGCCCTGCGCCTGCAGCGCGACAACGACGTGCCGCTGGTCGTGCTCGAGCAGGCCTACGGCGCCCGCGCCGTCGCCGACGAGATCGCCGAACAGGGCGCGACGGTGGTGCTCACCGACGTGCTCCCCTACGCGCTCGCTGCGCCCGGCGACAAGCGCAACCCGTTCGCGAAGTTCGACGTCACGGCGCTGCCGCGGCACCTCGACGCGGCGGGCGTGCCGTTCGCGATCGCGAGCGGCTCGGCGCGGCTCGCCGGCGCGCTGCCGATGATGGCCGCCGCCGCGGTCGGCGCCGGCCTGTCCGAGGCCGCCGCGCTGCGCGCGTTGACGCTGACGCCCGCGGAGATCCTCGGGGTCGCCGAGGACACCGGCTCGCTGACGCGCGACAAGTACGCCGACGTCTTGGTGACCGACGGCCCGCTGTTCGCGAGCGACAGCCGCGTGCTGCTGGTCGTCTCGAAGGGTCGGACGGAGTTCGAGCGCAAGTAACCGCGGAGGCAGGAGACCCCCCATGCACAGCATCACTTCTCGCGTCGCCGGTGCGGCGCTGCTCGTCGCGACCGCGGCGCCCGTCGCGGCGCAGGACGTGCTCGTGAAGGCCGGCCGCATCATGGTCGCGCCGGGCACCGTGCTCCAGGACAGCGCGCTGCTCGTCCGGGACGGCAAGGTCGCCTACGTAGGCGACGACATCCCCACCGAGGCGCGGGCGCGGGCCCGCACCGTCGACCTGGGCGCTGCGACCGTGTCGCCGGGCTTCGTGCTCGCGGCGACGACGCTCGGGCGCGACGCGGACCTCGCGGAGGGCGCCTTCGCCTTCACGCCCGATCTCCGCGTCGCCGAGGCGTTCGACGCCTGGAACGAGCGCCTGGAGTTCCTGGCGCCGAGCGGCGTGACCTCGTTCGCGCTGACGCCGTCGCCGCGCAACGTCGCCGGCGGCGTCGGCGTGCTGGCCAAGCCCGGCGTCGAGGTCGGCCGCATGGTCGACGAGGACGCTTTCGTCGGGTTCTCGCTGGTGCGCGCGGCGCGCAGCCAGGAGCGGGACCCGACGTCGCTGATGGGCGCGCGCGCGATGCTGCGCGACGCGTTCGAGACCGCCCGCGTCGGCGTCGAGGTCGGCCCCGACCTCGCCGTGCTCCGCCAGGTCATGTCCGGCGCGCGCCGCGCGATGTTCTACGCCGACACGTTCGCCGAGCTGAACGCGGCGCTCAGCCTCGGTCAGGAATTCAACTTCGCCCCTGTCGTGATCGGCGGCCGCGACGCGCGCAAGGTCATGAACAAGCTCGCCGAGCGCAGCGCCGGCGTCGTGATCGGCGCCCTGTCCCCGACCGACCGGGTCGCGGACCTGGAGCTGCCGGCGGCGCTCGCCGAGGCCGGCGTACCGTTCTGCTTCGCCGGCCGGCCGGACCAGCTGCGGCTCTCCGCAGCGCTGGCCGTGCGCCACGGCCTCGACCGGGACGCCGCGCACGCGGCGCTGACGCGCACCCCGGCCACGCTGCTCGGCCAGCAGGCCGCCGTCGGCGCGCTGCGGCAGGGCTGCAGCGCCGACTTCCTGGTCTTCGAGGGCGACCTCCTGGACCTCAGCGCCCGCCACGTCTCGACCTGGGTCGACGGCGTGCGCGTCTGCGGCGACGACCGAGGCCGCCCGGCCCAAGAACAGAGGGACCCACGATGAACCGCCCGTTGCTCACCTGCACGCTGTCCCTCGCGCTCGTCGCCGCCGCGGCCGCGCAGCAGGACGTCACCGCCTACACCCACGCCCGCGTGCTCGCCGGCGGCCGCCCGGCGCTCGCCGACGCGACGCTGGTCGTGGCCCAGGGCAAGGTCGTCGCGCTCGGCCCGAGCGCGGAGGTCGCCGTCCCCGAGGGCGCGGCGGTCGTCGACTGCGCCGGCAAGACGATCACGCCCGGCCTCGTCGACGCGTCGTTCGCGCCTGGGATCTCCGGCGACGACGCCAACGAACAGAGCGACGAGGTCACCCCCCACCTCCGCATCCTCGACAGCCTCGACCCGGCGGACCCGGTGTTCCGCCGCGCGCGGCGCAGCGGCGTGACCACCGCGCACGTCATGCCCGGCACCATGAACGTGATCGGCGGCCTCGGCTGCGTGGTCAAGACGTCGGGCGACGACCCGGACCAGATGGTGGTCAAGCAGGACGCCAGCATGCGCATCGTGATGGGCTCCGAGCCCTCGCTGCGCAACCGCGCGATCCGCGGCGGCCGCGTCAACTCGATGTACTACCGCCGTCCGACGACCCGCATGGGCGTCGTGTGGGCGGTCCGCAGCGCCTTCTTCGACGCGCAGGAGGCGATGCAGAAGACGCAGGGCGCGCCCGACCAGGGGCCGCCCGCCCCTGGCCTCGAGGTGCTGACCCGCGTCCTGCAGGGCAAGCTCACCGCCGTGACCACGGCGCGCAGCGAGCAGGACCTACGCACCGCGCTGCGCATCGCCGACGAGTTCGGCTACGAGACCGTCATCGACGAGGCGCAGGACGCCTACATGGTCGCCGACGAGCTCGCCGGCCGGAACGCGACGGTCATGCTCGGCGCGCCGAGCGCGACGTCGGTCGGCGGCAACGGCAGCCGCGACGGCGCGACGCCGCGCAGCGGCACCGTCCGCGCACTGGCCGACAAGGGCGTCAAGTTCGTCATCACGACGGGCACCAACTCCCAGCGACTGCCGCTGATCCGCGAGGCGATGTTCGCCGCGCGCAACGGCCTCGGCCCGCAACAAGCCCTCGACGCGATCACCATCGAGCCCGCGAAGCTGCTCGGCGTGGACGATCGCATCGGCAGCCTCGCCCCCGGCAAGGACGCCGACTTCGTCATCTGGTCCCAACATCCGCTCGACCCGGCCGCCGTCGCCGAGTCTGTCTACATCGACGGCAACTCCGTGTCGCAAATCCGATGAACCTCCACCTCCTGCGAATCGCGGTCGTCAGCGTGACGATCGCCCTCCCCGCCCTCAGCCAGGACCTCGTCGCCGTCAAGGCGAAGACGATCCACACCATGGCCGGCCCCAGCGTCGAGGACGGCGTGATCCTGCTCCAGAACGGCCGCGTCAAGGCGATCGGCAAGCAGGGGGACGTCGAGATCCCGTGGTCAGCGAAGGTGATCGACGCCAGCGACAAGGTGGTGATGCCCACCTGGGTCATCGCCCACAGCAGCGGCGGCATGCGCGGCAGCAACGAGTCGATGCAGAACGTGCCGTGGCTCTCGGTCGCGGACGCGGTCGACCCGGGCTCGACGTTCTTCGAGGGCATGCGCCGCAACGGCGTCGGCACGATCCACACGATGCCCGGCAACAACACGCTGATGGGCGGCAAGGGCATGGTCCTGCGGCCTGCCGGCCGCACCGTCGAGGACATGACGATGGCCGCGGACACCGGCATCAAGCTCTCGCTGATGGCGGGGTCCGGCAGCCGGCTGCAGAAGATCCGCGAGATGCGCCGCGCCATCGCCGACGTCCGTGAGTACCTGGCCGACTACAACCGTCAGAAGGACGAGTTCGAGAAGGAGAAGGCCGCCGGCGCGATCGCCGAGGACAAGGAGTGGGACAAGGAGATCGACCGCAAGAAGCAGGCGGCGGTCGACCTGATCGAGAAGAAGATGAAGGGTTGGCTCTACGTGCCGAGCTTCGCCGAGCTGAGCGAAGCCCTGCGCATGGGCCAAGAGCTCGACCTGACCTTCGTGCTCGGCCCCAACCTCGACGAGGCCGCGCCGATGCTGCGCCGGCTGAAGCAGCCGGTCGTCCTGGAGCCGACGCTCGAGTACTTCGAGACCGACGCGGAGACGCGCGAAGAGGAGCAGTTCTGCTCGGCCAAGATGCTCGCCGACGCCGGCGTCGAGTTCGCGCTCTCGCTGGGCGGCGGCGCGACCGGCAACCCCTGGTGGCAGCTTGGCACCTGCGTGCGCAACGGCGTCAGCCGCGAGCAGGCGCTGGCGGCGCTGACCACCGTCCCCGCGAAGATGATCGGCATGGACGATCAGGTCGGCTCGCTCAGCGTCGGCAAGCTGGGCAACCTGCAGATCCTCACCGGGGACCCGCTCGCCGCGACCACGTGGGTCGAGATGGTCGTGCTGGAGGGCGAGCTCGTCTACGAGCGCAGCAAGGACCCGCGCCTGCAGTTCCTGTTCGAAGCCGCCGAGGAAGCCGCGGCGCCGCAAGAACCCAAGAACGAAGAGGGCAAGTGATGTCTTCCTCCTCCCCCACGCGCCGCGGAGCGACGCTCGCCGCGGCGCTCGGCGCGGCCCTGATGGCGACGCCGCTGGCGAGCCAGCAGGCCGGCGCGCCGACGCCGAGCGGCACGTTCGCGGTCCGCTGCGGCACGCTGCTGGTCGGTGACGGCCAGCAGGCGATCTCCGACGCCTGGCTGATCGTGCGCGACGGCAAGGTCGACAGCGTCTCCCGCGCAGCGCCGCCGAGCGACCTGCCGGTCGTGGACGCGCGCGGCAAGGTCGTGATGCCCGGGATCGTCGCCGTCGACACCGACCTCGCGCCCGCCCGGGACAGCGAATACCAGGTCACGCCCGACGCCTACGCCGTCGACGCGTTCGACTTCGAGCGCTCGTGGCGCGCAGCCCTCGAGGGCGGCGTCACCTCGGCCTACCTGTCCCCCGGCCGCAGCCGCCTGGTGTCGGGGCAGGGCGCCGTCGTCAAGGTCGCGGGGACGGACCTCGTGGAGCGCGTGCTCAGCGACCAGTCCTGCCTGCGCGTCAACTTCGGGCCCGCGGCGCTCGCCGCGCCGCGCGTGTTCGAACCGACCCCGCACCCGACCGACGAGGACCCGCTCGAGCCCGCGCGGATCCAGACGCCGACCTCGCGCATCAGCCTGCTCGCCGAGCTGCGGGCGCTGTTCGCCGAGGCGACGGACAAGGACCGGAGCCCCGGCGGCGAAGGGCCCGCCGAGCACCGCTACGACGAGCGCGCGCTGCGCATGGTCGTCGCGGGCGAGATGCCGGTGCGCGCCTCGGCGCAGGCGGCGGGCGACATCCGCCGGGCGCTGCAGCTCCAGCAGGAGATGGGCGTGCGCATGGTGCTGGAGAGCCCCAACGAGATCGACCGCGTCGCGGCGACCGCCGCGGCGCAGGACGTGATGGCGACGTTCCGGATGCCGACGCTGTTCGGCAAGTCGGTGCCCGGCGGCGAAGACCGCCTGCAGGACATCAAGGACCCGCCGTTCGCCGCGCCTGCGGACGCCGCCGCGGCGGGCATGACCGTCGGGATCAGCCCCGCGAGCGGCGTGCCGCTGCGGGACTTCCTCGTCTCGGTCGCGGTCGCGGTCCGCTACGGCCTGCCCGAGTCCACCGCGCTGCGCGCCGTGGGCCTCGACGCAGCCCGGGTGCTCGGCGTCGACGACCGCGTCGGCACGCTCGAGAAGGGCAAGGACGCGGACTTCGTGGTGCTCAGCGGCGACCCGCTCGCCGTCGGCACGATGGTCGAGTCGACCTGGATCGACGGCGTGCGCCGCTACGCGCGCAGCACCGACAGCCAGGTCCTCGCGGTGCGCGCCGGGCGCGTCCACGACGGCACCGGCCGCGTGCTGCGCAACGGCGTGGTCCTGGTGCAGGACGGTCGGATCAAGGCCGTCGGCGAGGACCTCGCGATCCCCTACGGCGCCGAAGTCCTCGAGCTGGACGGCGGCGTCGCCACGCCCGGCTTCGTCGACGCGTTCTCGCACCTCGGCCTCGCGGGCGAAGGCACGGGCGTGCCGACCGGCACGCCGGCGCAGCGCCTGCACGAGGTGCTCGCGTTCGACGACCCCATGTTCGAGCCCGCGCTCCGCGAAGGCATCACGTCGCTGCTAGTCGGCGGCAAGGACGGCGGCCTGACGTCGGGACGACTCGCGGCGGTCAAGACCGGCGCCGCGGACCGCGCGGGCATGATCCTGCGCGAGATCGCCGGCCAGCGGATGGTCTTCGACGCGATCGGTCCGAACGCGACCAAGCCGCTCGCCGACCTGCTCGGCCGCGCCAAGAAGTACACCGACGCGTGGAAGAAGTACGAGCAAGCGCTCGCGGACTGGCAGGCAGGTAAGGACGGCGCGCCCGCGCCGAAGCCCGAAGAGCCGGCGCCGGCGGCCGAGGAGGCCGCGCCGAAGGCCGACCCCGTGACCGGCACCTGGGAGGCGGAGATCGTGATCCAGGAGCGGTTCCGGCTGCAGATCAAGCTCGACCTGACGCTCAAGGGATCCAAGGTGACCGGACAGATCTCGGTCGGCATGGGCGGCCGCACGCCGCCCGCGCAGGACATCGAGGGCACCTACGAGAACGGCACCCTCAAGATCGAGTTCCGCGGCATGGGCGGCTCGGCGACGCTCGAGGCCACCCTCGACGGCGACACGCTTACGGGCACCCTCAGCCTGGGCCCGATGGGCTCGCAGCAGGTCACCGGCACGCGCACCAGCAAGAAGCCGGGCGCTGCGACCAAGGCCGCGCCGGCGCGCCGGAAGAAGAAGGCGGACGACGACGGCCGCCCCAAGGAGCCCAAGACCGACCAGAACCTCGAGCCGATGCGCGCGGTGCTGGAAGGCCGGGCGACGCTGGTCGTCCGCACCAACCGCGCGCCCGCGATCCAGGGCGTCGTCGCGCTGCTCGAGAAGGAGAAGGTCAGCTACGCGCTGACCGGCGCGGACGACCTGCTCGACGACGGCGCGCTGCTCGGCGGCAGCAAGCCGGCGATCGTGGTGGGCCCGGAGGTCGTGGTCGAGGACGACGGCGACCTGGTCAACGTCGCGGCGACCTTCGCCGACCACGACCTGCCGATCATGTTCGGGACCGGCAACTGCGCGGGCACGCGCTTCCTGCCGATGCACGCCGCCTACGCCGTGCGCTACGGGCTGAGCCCGCAGGACGCGCTGCAGGCGCTGACGCTGTGGCCGGCGATGGCCTTCCATCTCGACGAGCGCATCGGCTCGCTCGAGAAGGGCAAGGACGCCGACCTCGTGGTCTTCTCGGGCAACCCGTTCGAGCCGACCAGCAAGGTCCTGTTGGTGGTCTGCAACGGCCGTGTGGTCGTCGACAACCGGGAGCAAGAGCAATGATGACGTTCCGTTCCACGCTCGCGGCGCTGGCCGCGGGCTCGCTGCTGCCCCTGACGCTGCGCGCGCAGGAGCCCGAAGCCGGCGCGCCGCCCGCCGCCGTCAACGAGGCGCCCGCCGCGGCGACGCAGGCACCCAAGTCGTTCCGGACCTGGCACCCGCGCCGCCCGCAGGAGGAGAAGGACTACGTGGTCGCCAAGTGGGGACCGCGCGGGCTGCCCAGCCCCGGCTACGCGTTCTACGCGGCCAAGATCCTGCCGGTCACCTCGGCGCCGATCATCGACGGCGTCGTCATCACGCGGAACGGGCTCATCGAGGCGATCGGCAAGGCCTCCGAGCTGACGGTCCCGAACGGCTACGAGAAGATCGACTGCGGCGACGCGGTGATCTGCCCCGGCTTCGTCGAGACCCACTGCCACATCGCGAGCCCGAGCTTCGACCTCAACGACACGGTCCACCCGACCAACCCGGAGTTCCGGACCCTCGACCTGATCAGCATGGAGTACGATCAGATCCGGGTGTCCCGCGCGGGCGGTGTCTCGACGGCGCTCTACATCCCCGGCTCCGGCTCGAACATGGGCGGCTTCGGGACCCTGACCAAGACCTGGGGGAACTCGCCCGAGGAGGCGCTGATCCGCTTCCCTGGCAGCCTCAAGATCGCGCAGGCGGGCAACCCGGAGCGCGGCAGCGGCGACCTGGGCTCCGGCATGATGGGGATGTCCGAGGGCATCCGCATGACCCTGCTCGACGGCAAGGAGTACTGGGAGCAGACGCTGGCCTTCGAGGCCGGCGAAGGCCCGAAGCCCGAGTTCGACCCGACGCTGGAGCTGATCAGCGGGCTGTTCCGCCACGAGTTCCCGCTCAGCGTGCACACGCAGATCTACCAGGTCGTGCTGCAGACGCTGCAGGAGCTGCGCCAGGAGCTCGGGCTGTGGACCGTGGTCGTGCACGGCACGTTCGACGGGTACCGGCTGAGCGAGGACCTGCTGATGGCGGGCATGCCCGTCTCCGGCGGGCCGCGCGCGTATCACTACGACCGCGCCACCGGCATGTTCAACGGCGTGCTCGCCAACTACGCGCTCGGCGGCAAGATGGGCTGGCGCGAGCCCGTGCTCGGCCTCGGCCGAGACGGCGTCGGCGTCAACACCGACTCGCCGGTCGTGGCGCAGGAGCAGCTGCAGCTGCAGGCGGCGATGGGCGTGCGCCTCGGCTGGCCCCACGAGTGGGCCCTGCGCGGCCTCACCATCAACAACGCCGTCTTCTTCGGGATCGACCACCGCGTCGGTTCGCTGGAGGTCGGCAAGGACGCCGACCTCGGCGTCTGGAGCGGCGACCCCGTCGACCCGCGCAACTACGTCGAGACGATGGTGATCAACGGCACCATCTGCTACCGCCGCGACCCCAACCGCCCGGACTGGTAGTCCGCGCGGCGTTCTCCGAAACCCACCTAGCCAGACGTGCGATGAGCATGCGAACCCACATCCTCCACCTCACGACCGCGGCCCTGTTCGGCGCCGGCGTCGCCGTCGCCCAGAGCGCGCGGCCGGTCGCGTTCACCAACGCCCGCATCCACACGGTCAGCGGCGACGTCGTCGAGCAGGGCACCCTGGTCGTGCGCAGCGGCAAGATCGAAGCGGTCGGCGCCAACGTCACAATCCCGGCGGGCGCCAAGGTGATCGACCTCAGCGGCAAGACCGTGATGCCCGGCCTGGTCAGCGCGTGGTCGCGCGCCGGGATGCGCGCGCCCACGCCGCGCGGCAACACCCCCACCCGCGGCGGGCGACGGTTCGGCGGCCGGTCCCGGCAGTCGTCGAGCGGCGGACGCGCGAGCAACGCGGCCGCGACCAAGGTCGTCGACGGGCTCTACGTGCGCCAGCCGGTCTTCCGCGACCTGCTGGAGGTCGGCGTCACGTCGCTCGCGCTCAACCCGAGCGGCGGCGGGTTCCCCGGCCTCGGCGCGGTCCTGAACCCCGCGGGCCGGACCCGCGGCGACCTGACGCAGGACGACGAGGCGTTCGTGCAGATCGGCATGCAGCGCAACGCAGCGGCCAAGAAGCTGCTGAAGGACACCTTCGCCAAGGCCAAGAAGGTCGTCGAGGAACGTGAGAAGCCGCCGGCGCCGCCGAAGAAGGAAGAGCCGAAGAAGGCCGAGGCCAAGCCGGACCAGGGCGCGAAGAAGCCCGACGACAAGGCCGCCGAGAAGAAGGCCCCCGAGAAGAAGGTCGAAGGCAAGGAGCCGCCCAAGCAGGACCCCAAGCCAACCCCCGCGAAGCCCGCGGCCAAGCCGGCGCCGAAGCCGGCCGCCAAGCCGAAGCCCAAGCCGAAGGACCCCAACCTCGAGGTGCTCGCCGACCTCCTCCAGGGCAAGCGTCGCGCGATCGTGCAGATCGACTCGGCCGCCGACATGCTGCACTGGCAGCAGGCGGTCGGCGACGACGTGAAGTTCCCGCGGATGGTCGCCGTGCCGAGGCACGACACCCGCTCGGGCACGATCGACATGGTCGTCGACCACTTGAAGAAGTGGGAGTGCGCCGTGCTCCTGCCGCCGTCGCTCTCGACCAAGCCGAGCTCCAGCTACCTCACCCACCCGGCCAGGACCCTGCACGACGCGGGCGTCGAGGTCGGCTTCGCGATCGGTGACTCGACCGGCAGCGTGCGCGCCCTGTTCTACAACCTGATGGAGCTGGTCCGCGCGGGGCTCCCCGCCGACGTCGCCATCAAGGCCGTCACGCACGTGCCGGCCAAGGCGCTCGGCATCGACAAGCGGGTCGGCACCCTCGAAGAGGGCAAGGACGCCGACATGCTGGTCTTCGACGGGGACCCGCTGTCGCCGACCGGCAAGCTCGAGCAGGTCTGGCTCCGCGGCCAGCGCGTCGAGAAGAACTGAGCCGCGCCACCGACAACCCCGCACCCACCTCCATCCCCATGCGCACTCCCACCCTGTTCGTCCTGTCGCTCGCCTTGCTGAGCGCGCTCGATCTCCCGGCCCAGGGCCGCGGCCGCCGCGGGCGCCGGTTCGGCCCGCCTCCGCAGCAGGCCCCGGCGCCTGAGCCAGCCGAGGAGAAGAAGGCGAAGAAGGAGCCCAAGGAGCACCTCGCCATCGTCGGCGGCGACGTCTACATCGGCACCGGCCAGCGCCTGACGGGCGCGACGGTCCTGGTCGCCGACGACAAGATCGAGAAGGTCGGCCACAACCTGGACCTGCCCGAGGGCACCAAGGTGATCGACGCCAAGGGCAAGTGCGTCAGCCCGGGCTTCGTGATCGTGCAGGGCTCGGGCATGGGCGCGGGCTTCAGCGGGCCGTTCAAGGACTCGGTGAACCCGTTCGACCCCACCATCAAGCAGGGCCTGGCCGCCGGCATCACGTCGTTCCTCGCCGGCTCGACCTCGTCTCGGGGCCGCGTCGGCGGCAGCAACGCGGTCATCAAGACCCACTACGGCGACGTCGAGGGCATGGTGCTGACCGAGAACAGCGTCTGCGGCCTCTCGGTGCCGCTGCAGCGCAGCCAGAAGCAGCAGCTGCAGGACCAGATCCAGAAGTGCCGCGACTACCTGAAGGCGGTCGAGGAGTTCCCGGCGAAGAAGGCCAAGGACCCGAAGGCCAAGGAGCCCGCGGCGCCCAAGGGCGCCGAGCAGGTCCTCAAGGTGCTCCAGGGCAAGGCCAAGCTGTGGGTCTCGCTGGGCGGCGGCGGCATGAGCATGTTCGCCCGGATGATGGGCGGCGGCAGCAGCAGCGCCTCGGACGTCGACTCGATC
The DNA here is from genome assembly GCA_049889335.1 of Planctomycetota bacterium. GTDB lineage: Bacteria > Planctomycetota > UBA1135 > UBA1135 > UBA2386. The sequence goes on from JBMHDP010000176.1 coordinate 11,024, forward strand.
CGGGAGGCGCTCGAGATCGCGCGCATGTTCGACACCGGCGTCGTGATCCAGAAGCCGACGAGCGCGTGGCTCATCCCGGACGAGATCGCGAACACGGGCTCGAGCGTGATCTGGAGCCCCCGGACGCGCGTCCCGGCCGACCCGAAGGACCCCGAGCGGACCGGCAGCAACCTCGCGCAGGCCCGGATCCTCGCCGAAGCCGGCGTGCCCGTCGCCGTGACGTGCCCCAGCGGCCGATTCGGTGGCAGCGGAGTCGGCACGAACGGCATCCTCGGCCAAGACCTCAACACCCCGCACGTCGACGCGGCCTACGCCGTCCGCGGCGGCCTCGACAATCGTAAGGCCCTTCGGACACTCACCTTGGACGCAGCGGAAGCAATCGGCGTCAGCGATCGGGTGGGCTCGCTGGAGCCCGGCAAGGACGCCGATATCTTGATTCTCGACGGCGATCCGCTGCACTATGCGACCTTCGTGACCACCGCCGTCGTCAACGGCAAGGTCGTTTACGAGAAGGGCAAAGAAGCCCTGTTTGGACACATCTCGCGGTAGCCCCGGACCCCTCGGGCCGCCGCGTGAGCGGCCGAGGCGGTCGCTGCGGCGCTTGGAGGAGGAACATCCGGACGGTTCGCGTCCGGGCTCCGCGAGCGCGGAGCTGCCTCGAGGCCACCTATCTGCAGACGGAACATGAGCGTAGAAAGCCTGAAGGAAATGGACGACTTCTTCCGCAGCATGCGGCAGGCGTTCAACAGCCGGGACCTCAAGACCTTCCGATCGCACTTCTGGACCGACAAGCGGTTCCACAACCTCGACCCGTCGGGGCGTCGCGACCGCGGCTGGGGCGCCTTCGAGGAGGTCCTCGACCAGGAGTTCCGCTACCTCGACTCGGTCCGGATGGAGCTCAAGGACCTGGACTGCCAGGTCTTCGAAGATCAGTTCGGCACGGCCGTAGCCACCTGGAAGCTGACGCAGGTCGACCCGGAAGGGCGCGGCCACGAGCAAAACGGGCGCTGCACCTTCTCGCTGTGCCGGATGGGCAGCGACTGGAAGATCGTCGCCCAGCACTTCTCGCCGCTCTCCGCCGAAGAAGCGGCGGCCGAGTGATTTGCGGCCGACGCGCTGTCGGCCCCTCCGCCGCAGGCCTCGGGTGATATCCTGAACGCACCGGCCCTACCGCCCCCGCGACCCTTGACCTCCACCGCTCCCGAGCGCCCCTCCTCCCCCAGCGGAGACGACGATCCCGCGCCGGCTGCACGCGGCCCGCGCACCCACAAGATCCGGCTGGTCACGGCGACGAGCCTGTTCGACGGCCACGACGCCTCGATCCACATCTTCCGTCGGATCGCGCAGGCTTCGGGCGCCGAGGTCATCCACCTCGGCCACAACCGCTCGGTGCGCGAGATCGTCGACGCGGCGATCCAAGAGGACGCGCAGGGCATCGCCGTCACGTCGTATCAGGGCGGCCACAACGAGTTCTTCCGCTACATGCACGACATGCTGGCGGAGCGCGGCGCGCCCCACGTGCGCCTGTTCGGCGGCGGCGGCGGCGTCATCCTCCCGGAAGAGATCGAGGCGCTGCAGGCGCACGGCATCGAGCGCATCTACTCGCCGGACGACGGCCGCGACCTCGGCCTGCAGGGGATGATCGACGACATGCTCGATCGCTGCGACTTCGCCACCAGCGCGTCGGAGGACCCGCTCCCCGAGCTCGACGCCGGCGACTTCGGCAGCGTCGCGCGCGCGATCTCGCTGATCGAGTCGTTCCCCGAAGCCCACCGCGCAGCGCTCCGCAGCGGCGCCGCCGCGCTGCAGCAGACCGCGCCCGTGCTCGGGATCACCGGCACTGGCGGCGCGGGCAAGAGCTCTTTGATCGACGAGCTGCTCCGGCGGTTCCTGCTGGACTTCGCCGACCTGCGGATCGCGGTGCTGTGCGTCGACCCCACCCGGCGCAAGACCGGCGGCGCCCTGCTCGGGGACCGCATCCGGATGAACGCCGCCTCGGACGAGCGCGTGTTCGTGCGCTCGATGGCCACGCGACGCGCCAACATGGCGCTCTCCGACTCGGTGCACGACGCCCTCGACGCACTGCGGATCGCGGGCTTCGACCTGATCCTGCTCGAGTCCAGCGGCATCGGCCAGTCGGACACCGAGATCGTCGAGCACGCCGACACGTCGCTCTACGTGATGACGCCGGAGTTCGGCGCGCAGAGCCAGCTCGAGAAGATCGACATGCTGGACTACGCCGACCTCGTCGCGATCAACAAGTTCGATCGCCGCGGGGCGCGCGACGCGCTCCGCGACGTCAAGAAGCAGGTCCAGCGCAACCGCCAGGCGTTCGACGTCGACGCCGAGACCATGCCGGTGTTCGGCACGATGGCCGCGACGTTCGCGGACGCCGGCACCAACACGCTCTACCGCGCCGTGGCGCGCCGGCTCGACGAGCTGCGGCCCGGGTCGTTCGTCAGCTCCGCCGAGCTGCGCGAGGGCGAACCCGACGGGGCGCACGTCATCCCCGGCGAGCGCACCCGCTACCTCGCCGAGATCGTGGAGTCGAACCGCCGCTACAACCGCTGGGCGCTCGAGCAGGCCGCGGTCGCCGAGCGTTGCTACGTGCTCGAGCAGGCCGCGGCGGCGCTGCCGGCCGAGCAGGAGGCCGCGCGCGCGGCGCTGCTCGCCCAGCTGGACGAGGTCCAGCGCGACCTCGCGCCCGAGTGCCGCGAGCTGCTGCAGGCCTGGGACGACGACTGCGCCCGCCTCGAGGCCGAGCACTCGGTCTTCCGGGTGCGCGCGCGCGAGATCCAGGTCGAGAACCACACGACCTCACTGTCCGGCCTGCGTATCCCCAAGGTGGCGATGCCTCGCTACCGCAGCCACGGCGACCGCCTGCGGTGGCTGCTCACCGAGAACACGCCGGGGCGCTTCCCGTTCGCCGCGGGCGTCTACCCGCTCAAGCGCACCCGCGAGGACCCCACCCGCATGTTCGCGGGCGAGGGCGGCCCCGAGCGCACCAACAAGCGGTTCCACTACCTGTCCTACGGTCAGCCCTACAAGCGCCTGTCGACCGCGTTCGACAGCGTCACGCTCTACGGCGAGGACCCGGACGAGCGGCCCGACATCCTCGGCAAGGTCGGCAACGCCGGCGTGTCGATCTGCACGCTCGACGACGCCAAGCGGCTCTACTCGGGCTTCGATCTGTGCGCGCCGTCGACGTCGGTCTCGATGACCATCAACGGACCGGCGCCGATGCTGCTGGCGTTCTTCTTGAACGCCGCGGTCGACCAGCAGTGCGAGCGCTGGCTTCACGAACACGGCAAGGTCGACGAGGCCAACCGCAAGATCGACGAGCTGTACGCCGCCAAGGGGCTGCCCCGGCCGCGCTACCGCGGCGAGCTGCCGCAGGGTCACGACGGCCTCGGCACGCTGCTGCTCGGCGTGACCGGCGACCAGGTCGTGCCGACCGACGTCTACCGGGAGCTGCGCGAGCGCGCGCTGCAGACGGTGCGCGGCACCGTGCAGGCCGACATCCTCAAGGAGGACCAGGCGCAGAACACCTGCATCTTCTCGACCGAGTTCGCCCTGCGGATGATGGGCGACGTGCAGCAGTTCTTCACCGAGAACGGCGTGCGCAACTTCTACTCGGTGTCGATCAGCGGCTACCAC
>JBMHDP010000177.1:0-3424 GCA_049889335.1 Planctomycetota bacterium
CGCCCGCTCCCTCGCGGTGCGCGTGTCCGCCGTCGAAGGCGCCCGCGGCGCGCCGGTCCCGGTCGACCTGCTGTTCGGACGGGGGCCGCGCGCGCGCCGCCAGCGGCTGATCGTCGGCCGCAGCGGCGCGGCGTCGTGGACGCCGGGCGACGCGGCGACGTGGCCGGTCGCCGTCGACCTCGGGTTCCCGACGATCGGGGACGCTGTCATCGAGCTCGGGGAGTCGACGACGGCGTCGCTCCGGCTGCCGCCGACGGCGGTGTTCGACCTCCGGGTCGAAGAGCTCGACGGTGAGCTCTGCACCGAGGTGGCCACGGCGTCGCTCCGCGTCCCCGCCGCGGCCGCTCCAGCCGATCGATGGCACGCGCTCCGCGCGCCCTCCGGCGCGCTCTCGGCGACGGTCGAAGCCGGCGGGCAGCGGGTCGAGGTCCGCGTCACGACGCGCTCGGGACGCGAGGCCCGGGGCGTGTTCCGCGCGCCGGAGCGCGGCGGCGAGCGCGCCCGGTGCGTGGTGTCGCTGAGCGGCGCGGACGGCGCGCGGTTCCGCTGTCCGGGGCTGCCGACGAGGGCCGGCGGGTGGTGGGTCGAGGTGTTCGGCGTGGGCGGCGGGGCGCCGGCGCGGGCGCCGCGCGCCGGCGCGTCGTTCCTGGTGTTCGGGGTCGCGGACGCGACCGGGGCGCAGCCGATCGACGACGGCGCGCTGGTGCTCGCGCGCTCCGGGGAAGAGCTCTGGTGGGGCGTGATGGCCTCACGGTCGGCGGTCATGCAGGAGTGCGCCCTGCTCGCGCGCGGAGCGCTGGTCGGCGCCGACGGCCGCGGTCTCGCGGGCGCTCCGATCGAGCTGGTCGAGCTCCGGAGCCCGGAGCCGCGCGTGCTCCGGACGATCCGAACGGATCGCGAGGGCGCGTTCGAGCTGCGCGGCCCGGACGCCGAGGGCGTGCGCGTCGCCCTGCGCGTCCCGGCCACGGGCGAGGTCGTGACGCTGCCGCAGCGGCAGCGATTGTCGCTGCGCGCGAAGCGCTGAGGGCGGACGCGGCGGGTTGGATCTGCGTCCGGGTCGCGCGATGATCGCGGCGCCACCCTGCTCCGCAACCTTGCAGCTGTCCCTCGAACAACGCCTGCTGCGCTTCCTCGCCCGTGAGGAGCGCGGCGAGCAGCGCGCCAGCCGCGAGCTGCGCGCGCGCCCGACCGAGCACCGCGTGCTGGAGGGAGAGTGCATCGAGGGCGCGCGCTTCCTGCGTGAGCAGGGGAGCAGCTGGGTCTTCGCCGTCGAGGAGAACGCGTCCAAGTTCCGGGCCGGAGACCCGCTGCTCGTCGGCGACGGCCTGGATCTCGAAGGCGCGCTGCCGCTCTCCTACGGCAGCTACGACGCGCAGGCCAAGGAGCTCTCGTGCGAGCGCGATCCGTTCCGGCGTGAGGTGCAGCCGGAGTTCGAGCCGGGCGCGGAGTACGTGCTCGACCGGCGCGCGCTGGGGATCCGCGGGCGGCTCCGTGACGCGGTGCGCGCGAGCTTCGCCAACCGGCGCCTCGCCGGCGTGCTCTCGGGCGAGCACAAGGTCCAGGTCGACGAGGCCCGCCGCCAGCGCGCGCGGGACCTGCTGGCGGCGTCCGAGCTCAACGAAGGCCAGGTCGAGGCGGGCGCGCTCGCGATCGGGACCGAGAGCCTCGCGCTGGTGCAGGGGCCGCCGGGCACCGGCAAGACGCGGCTGCTGGCGGCCGTGACCACCGCGCTCTGCGCCAAGACCTGCCGGATCGCGCTGTGCGCCTTCACCAACCGCGCGGTCGACAACGCGCTGCTCGCGATCCGGCGGCTGGCGCCCGACCTGCCGGTCTACAAGCTCAAGAGCTCCTCGTCGGACGGCCGCCAGCAGCTGCAGGCGGCCGGCGTGCAGCTCGCCGACGCGCGCCGCGCGCGGTTCCCGGAGCGGGGCTGCGTCGTCGCCGGTACGTGCTACCAGCTGGCCAAGCTGCACGAGCGCGAGCGGTTCCACTACACGGTGTTCGACGAGTCCGGGCAGCTGCCGATCCCGCACGCGTTGCCGGGCATGCTGCGCGCCGACCGGTGGCTGTTCTTCGGCGACCACCGTCAGCTGCCGCCCGTGGTGACCACGGCGCAGGCGGACCGCGAGGCCGCGGCGTCGATCTTCGAGCACCTGCACGACCGCTACGGCTCGTCGCTGCTCGACACGACGTATCGGATGAACGAGGGCGTCTGCCGCGTCGTCAGCGAGACCTTCTACGACGGGCGGCTGCGGTCCGCCGACGTCGCCGCGGGCCGCGCGCTGCCGTTCACGGCCGGCGGGAGGCTCGACGACGTGCTGGACCCGCGCGAGGCCGTCGTCTGGCTCCGGCTCGATCACCGGCAGCCGGGTCAGCGGTCGACCGAGGAGGCCAACGCCGTCGCGGACCTCGTCGAGGACCTGCTGCGGCGTCACGGCGTGCGGGCGCAGGAAGTCGCCGTCATCTCCCCGTTCCGCGCGCAGGTCCGCTTGATGCAGTCCGCCATCGACAAGCGACGCCTCCCGGGCGCGGACGGCGTCACGGTCGAGACCGTCGAGCGGATCCAGGGCCAGGAGCGCGAGGTCGTCATCGTCTCCCTGGCGGCGGGCGATCCCGCGGAGTCCAAGCAGCGCGGCGCGTTCCACCTCGCGCTCCATCGCCTCAACGTCGCGCTCTCCCGCGCGCGGACGAAGGCGGTGCTGGTCGGCAGCGGGCACGCGTTCCGGGCGCTCCCCGCCGACGTCGAGGGGCTCCGGATGGCCTCCCGTGGCCGGGAGCTGCGCGATCGCATGGCCTGCGTCGACCTGACGCGGCTGTATGTGGCGGGCGGCGCGGGGACGGACTCCGTCGGCGCAGCCGCGGCGACGACCGGGGACCGGTGATCGGGGCGAGGCCGCGGCGCCTCGCGGTCCCCCCTGGCTGCGGGAGGTCGCGGCGACGCTGCCAGCGCCCCGGCGAGCCTACAGCGCCCCGACGACGAGGTAGCAGGCGTAGAGCAGGACGCCGAGGGCCAAGCCGAGCAGCGTGAGCCGCGCCGCGTGCCGGAGCGGGCGCGCGCTCACAGCGAGTCCAGGAGCTGCTGGAACTCCTCTTCGGTGAGGACGCGGAGCCCGAGCTTCTCGGCCTTGACGAGCTTGCTGCCGGCGTCCTCACCCGCCACCACGTCGGTGACCTTCTTGCTGACGCCCGAGGTGGCCTTGGCGCCGAGCGCCTCGACGCGCTCCTTGGCGTCGTCACGCGACATCGAGCTCAGTCCACCGGTGAACACGAACACGCGTCCGGCCAGCGGCCCCCCCTCGACGCGCGCTGCGTCCGTCGGCTTCACGCCGGCGGCGTGCAGCGCCGCGAGCGTCTGCTGGTTCTTCTCGAGCGCGAAGAACTCGAGCACGGCCTTCGCCACCTCGTCTCCGACGCCGTCGACAGC
>JBMHDP010000178.1:0-3739 GCA_049889335.1 Planctomycetota bacterium
GCATGGAGAACATGAGCCAGGTGCCGCACGTGATCCGCGGCGCGCGCGAGGGCTTCCGCTTCGGCATGGAGCCCAAGATCGAGGACCTGCTGTTCGCCGCGCTGTACGACCCGTTCTGCAAGTTCTTCATGGCGCAGACCGCCGAGAACGTCGCCAAGAAGGTCGGCATCTCGCGTGAGGAGCAGGACGAGTATGCGCTGCGCAGCCACCAGCTCGGCGCCGCGGCCGTCAAGGCCGGCAAGTTCGCCGCCGAGATCGCGCCGATGACCGTGACCAAGGGGCGCAAGGAGTTCGTCGTCGACACCGACGACCACATCAAGCCCGAGACGACGCTCGAGGCGCTGCAGAAGCTTCGGCCGGCCTTCGGCAAGGAGGGCACGGTGACGGCCGGCAACGCGTCGGGCATCGTCGACGGCGCGGCCATGCTGGTGGTGACCACCGCCGAGCACGCCAAGGAGCTCGGCCTGGACGTCAAGGCCAAGATCAAGTCCTGGGGGCTGGCCGGCGTCGAGCCCGAGATCATGGGGATCGGTCCCGTCCCTGCGATCCGGCAAGCGTGCGACAAGGCGGGCCTGCAGGTCTCCGACCTCGACCTCGTCGAGATCAACGAGGCGTTCTCCGCGCAGTACCTCGGCTGCGAGAAGGAGCTCGGCCTGGACCGCGACAAGTGCAACGTGAACGGCGGCGCGATCGCGCTCGGTCACCCGCTCGGCGCGACCGGCACCCGCCTGCTGCTGACCCTGGTGCGCGAGATGGAGGAGTCGGGCAAGGCGCTGGGCTGCGCGTCTGCGTGCATCGGCGGCGGCCAGGGCATCGCGATGATCCTCGAGAGGGCCTGAGTCGATGCGCGACGCCAAGACGACCTTCGACGGCCGCATCCTCTACCTCACCGAGGACGAGGCGCTGCTCAAGGCGCAGCTCTACGACGGCGTGGACCTGCCCGACGGCCAGGACCACAAGCTCATCGACAACATCTCCACCGACGAGCTGACGCCTGGCTGGGTCTGCTACTACTACGACGAGACCTTGGCGCGCTACTGCCTCGTCGGGCTCCGCGGCGGCCACGTCGAGAAGGACGCGATCAAGAACGGGAAGTTCTCGGTGATCGTCAGCGGCGTCAGCAAGGGCTGCGGCAGCTCGCGCGAGACCGCGCCCTTCAGCGAGCTCAAGGCGGGCGTGCGCCTGGTGATCGCGAAGAACATCGAGAAGATCTACGGTCAGAACTGCCAGAACATCGGCTTGTTGACCTCGACCGACTTCTCGCTGATCGACCGGATCAAGCGCGGGGAGGAGATCTCGATCGAGGAGTTCACCAAGGGCCTCGACCCGATCGCCACCGAGATCGTGCGGCACGGCGGGCTGTTCGCCTACAACAAGGCGCGCCTCGCCGGACGGACCTCGCCGCCGCCGGTCGAGACCGCGGCGCGGCCGATGACGCTCTGTGAGAAGATCATCAGCCGCCGCGCCATCGCCGACGCGAAGACCGGCCAGCTGGGCATCACGGCGGTGCAGCCGGGTGACGCGTTGTTCGTCCGCACCGACGTGCGCTTCAGCCACGAGTATGTCACCCCGATGGCCGAAGCCCTGTTCAAAATGGGGCTCGGGGAAGACGCCGAGGTCCACGACCCCGGCTCGGTGTTCGCGTTCCGCGACCACCTGACGTTCCTCGATCGCGTGATGCCGCAGAAGCACGTCGAGATGGGGCTCAAGGACCAGGCGGCCTCGCTCGCCACGGTGCAGGAGGCCTTCACCGAGGCGCAGGGCGTGCGGCTCTACGGCGAGGTGGAGCGCGATGGTCGCACCGTCGGCTCGGAGGGCATCTGCCACAACATCGTGATCGAGGACATCGCCGAGCCCGGCCAGCTGGTCATCGGGACCGACAGCCACACCTGCATGGCGGGCGCCATCGGCTGCTTCGCGTTCGGCGTCGGCTCGACCGACATGGCCAACAGCTGGTTCACCAAGGACGTGCGGGTGAAGGTGCCCGAGTCCGTCCGGGTCAACCTGATCGGCCAGCTTCGCGACGGAGTCTGCGCCAAGGACGTCATGCTGCACCTGCTCAGCGACGAGTTCTTCAAGAGCGGCGACGGCATCGGCAAGGTGCTCGAGTTCGCCGGCGCAGGCGCGATGGCACTGTCGCTCGACGAGCGCGCCACGCTCACGAACATGGCGGTCGAGGCCGGCGGCTTCACCGGCATCATCGAGGCCGACGAGGTCGTCGTGGAGCAGCTGCACGCGCTCCGCGGGACCGACAAGGACCACCTGCGCGCGCAGATCGTGCGGGCCGACGACGGGGCGCGCTACGGCAAGACCTTCGACATCGACCTCGGACAGGTCGCCCCGACCGTGGCGACCCCGGGCGACCCGCGCAACGGCGTCGCGCTCGAGGTATTCCGGGCCGAGCACGGCGAGGTCGCCTGTCAGATCGCGTACGGCGGATCCTGCACCGGCGGCAAGAAGGCCGACATGGATATGTACGCCGAGGTGGTGCGCGCGGCCACGGACAAGGGGCTGCGACTCAAGGCCAAGACCTACATCCAGTTCGGCAGCCAGAAGATCCGCGACTACGCCGAGCAGATGGGCTACGTGCAGCTGTTCGAGAGCGCGGGCGTCGAGCTGATCGACCCGAGCTGCGGCGCCTGCATCAAGGCAGGGCCCGGCGTGTCGTTCGCGCCCGACGAGGTGACCGTCTCTGCGATCAACCGCAACTTCCCCGGGCGATCGGGCCCGGGGCAGGTCTACCTCGCGAGCCCCTACGTCGTGATCGCGAGCGCCTACCTCGGCTACGTCGGCGGTCCGGAAGAGCTGTGAGCTGCCGGCGCGGGCGCCTCGAACCGGGGCGCCTGCGTCGGAATCGAACAGCGGGCCGCGCCTCCTGAGCCGCGCGGGCGGCCCGGCCTGCGCCGTTTCGGCACCAAATTCGAGGCCTCGGTCGTTGGCACGCGGCTTGCTCCAGGCAGGTCGGCGAGCGGCGGCTCCACGTCGCTCTGCGCCGCGGCTCTCGGTGGATCACGAACTCGCCGACCCACCGAAAGCCGCGACTCTGTGTGCAGAGCGCGCGGGCTGTCCGCTCGACCCACTTCCTTCCGAAGACACGAAGAACCATGCTGAAGATTCTCACGACCCTCGCGCTCTCGACGACGTGCTTGCTAGCCCAGCAGGTCCGCGCCTTCGACGAGCTCGCCGTGGAAAACGGCGTCTACTCGCTCGAGACGTCCGGGTGGGAGCTCGTCCCCGGCGCCATCGACCTGACGCTGCTCGTCGACGAGCTGGTCGAGGTGACGGGCACGCTCGACACCTCGGGCGCGGTCCCCGTGCTCACCCTCGCGAGCGCCGCGCTCGCCGACGACGCCTTCGAGGTCGACGGCACCTCGCAGATCGGCACCACCCTCGACCTCAACGTGGAGTCGCACGCCGGCACCTTCTGCTTCCTGCTAGGTGGGCAGGCCGGCGACGCCGCGCCGCTGGATCCGCTGGGGTTGGCGCAGTACTCGGGCACCTCCTTCCTGCAGCTGCCCGCTGTCATGGTCGCGTCGGGGCCGATCGTCAACGAGGCCTTCACGCATCAGCTGGCCATCCCGAACAACCCCGCGCTCGTCGGGGCGGGCCTGCGCCTGCAGGCGGGCGTCTACGCCGGCGGCGTCGTGCTGATCAACGCGGCGGACATCGAGGTCGAACCGTAGCCCGCCGCCACGTCGACCTGCCGGCGGCTCCGTGAGGGAGCGGGCAGCTCGACACA
>JBMHDP010000179.1:0-5437 GCA_049889335.1 Planctomycetota bacterium
CTTCCCGCTGACGATGCACTTCGGCAGCAACGGCGGCATCGGCCTGCGCGGCACGCTCAAGTGCCAGGTGGCGGGCAAGGACGGCACCCCGGTCGAGGGCGTGATGGTGTTCGACGACGGCGAGGTCCGCACCACGACGGCACCCGGCATGGCAACCTTCTGGCCGCTCGACCCGCTGCCCAAGGGCCAGATCACGTTCGTCTGGACCTGGTCGCGCAACGGCCAGGCCGGCAAGCTCAACGGCGGCTTCAACGTCAAGTGAGCCTGGCGGCGTCCGACGCCGCGGCGTAGGCCCCTACCAGAGCAGCCGCTTGGCGGTGACGTCGACCGCGCGCACGTCGCCGCCGCGCGCGATCCAGCAGCGCCAGGGCGTGCCCTCGTAGCTGCCGAGCTGCCGGTCGTTGAACCAGTCGCGCAGCTCCTTCACCGAGGCGACCGGCTGCAGCAGCGGGCGTCCGTCGGCGCGCGCCTTCAGCTCGATCCCGAGGAGGAGGTCGCCGGGCTCCACGCCGCTCTCTCGCTGGCTGCCGAATACGCGCTCGACCAAGACGACCTGCTCCGGGATGACCTGAGGCACGGCGGTCGCGTCGCCGCTGAACGCGCGGTGCATCGCGACGACGGCCTGCTGGACCCGCTCGGGCGCCTCGCCGAAGCCGAAGTCGCGCACCTGCAGGTCCGCTTGACGGACGACCGACCACACCTCTGGGCGCACCGGCGCCACCTGCAGGGACGTCGGCGCGCCCGCGCGCGTCACGTCCAAGGTCAGCGCTTCGCCGGGCTGCTGAGCGAGCAGCAGCCGCGCGAAGCCGGGGCTCCAGGTGACCTGCTCGCCGCCGAGCGCCCGGATCCGGTCGCCCGAGCGCACGCCCGCGCGCGCGGCCGGGCCGCGCTCGTCGACGTCCATGACCACCACCGCGCCGTCGTCGTCGAGCACGCGCATGCCCAGGTCCGGGCTGCGCAGCTTGTAGGGCTGCATCAAGAGGCCGGTGAGCTGACGGCGCACGTGGTCGACCGCGATCGCGTAGCCGACGTTGTTGAACGTGCCGCCGCCGGCGCTGTTGATGCCGACCAGCCGGCCGCTCATGTCGAGCAGCGCGCCCCCGCTGTTGCCGCCGTTGATCGCGGCGTCGGTCTCGATCAGGTGCCGCAGCTTCGCCCAGCGCCCCTTGACCCGGATGCCCTGCCCCTTCGCGGAGACGACCCCGTAGGTGATCGTGTTGGAGCGGCCGTGCGGGTTGCCGATCGCGGCGACGGCCTCGCCGACGGCGAGCTGCTCGGAATTCCCGAGCTCGACCGCCTCGACCTGCTCGCCGTCCGCGAGCGTCAGCTGCAGCAGCGACAGGTCGTCCTCGCGCGAGATGCTGAGCACCTGCACGTCGTATTCCCTGCCGCCGAAGACCCGGGCGGTGATCCGGAACTCGTCGTTGGCCGCGCCGTCGGGGAACGTGCCCGCGTCGACGACGTGCCAGTTGCTCACCGCCAGACCGGAGCGGTCGATGATCACGCCGGAGCCGAGGCTCACCGTGCGCCAGACCGGGTCCGGCGGGAACGGGTCCTCCGGGTCGATGTCCGCGACGTTCTTGGCGACGTAGATGTTGAGCATCGCGCCGCTCGCGGCCTCGACCATGTCGACCAGCGCCGCGCGCCGCAGGTCCTGCTCCTGCGCGGTCGCCGGCGTCGACGCGGCGGCCGCGCCCAGCGCGGCCCCGAACAGCCTGCGGACCTGGCGCACGCCGACGAAGGTCGACAGGTTGGTCTCCTGGGTCGCGCCGTCGCCGCGCGTCATGAAGGCCACCTCGATCGGGTCGACGCGGCCGGCGTCGCCGATGCCGACGACCCGGCCCGACGCGTCGACGACCGCGCCGCCGCCGTTCTGGTTGCCGAGGTTGGCGTCGGCCTGGATCCGGCCGCCCTGACGGCCGCGCATCGCCGAGATCACGCCGCCGGTCACGACCACGCCGTCACCGGTCGGGTTGCCGACCGCCAGCGCGGCCTCGCCGAGCCGGACGTCGTCGTCGGCGCCGAACTCGGCCGGCTGCAGCCGGACGCCCGCAGGCAGCGCGGCGCGCAGCAGCGCGAGGTTGGCGCCGCGGTCGCGCTCCACGACCTCGGCGTCGTAGACCGCCGCTCCGACCTTGACCCGCGCGTCGTCGCCGCGGCACAGGTGAGCGTCGGTCAGCACGAGGCCGTCCGCGGACGCGACGACGCCGGAGCCGAGGCCGCTCCGTCGCTGCACGCAGCCTGGGTCGTCGCTGCCCGGAGTCGGCCACTCGCCGTCGCCCGAGTAGACGCCGACGACAGACGGCGCGACCTTGGCCACCGCGCGCGCCCACGCGTGGTCCGGGCGCGGGCCCGGGACCTTCGACGCGCCGAGCTCCGCCGCGAAGGCCCGCAGCGCCCGCGACGCCGGCACCACGACGCCGAAGCTCGGCCGCTTCAAGTCCTCGAGCTTCGGCTCGCGCACGTCGCGCAGCACGCGCTCGGCCGAGTAGAGCCCGAGCAGCACGCCGTCGGCGCCAAACACGCCGGCGCCGTCACAGCGCAGGTCGTTGCGCGAGTCCGTCAGGAACACCTCGTCGCGCGCGAACCGACGCCCGCCCAAGGTGACCGCTGCGAGCGCTCGGCTCGCGACCCCGCAGAACGCCAGCATCTCCTCGCCCTGCGGCCGCGCGACCACCAGCGAAGGCTCGCCGAGCCGCGGCATCACCGCGGCCAGCCGCGCGGGCTGCAGGCCGTCCGCCGGGGGCGCCACCTGCAGCAGCGCCAGCCCCGAGGCGTCGTCCCGCCGCAGCACCTCGGCTTCCAGCTCGGTGTTCGCGGCGTCGTTGAGGCGCACGACGACCTGCTTGTCGGGTGCACCCACCGCCTCGGCGATCAGCCGGTCGAACGTCACCACGTGACCGGCAGCCGAGACCACCACGCCCGAGCTGGCGCGCTCGATCACGAACGCGCCGCGCGGACCGTCGACCTGCACCGCGACGTAGACGGTCGAGGCCTGGACCCGCTCGAACGCCGCCGTGGACCAGGTCGTCGCCGCCGGCCCTTCGGGGGCGCGCAGCAGCGAAGGGTTGACGACGCCCTGAGCGGCGGCCGGAGCCGCGACGAGCAGGGCAGACGAGAGCAGCAGGCGCGCGCGCATGGGGCCGGGCAGCCTACCGCCCCGCGCCGCCCGCGGGCAGGGTCACTTACCGGCGTTGGCCTCGGCGCGCTTGACCGCGAGCTCCAGCATGCGCTTCTGGTGCTTGAGGTAGTACTCGGCGTTCGACTTCAGCAGGTTCATCGTGTTCGCCTCGTTCTCCTCGTGCCCCTGGAACTGGGCGCCCGCGAAGATCTTGCTCATGTAGGCCTTGGTGGCCTTGGCCATGCCCTTCCACGCGGGGTGCACCTTCTTCATGGCGTCGTAGGCCTTGCCCAGCTCCTTGATGGCCTTGCGCGCCTTGGTGCCGCCCGACGGGTTGAACTTGCCGAACAGCTCCATCGACTTGTCGACGGCCTTCATCGCCTTCTGCAGCTTGTCCAGCTCGGCGTCGCGCAGCGACGGCTTCAGCGCCAGCGACGTCATCACGCGCGCGCCCTTGCAGCCGCCGCAGTCGAACTTGCCGGCGCCGCGGCACGCGGGGCACTTGCTCCACCGCTTGGCCGCGCCCACCTTCAGCTGCCCGCCTCCGCCGCACACCGTGCACAGGAACAACCCCGAGCCCATGCAGCCGGCGCACGGCACCTCGTCGAGGGGGTCTGCGATCTTGCCCTTGCCCGCGCAGGCGCGGCACGCCGTCAGGAACTTGGGGTCCTTACGGTCGCACTCGGGGCAGGTCTTCTTGTCCTTGGGGAAGCGCGCACAGGTCGCGCAGACGCTCTTGCCGGTCCCCTTGCAGCTGCCGCAGTCCGGCGCGGGCCACTCGGCCCACTGCTGCTTGCCGTCCTCGCCCTCCTCGGTCGCGCGCTCGATCCGCTCCGGGATCAAGTAGCGCGCGCCCTGGGCGCAGATCGGCGCGCTGACGGCGAACAGCAGAGCAGAGAGGACGAGCAGCGTCTTGAGGGTCGACATGGGGATCACCGGGCAGGCCACGATACGACGCGACAGAAGGGACGGCAACGAGGGCGACGGCTCAGGCGTCGCCGCCGTCGCCAGGCGCGGCGTCACGTGACGCGCCGTCCGCGGGCGCGGCGCCGCGGTCCTGGCGCTGCCGCAGCCGCTTGTTCTGCTTGCGCAACCGGTCGTTGGCCTGCTGCAGACGGCCGGTCTCGTCGAGCAGCCACCGCAGGTCCTCGCTGGCGACCTGCAGCGCCTCGTCCTCGCCCTTGACCAACCTTCGCAGCCGCTTGCGCCGGGCGTCGTCCTGCTTGTTCATGCCAGCAAGCTCGCACGCCGGAGAAGCCGAGGCAAGGCCGACGCAGCGCGTTCGTCAGCGCCCCGCGCCCTCACCTCGGTCGCGGCCGGGCTCTTTGCCCGCGGGCACGCTGAGGTCGTCGCCGTAGAGCACGCGCAGCAGGTAGAGTCCGCGCGCCGGCGCCGTCGCGCCGGCGAGCCGCCGGTCGGCGCCTTCGAGCACCTCCCGGACCCACTCGGCTGGCCGGTTGCCGTAGCCGACCTCGAGCAGCGTGCCGACGAGGTTGCGGACCATGTTGTAGAGAAAACCCGAGCCCTGGACGACGAAGTCGAAGCCGTCGCGGCGGCGCACGAGGTGCACGTGGTGCAGCGTGCGCACCGTGCCGCGCGAGCGCGCGTAGCCGGGGTTGGTGGCGAACGACGCGAAGTCGTGCTCGCCGCGCAGGCACGGCGTCGCCGCGCGCATGGCGTCCAGGTCGACGGCGCGGCGGCTCCAGTGGAAGTAGGGCCGACCGACCGCCGGCTTCACCGGGCTGCAGACGACGCGGTAGAGGTAGCGCTTGCCGCCCGCGAAGAAGCGCGCGTGGAAGCCGTCTGGCGCCTCGACGACCCGACGCACCGAGACGTCTTCGGGCAGGTTGGAGTTGAGCGCGAGCTGTAGCTTGGGCGGCGGGAACGCGCGGTCGATGCGGACGTGGGCGCACTGACCGAAGGCGTGCACGCCGGCGTCGGTCCGACCGGCGCCCTCGACGTGCGTGCCGGGCAGGTCGATCGCCGCGCACGCCTTCTCCAGCTCCTCCTGCACCGTGCGCACGCCCGGTTGGCGCTGCCAGCCGTGGAAGCGCGTGCCGTCGTAGGCGATCGTCAGCAGGTAGGTCGGCAACGTCGCCGACCATAGTCGGTCACCGGCGCAGAAGCAGCCCGGCGAACAGCGAGGCGACGAGGCTCGCAGCGGCCGCGATCCCCCCGAGGACCGGGTTGTGCGCCGCCAGCCAGAGCCAGCACGAGGCCGCCCCACCCGCGACGAGCACGAGCATGGGGGCGGCGAGCCAGAGCAGCGGCGGCGCGCGACGCGGCGGCGCGACGGCGCGGACCCGCGGCGCGGGC
>JBMHDP010000180.1:0-10764 GCA_049889335.1 Planctomycetota bacterium
CGCCCGTCGGGGAGCGCGCCCGACGGGGAGCGCGCAGCGGGGCGGACCGCGACGCCGGGTCGGCGGCGCGCCGCGCGATCAGCTCTGGATGTGCTGCGAGACGAGCTTGGTCATCTCGAACATCGTGACCTTGTCCTTGCCGCCGAACACCGCGCGGAGCGCGTCGTCCGCGATGATCTCGGTCTTCTTCTCGGGGTTCTGCAGCCCCTTGGCCTTGATGTAGTCCCAGAGCTTCTTGGTGATCTCGCTGCGCGGGATCGGCTCGGAGCCGACGACGACCGCGAGGACCTCGTCCGGCTGGACGGGCTTCATCAGGGCCGGGTTCGGCTTGCGCTTCTTCTTCTCGGGTTGCTCTTCGGTCATGGTCGTCGGGGGAGATGAGGTGGGGAATCGTCGCGCGACGACCTGCCAGGGGCGGGCCCGCGCATCGCTCGATGATGGCCCTCCGCTACCCCGGAGCAAGCTTCAAGACGACGGGAAGGGGCGATTACGGTCGAGCCGTACGTCTGCGGCGACCGCGGGCTCGTTGCTCCGCGGCCCTCGGCGCGCGCCCAGGGGCTACCGCCTGCCCGCCGCCCCGCGGTCCTGGATCACGCCGCGCGTGGCGAGCCAGCGAGCGCACAGCTCGGGCCAGGCGCTCGCCGCGAGGCCGCCCGCCAGGCCGACGCCGTGCCGCCCCCGCTCGAAGCAGTGCAGCTCGCAGGGCACGCCGGCGCGCCGCAGCGCCGCGTAGAACGCGAGGCTGTTCTCGACGGGCACGACCTTGTCCGCCGTGGTGTGCCAGAGGAACGTGGGCGGCGTGCGTGCGTCGACGTGCCGTTCGCTGGACAGCTCCGCGATCGTCTCGGCGCTCGGGTCCTGGCCCAGCAGGTTGCGCTGCGAGCCGCGGTGCGTGAACGGCTGATCGAACGCGATCACCGCGTAGCACAGCACCGAGAAGTCCGGTCGACAGGACTCCCGCTCGACGGCGTCGACGGCCTCTCGGTCGCCGCCGTCGTGGTGCACGCTGACGCTCGAGGCGAGGTGGCCGCCTGCCGAGAAGCCCAGCACGCCGACGCGCGCGGGGTCGACGCGCCACGCGCGCGCCTCGGCGCGCACGAGCCGCAGCGCGCGCTGGGCGTCCTGCAGCGGCGCAGGGTGGCCGTAGCCCTTGCCGCGGTGGCGGTAGTCGAGCACCGCCGCGGTGACGCCGAGGGAGTTGAGCCACGCGGCGATCTGCTCACCCTCGTGGCCCATGGCGAGGTGGCCGTAGCCGCCGCCGGGACACACGACGACGGCGGGCGCCGCGCCGTCGGCGGACTCCGCGAGCCAGACCCGGAGCTTCGGTCGGTCCTTGGCCTCGGTCCCGAGCGCGCCGGGCGCGCCGTCGGGCCAGAGCAGGACCTCTCGCGGCCGCTGGGCGACGGCGTGGATCGTGAGGGTGAGCGCGCAGAGCGCGGCGGAGAGGTGGCGGCGGGTCAGCACGCCGCGAGGGTAGCGCGCCGCGCCCGCGGGGGCGCGATCAGCGCTGTTTCTCCGCGCGGGGGCCGCCGAGCTCGAGCCGCTGGATCCAGACGTTGCGGAACCGGACCTCGTTGTGGTGGCCCTGCAGCTTCACGGGGCCGGGCGCGGGGCCCTCGGGCTGACCGGCGCCCGTCTTGCGGGTCATCACGACGTCGTCGTGAGCCAGCTGTCCGTTGTGCCAGAGGGTGATCCGCGCGTCCTCGACCTTCGCCTCGCCGTCCCAGCGCGGCGCGCGGAAGACGATGTCGAACGACTGCCACGCTCCGGGGGGGCGACAGGCGAGCACGTCGGGCTTCTTCAGGCGGTAGAGGCTCGCGCAGTAGCTGGCCTTGTAGTCCTCGGCGTCGACCCCGTAGGCGTCGCTGATCTGCACCTCGTAGCGCTTCTGGATGTAGACGCCGGAGTTGCCGCGCGTCTCCGGGTCGCCGCCGTCCACCGCGTTGGTGGCGAACTCGAGGTGCATGCGGAAGTCCTGGTAGGTGCCTGGGGTGACGACGCTGTCCCACTGGGGCGAGGCCGTCAGCACGCCCTCGCGGAAGGTCCAGAGGTGCGGCCCGTCGTCGTCCTCCGGCACGAGCACGGAGCCTGCTGGCCCGACCAGCTGCTCGGCGCCGGCAGGGGCCGCGAGGCGGCCGGGGGCGGAGAACCCGCTCGTCGAGCGCGCCGGCGCGCGGTCGAGCACGAAGTCGACGAGGCGGCGGCTCTCGAACCAGCCCCGCCACATGTCGTGTCCGCGACCTGGCACCACCTCGACCGTCATGTCGCCGCCCAGCGCGCGGTAGCGGCGCTGCAGCGCCGCGGAGTTGGCGTCCAGCGGCACGACGGCGTCGGCGTCGCCGTGGATGTGGTGGATCGCGACGCCGGCGGCGGCGAGCGCTGCGAGGCCGCGGTGGTCGACCGGGTTGTGCTGTCCGAGCGCGTCCTCCAGCTGCGCGGGGGTCATCCCGAAGGCCTTCGCGGCGCGCCCGAGCCCGGGGTAGCTGCGCACGTCGCAGACCGGATAGATGCCCGCGGCGCCGGCGACCTGCCGCGGGTGCGTCGCGGCCCAGGCGTAGAGCATCAGGCCTCCGCGGCTGCGCGCGAGCAGGACCGGCTGCGGCGCGAAGCTGCGGCCGTGGACCAGCTCGTCGTAGAGCTGGTCGTAGAGCTCGACCCCCGCGGGGCTGCCGTACGACTCGCCCACGTCGACGCCGGCGATCGCGACGCCCGCCGCGAGGAACCGCTCGAACATCCAGACCTCGGCGTTCGACGGCAGCCCGGGCAGCGTGGGCGCATACCAGACCCATGGCTGCGGCGTCCGGCGGCGGTCGCTCGGCGGCTGGATCACGAACGCGGCGCGCCCCCCGACCTCGAAGACCTCGCCCGGGAGGGGCAGGCGCTCTTGTGGGGCGGGCGCGACCTGCGCGGTCAGCCCGCGGGCGAGGAGGCTGCCGACGAGCAGGCCTGCTGCGAGCAGGCGCGGGAGACGGGGGCGCGGGGCGCTCGGGGTCATGGCGCGATCCTAGCGCGCCGCCCCCCAGATGCGCTCCATCAGCGCGTGGCCCTTCGGGTCGACCTCGGCCAGCTCGGCGCGCACGAACGGGAAGAAGTCGTTCCGGTAGAAGTACGACTCGGTCGCTTCGGCGAAGTACTCCTTGTGGTTGGTCAGCGCGTAGTGCCGGACGCGGCGGCCCGTGTGCGAGAGCACGTCCTCGTAGATCTTCGCCGCGCGGGCCGCGCGGAACGCCTGGACGACGCGCTCGTCGCCGAACCCCAGCACCTGGTCGTGGTAGGCGTGGGCCAGCTCGTGCAGCACCACGGCCGGGTGCTTGAGCAGCTGCTCGCGCGACAGCAGCGCGCGCGCGCGCGGGATGTGCACCTTCTTGGCGAGGCGAGTGTCGTAGCCGTGGTGCTCCAGCCATCCGACGCTGGGGTGGTACTGCATGTTGGCGAGCTCAGGGTGCTCGCGCTCGATCCAGATGCCGAGCCCGCGCAGCGCCGCGAGCGGCGCTGCCGGGACCAGGATCGAGATGCGCTCGAGGTGGTTGGACAACATCGAGAGCGCGCGCGCGCCCTGCTCAGCGTGGGGGCCTTCCAGCAGCGCCGGGTCGACGTGCACCTGGAAGCCGTGCAGGTCCCGGATCACCGGGTCGAGCCGCCGCGGCGTCGCCTCGACGGCGTCCACCTGCCAGCGGCCGCGCCGGTCGAGCCCGAGGGTCACCTCGCTGTCGGGCCAGGTCGCGAGCGCGGTGTTCGACCCTGTCGAGACCAGGGCGAAGGGCTCGCCGTCTGCGGGCGGCGTCAGCCGCGGCGGCAGCATCACCCCCGGGCTGACGAACGCGCGCACGACGCGGGCGTCGACGCCGCGCAGCGCGGCGCCGAACCCGCGCAGGAGCTGCCGCGGCTCGAACTGGGGCGGCGGTTCTTCGACGGGCGCGAAGGCCATCGCGTGCTGCCACGGGAGCGCGTCGGTCTCGCGCGACAGCGCGAAGCCGTGCCGCGCCATCTCGCGGATCACCTGCGCCTTGCTCATCATGTGCTCGGGCTTGATCGGCACGGCGGGGTCCTCCGCGCGGAACTCGACCAGCACGACCTCGCCGCCGGGCTTGAGCGCGCGGCGCACGCGCTCCATGACGCGCACCGGGTGGGACAGTTCGTGGTAGACGTCGACCATCAAGACGAGGTCGCAGGAGCCGGCGGGCAGCTTGGGGTCGTCGACGGTCGCTTCGACGAACTCGACGTTGTCGAGGCCGGCGTCGTCGGTGCGCTGCTCGAGCATCACCAGCATCTGCGGCTGCAGGTCGACGGCGAACATCACGCCGTCGGGGCCGATCGCCTCGGCGAGCGGGACCGTGTGGTAGCCGTTGCCGCAGCCGAGGTCGCAGAGCGACTGCCCCCGCTCCACCGCCAGCCACTCGCGCAGCGCGACGCCGTTCTCCTCGTCCTCGCGGGTCGCGCGCATCAGCCAGCCCGCGCCCGCCCAGTGCATCGTGTGGGCGACCTCGCGGCCCAGGAAGGTCTCCCGTCCGGCGGGCGTGGCTTCGGGGTCCGGGGGGAGCTGGGGCTGCTGCGTCGTCGCGCAGAGCGCCAGCGCGAGGCACGCTGAGAGGAGCACCATGGTGCTCAGGGTATCGCAGAGACGTCGGTCCAGATGCGCTCTCGTGGCCATGTTGTCCGCGGCATCCGCCCGCTGCCTGCGGGCGAACGCTCCGCGGCGCGTGCTAGCATGCACACGCCGCTCTCCGCGCTCCCATGGGTTACAGCTACGCAGCCTTCGCGACCTACCCCGACCGCGACACCGCGCAGAGCGCGCTGGTCGAGCTGCCGGAGTTCGGGCTCGGCGCCGTCAAGGTCAAGCTGTTCGAGTGCCAGTCGAGCGCCTCGCAGGCGCGGATCCTCGACGGCTTGATGAGCAACTGCACCTGGGCCGAGTCCGACGGGCGGCGCGGCCTGCAGATCGGCTTGGGGCTCGGGGCCAGCCTGGGGCTCGTGTGCGGCGGCGTGGTCTGGAGCCTGCTCGACATGTCGCCGCTGAGCGGCCTGATCTGCGGCGCCTTCATGGGCACGCTGATCGGCGCCGTCATGTCGGGCATCGTCGGCGCGGGGCTGGTCAACCCGCGCCTCGCGAGCACCGTGCGGGCCCTGGAGAACGGTCAGGTCCTGGTCTCGATCTCATGTCGCACGCAGGAAGAGCACCGGATCGCGCTGCGGCTGCTGCAGACCGGCAGCCTGCTGCTGGAGACCGACCGCCCGCGGCGCGCGTCGGCCTGAGCGCGCCGCGACGCCTGCGCGCGGGAGCGGCTTCCCGATGAGGCGGCCTCGGCGTAGAGTGCTGCGATGCGCCGACACTCGCTGCGTTCGTTGTTCCTCTTCGCGCCGCTCGCGCTGCTCGCCTGCACGGCGGAGAAGCCCGCCGAGCCGGCGCCGTCCGGCGCGCCGCAGAAGGCCGCCGCCGCGGCGCCTGCCGACCGCGTCCTGGACCAGATCGCCAACTACGACGTCAAGTGCGGCTGCTCGATCGACGGCGTCGGCCACTGCGGCAACTTCGTCATGATCGAGGGTCAGTACATCCCGATCCTCCACCCGCGGCTCGGCAAGATGGAGTGGTGCCGCAACAAGGACGCGGGCGCCAGGATCAAGGCGAACGGCGAGATCAAGGACGGCAAGTTCGTCGCGAAGGACTGGAAGACCCTCCCGTAGGACGATGTCGTCCGCCGTGCCGCTCGCGCTGCTGTCGGCTGCGCTGATCGTCAGCGCTGCGCCGGCGCAAGGCGCGGCCGCGCCCGCGGCGCTGCCGAACATCGTGATCGTCTACGCCGACGATCTCGGCTACGGCGACCTGTCCTGCTACAACCCCGAGGCCGCCTACCGCACGCCGCACCTCGACCGCATGGCGGCCGAGGGCGTGCGCTTCACCGACGCCCACAGCCCCTCGACGATCTGCAGCCCGTCGCGCTACGGGCTGCTCTCGGGGCAACAGATCTACCGCTCCACGGGCCGCGGCGGCGGCGCCTGGGAGGGGCCCGGCGGACCGAGTTACCTCAAGCCGGGCACCTTGACGCTCGGCCAGATGCTGCAGCAGCAGGGCTACCGCACGGGCGTGTTCGGCAAGTGGCACGTCGGGCTCACGTGGCTCGACGAGGACGGGCGGCGCCTCGGCGGAGGCTTCAAGAACTCGCTCCTGATCGACTACGAGAAGAGCACCCCGCTCGTCGACGGGCCGAACGCGCGCGGCTTCGACCGCTCCTTCGTGACGCCCAACTGTCCGACGACCGACCCGCTCTACATCTACATCGACGACGGCATGGTGCCCGTGCCCGCGACCCGGCGGCACAAGCGCGCCGCGCTGCCCAACCCGGGCGGCAAGTGGCGCTGGGACAACGACGAGGGCTGGATGGCCGAGGGATACGAGTTCGTCGACGCGGACCTGCTGTTCTACGACAAGGCGCGTGAGTTCCTGGTCTCGCACCGGCAAGCGCACGCCGACCGGCCGTTCTTCCTGCTGCTCTCGACGCAGATCTGCCACGCGCCGGTGCTGCCGGCGAAGGAATTCGCGGACAAGAGCCCCGGCGGTCCGCGCGGCGACTTCGTCGAAGAGCTCGACGCGCTGGTCGGCCGGGTCTTCGCCCTGCTCGAAGCCGAAGGCGTCGCCGACGACACCATCGTCCTGTTCAACTCGGACAACGGCCCGGAGACCCTGCACACCGACTGGATGCGCCGGGACCACGACCACGACCCGGCCGGCGGCTGGCGCGGGGTCAAGCGCGACGGCTGGGAGGGCGGACACCGCGTGCCGTTCCTGGCGTGGTGGCCGGGTCGGTTCCCGGCGGGCGTCGTCAGCGCGCAGCTGACGAGCACCACCGACATCTTCGCGACCCTCGCGTCGGTGGTCGGCTTCCGCCTGCCCGACGACCAGGCGCGCGACAGCTTCGACCTGCTGCCCGCAATGCTCGGCACGCAGGACGAGCAGCAGAGCATCCGGCCGCACCTGTTGACGCAGAGCTTCCGCGGGGAGTTCCAGCTGCGACAGGGCGCGTGGAAGTACCTCGACCACAAGGGCTCGGGCGGCAACCGCTACGACCGCGGCGTGATGCAGCCGTATGCGCTGCGCGAGCTGGCGCCCGACGCACCCGGCCAGCTGTACGACCTCGCGGCAGACCCCGGCGAGACCGTCAACCTGTTCTTCGAGCAGGCCGCGCGGCGTGAGCAGATGCGCGCGCGGCTCGCGGCGTTGAAGTCGTCGGGCCGCAGCGCTCCGAAGGGGCGCGTCCCGCTCGGGCTCGCAGGGATCGCAGCGGCCGTCGCCGCTCGCGACAAGTAGCTTTCTGCATCCAAGCAGCGGCGGCTTTTTTGTCCGCTGACGCATCCGCTGCAGGTGAGGCTGCGATTCGTGGGTTATGACCCCGCCCGCCGTCGCACGTGTGGAGCCCACCGTCGGGCGCACCTACGCGATCCGCGTCGAGAAAGAGAACCTCAAGTTCAGCTCGGCGCACTTCCTCATCTTCGAGGACGGC
The DNA here is from genome assembly GCA_049889335.1 of Planctomycetota bacterium. GTDB lineage: Bacteria > Planctomycetota > UBA1135 > UBA1135 > UBA2386. The sequence continues at coordinate 7,497 of JBMHDP010000180.1, forward strand.
ACCGCGGAGCGGCTGCACGGTCACAACTACCGCGTCGCGGTGGAGCTCGAGGCGGCGTCGTTGGGGCACGGGGTCATCGTCGACTTCAACCTCGTCAAGGGGCACCTGCGCGACATCCTCGGCCGCCTCGACGAGCGCTTCCTCGTGCCGGGGCGCAACGACCTGTTGACCTGGGAAGAGGCAGACGACGAGATCACGGTGCGCTTCGACCGACGCCGCTACGTCGTGCCGGTCGACGAGGTGGTCGTGCTGCCGATCACCAACACGAGCTCGGAAGAGCTCTCCGAATTCATCGCCGCCGAGCTGCTGCGCGGCCTCCGCGACTCGGCTCCCGACGTGCGATGGTCGCGCGTCGAGGTCGGCGTCGAGGAGACCTCCGGGCAGCGCGGCCTCTGCATCCTCCGACCATGACCGAACTCCTCCTCCCGAAGACGTCTGGCCAGAAGACCGCTGACCAACCGGCGTCCCGGCGTCCCTCGTCCGACCGCCCTTCCCGTGACGAGGCGGTCACCGCGATCCGCACGCTGCTGAAGTGGATCGGGGAAGACCCGGACCGCGAAGGCCTGATCGAGACCCCTGACCGCGTCCTGCGGGCCTACAGCGAGTTCTTCGCCGGCTACGAGCAGGACCCCGCCGCCGTGCTGTCGAAGACGTTCGACGAGTCGGGCTCCTACAACGGCGCGGTCATCGTGCGCGACATCGACGTGCGCTCGCACTGCGAGCACCACATGGTCCCGTTCATCGGCAAGGCGCACGTCGCCTACCTCCCCGACGCCAAGGTCGTCGGCATCAGCAAGCTGGCGCGGCTCGTGAACGGCTTCGCGCGGCGCCTGCAGATCCAGGAGCGGCTGACCGCCGAGGTCGCGCGGACCCTGATGAGCTCGCTGCAGCCGCGCGGCGTCGCGGTGATCATCGAGGCCGAGCACCACTGCATGACGATGCGGGGCATCCGCAACGCGGGCGCGACGACCGTGACCCAGCACCTGTGCGGGGTCTACGAGGAAGACCCGGCGCTGCGCGCCGAGATCGTGCGCGAGCTGCGGCAGCGCAGCTGAGCGCCGCGGTAAGCTGGCGGCATGTCCGTCCGCACTGTCACCAGTCTGCAGCCGCCCCGCGCGGATCTCCGCGAGCTCTACCCCGAGATCGAGCCCTACGATCACGGCCACCTCGCGGTCGACGACCACCACGAGGTCTACTACGAGCAGTGCGGCAACCCCGACGGCAAGCCGGTCGTCTTCGTGCACGGGGGGCCGGGCGGGGGCGCGGGTGAGGCCTATCGGCGGTTCTTCGACCCTGCGGTCTACCGGATCGTGCTCTTCGATCAGCGCGGGTGCGGTCGGAGCCGGCCCTACGCCAGCCTGCAGGACAACACGACCTGGCACCTGGTCGACGACATCGAGCGGATCCGCGAGCACCTGTCGATCGAGCGCTGGCAGGTCTTCGGCGGCTCGTGGGGGAGCACGCTCGCGCTGAGCTACGCGCAGACGCACCCCGAGCGCGTCACCGAGCTGGTGCTGCGTGGCATCTTCATGCTGCGCCGCAAGGAGCTGCTTTGGTTCTACCAGGAGGGCGCGAGCAACATCTTCCCCGACGCCTGGGAGGAGTACCTGTCGCCGATCCCCGCGGTGGAGCGCGGCGACCTGATGAGCGCCTACTACCGCAGGCTGACGAGCGACGACGAGGCGACCCGCGTGGCGGCGGCGCGCGCGTGGTCCATCTGGGAGGGGACCACGAGCCTGCTCTATCCCGATGCCCAGAAGATCGCGGAGACCGGCGCCGACGAGTTCGCGGTCGCGTTCGCGCGGATCGAGTGCCACTACTTCGTGCACGGCGGGTTCTTCGAGACCGAGGACCAGCTGCTCCGCGGCGTCGACCGGGTCCGCCACATCCCGACGGTCGTCGTGCAGGGCCGCTACGACGTCGTCTGTCCGGCGCGTTCGGCTTGGGACCTGCAGCGCGCCTGGCCCGAGTCCGAGCTGGTGATCGTCGAGGACGCGGGCCACTCGGCGTTCGAGCCCGGCATCCGCAGCGCGCTGCTCGACGCGACCGACCGCTTCGGCCACGCGTGAGCGCTCGTCAGCGGCCCATGACGCCGCGGAGGCCGTTCGACGTCGTCAGCCAGGCGGCGTTGACGCCGGGGTCCAGGGAGAGGCCCTGCGCGTAGAGCGACACCCCGACGAGCGAGAGGTCGTTGGGCAGCTGCACCGTGGCGCTCGCTGCGCCGCCGACGGACGCCCCGCCCTGGACCGCGTCGAGGCTGACGTAGGACGAGCACCCGGGCATCCCGAGCGCCGCGAGCGACGTCGGTGGGGTCGGCGTCAGCGACAGCACGAAGAAGCCCACCGGCACCCCCGCGGCGAGGTTATCGAGCGTGAGCGTGTAGCCCGCGCCGAGCCGCGGCGCGTCCAGCGCGTCGAGCGCGGGCACGCCGCCGCTGCCGGCGCAGCCGGCGCCGAAGGCCTCGCGGGTCGCGCCGAACGTCCAGGTCTCGTTCGCGTGGCCGAACCCGCCGTGGCGGACGACCAGGCGCTCGCCCGCGTCGAACGCGCAGCCGAAGCCGCGGCCGCCCGGTCCGGTGCTCGCGACCTGGGTCCAGGTGGCGCCGTCGAATTCCCAGGTGTCGGTCAGCACCGCGCCCGTGTTGGTGTTGCCGCCATGCAGCACGCACACGCCGCGGGTCGCGTCGTAGACCAGCTCGGCGCTGGCGCGCGCGGGCGGCTGCGGGCCGATCGCGGGCAGCTGCGTCCAGGCGGTCCCGTCCCAGGTCCAGGTCTCGTCCTGCACCGAGTTGGCGAGCGCGTTGAAGCCCCCGAACATCACCGAGACGCCGAGGCCGGTGTGGAAGCACATCGAGTGCTGCTCGCGCCAGCCCGGCGTCGCGCTCGGGTTGCGCTGCGTCCACGTCGAGCCGTCATACTCGTAGGTCCCGTCGGTCGCGCCGAGCAGGCCGTTGGTCGAGCCGCCGAACAGCACCGTGACCCCGCGCACGACGTCGTAGCACATCGCGTGCTTCCAGAAGCCGCCGGGCGTGTTGGCGGGCGCCGCTTGCGACCACGCCGCGCCGTCGAACTCCCACGTCTGGTCGTTGCCCTGGCCGATCGAGAAGAGCGAGGTCCAGCCGCCGTAGAGCACCCAGACCTGCCGCTGTGCGTCGTAGACGAGCTGCGCTTCGGTGCGGCCGCTGGGCCCCGTGGACGCCACCTGCTGCCAGGTGCCTTGGGAGTACAGCCAAGACGCCGTGGTCAGGCCGGCCGGGAAAGAGCCGGTG
>JBMHDP010000181.1:0-5270 GCA_049889335.1 Planctomycetota bacterium
GGGGGGGGGCGGGGGGGGGGGGGGCGCGCGCCCCCACCCCCCCCCCCGCGGGCCCGCCGGCCGCCCCCCCCGGGGCGGCGGGGCCCGCCGCCGCGGCGACGCGGCCGGGCGCCGCGAAGCAGGTGGGCCGCGCGAGGCCGCCCGGGTCGCGGGTCCGCTCGAACTGCTGCACGACCGGCTCCCACTGCGCGTCGCGCAGCTCCAGCAGCCCCTTGCCGATGGGCTGGTCCAGGTAGAACCGCAGCCCGGCCGAGCGCAGCGGCGTCGGGTCTCCGCCGCGGCCGAGCTGCACGGCGGTGTAGCCGGAGCGGCGCGCCAGCGCGGGCCCCGCTACGGGGTCGCTGCACCAGAGCACCTTCTCGAAGCGCTGCGGCGGCGCGACGACGCCCTGCGCGAGCAGCGGCAGGGCGAGCAGCCAGGCAGCCGCGAGCAGGAGGCGGCTAGCGGATGTCATAGTCCCGCAGCTTCTCCCAGAGCACCTTGCGAGAGATGCCGAGCACCGACGCAGCCTTGGTGCGGTGACCGCCGACCCCGCGCAGGACGTGCTCCAGGTGGGCGCGTTCGGCCTCGACCAGCACGGCGCGGAGCGTCGGCATGTGCTCGGGAGGCTCGAGCGCCGCGCGACGCGACTTGTCGACCGGGAGCAGGTGCTCCTTCTTGAGGATCGTGGCGCCACCCGAGAGCGCGATGGCCTGCGCGCAGCGGTTCTCCAGCTCGCGGACGTTTCCCGGCCAGGAGTAGGCGCTCATCGCCTCCAGCACGTCGGTCTTCACCGTGAACCGGCGGCCGCCCCCCAGCTTCTCGACGAAGTGACGCACCAGCAGCGGGACGTCGCCCTCTCGGTCGCGCAGCCCGGGCAGCTGCACCGGGACGACGTTGAGCCGGTAGTAGAGGTCCTCGCGGAACTTGCCGGCCTGCACGTGCTCCATGAGCGGCACCTTGGTGGCCGCGACCACGCGGATGTCGACCTGGATCAGGTCTTCGCCGCCGACCCGCTCGAACTCACGCTCCTGCAGCACCCGCAGCAGCTTGACCTGGACCGACATGGGCATGTCGTCGATGTCGTCCAGGAAGATCGTGCCGCCGTCGGCGACTTCGAAGCGGCCGCGGCGCTGGCGGCCGGCGTCGGTGAAGGCGCCCTTCTCGTGACCGAACAGCTCGGTCTCCAGCAGCGTGTCCGGCAAGGCGCCGCACGACAGCGCGACGAACGCCCGGTCCTTGCGGGCGCTGAGGCGGTGCACGGCGCGCGCGATGCGCTCCTTGCCGGTGCCGCTCTCGCCTTCGATGAGCACCGAGGCGTCGGTCGCCGCGACGGTGCGGACCGTCTTGACGACCGCCCGCATGGCGCGGCTCTCGCCGATCACGCCCGGGAGGCCGCCGTCCGCCGTCTGCAGCCGCTCCTTGAGCCGCTGGTTCTCGTCGACGAGCGCGCGGAACGTCCCGATGCGCTGCAGCCGGTCGACGACGTGCTCGTTGAGGAAGGGCTTCTGGATGTAGTCGTCGGCGCCGAGCCGCATCGCCTCGACGGCGTGCTCGACCGTCGCGTAGGCGGTCATCATCAGGACCTCGGTGTCCGGGCGGGCTTGCTTGGCCGCCTGCAGCACCTCGAGCCCGTCCGCGCCGGGCAGCCGGACGTCCGTGATGACGACGTCGTAGCTCTTCCGCTTGAGGCCTGCGATCGCCGCCGCGCCGTCGGCGACGTGCTCCACGTCGTGGCCCGCAGCCTCGAGGTCGTCGGTGAGCGTGACGGCGATGGTCTGTTCGTCCTCGACCAGCAGGACGCGCATCCCGGTCTCAGCCACGGCGATCTCCGTCCGTGCCGGTGACGTGGCCACCGGCGCTCTCGTCCCCTTCTTCGAGGTCGGCGAAGTCGTCGTCGCCCAGCGGCAGGTCGCCGCCGAGCGGCAGGTCGTCGCCAGCCGACTCACGCAGACGCGTCTCGCCGAACGAGACGACGCGGTCACCGCCGGCGGCGAACGCGTGCTCCAGCGCCGTCTCCACCTGCGAGAGCAGGGAGTCGAAGAACAGCGTGGCCCGGTCGTCGCACGCCGTCATACCGACGCTGATCGAGAGGTGGAGCTCGCGACCGTCGACGCGCACGTCGACGTCGGAGAAGACCTGGTGCAGGCGTTCGGCCACGATGCGCGTCTGCTGCAGGTCGGTGTGAGGGAGCACCAACAGGTAGCGGTCGTCGCTGGTCGTGCCGATCAGGTCGGAGCCGCGCGTCTTTTCGCGGACCACGCGCGCGACCGCCTGCTTGACCGCCGCGCGCAGCTCGACGCCGTGCAGATCGACGAGCTGCGTGAGCCGGTCCACCTGCAACAGCACGACTCCGAGCGGGATCCCGTGCCGACGCGCCCGGGCGAACTCGTTCTTCATCAAGTGCAGGATCTGCGCCTGGGAGAACAGCGAGCTGCTGAGGAAGCCGTCCGACTCGGCTGCGCTGGCGCGGCCCCCTCCTGAACGGCTCTTGCGGAAGCCTGGTCTGGTCATCGTCTGTCGCGAAGGGCGCTGCGGCGCGCCCCGTGCAAACGCTAGTGTCGCGCCCGCGGCGAGGCTACGAAGCCTGGCTCTGGGCAAAAAAATACGGGCCTCAGCCGGTCAGAACTGAGGCCCGTGAATGCGGGTCAGGCTACGCAATGGAGAGGGCGGTTAGGGAGGGGGATACTGGTCTCCACCACACAGCCACGACCCGACGGTGTCTGCTGGATCGAGATCGGGTCAGGATCTCGACGTGCTCCCAATGGTCAGTCGGGAGCGAGCGAACAAATCAGTCAGAGAGCATTTCGCAGCGGCGCACCCCGAGGGATGCATCGCCCGGCGCCGCTCCGCAGTGAACCAGGCTAGTCCACTTCGGCTTGGTGCCGGTCCACAACGATGCCATGTGTCCACGGGATTTCAACACCCACCACACCATATTTTCGACATGGGGGATCAGGGTGAGACAGGCTCACCGCCCCCGCATCATCCCCATAACACATTTGGAAACATGAACTTCGGGGGATCGCGCGGCTCGCTTCGCGGCCACCGGGCGAAATGGGGCGTCAAGACTTTCGCGGGAGACGCTGCAGAATCCCACAGGTTTCCCACGATGCGACGGGCGCATCGGCGCGCGACGCTTAGGGCTTGCGGCGTTCGGCGCCGAACAGCTCGAGCGCCTGATCGAGCAGCCAGTCGATGTCCCAGGCCGGGAACCGGTACTCCAACAGCAGGAGGCCGACGATGACCACGACCACGAAGATCGCGGCGAACACCAGCTGCGCGGCGAGGCGCGCGAAGAACCCCTTCGCCCGCCGAGTCACGGTCGGGCCACGCTCCACGCGCCCGCCGCGCAGGATCCAGTCGCGCTGCGCGGCGAGCCCCTTCTGCACCAGCCGCTGCCGGTCGACGTCTTCGGACAGGATCGCGTCCGTGATCTGCTGCCACGGGTATTCGGCCTCGCTGGCCTGCGCCGTGATCTTCAGCTGGGCGAGCTTGGGCTTGCTCACCTCCCCCGCCATCAGGCGGAGGTTGGCCTCGCCGACCTGGCGTAGGACCGGGTCATCCCCGGGAGCGGACGATGGCTGCTGAGGGTCCGACATCGTGTTCCCTGGAGCCGCTGGGTGGCCGGAGCCGGACCTGTGGGGTCGGCCCCTGGAGCGCTCGCCAGCCTCTACGCGCTACTGCTTCTGCGCCTTCGTGAAGGCGCGGTTCCGGCCGCGGATCGCCTTGACCAGCGGGAACGAGACCGTCTTGTCGCCCTTCTGGAGCGTGATCACGCCCCGCTTGATGACCTTCGTGGAGAGCTTGAGGGTCATCACCGTGCCCTCGGGGGTCAGGATCCGGACCGGCTGCAAGTTCGGCTTGAACTTACGCTTGCTGCGCCCGGTGACGCGGCGACCGACGCCGCCGTCCTTCTTGGCAAGACCACGGCGCTTGACCTTGTTTCCGACTCGGGTGCGACGACCGGTGACTGCGCAGACTCTGGACATAGCGGGCTCAGGGGAAGGAGGGGCGAAGAAGATAGCCAGCGAGACGCAGGACGCAAGCCCGCAACGGATTCCTTCTGGCCGCTAGCGAGGCGCGGGGGCGACGGACGCCTCGTAGCGCACCAGCCGGTCGCGATAGGCTGCTTCTTCCTGGCCGCCTTCCCGGAGCGCGGCGCGCTGCAGGTCCACCGCCTCCTGGAACCGCCCCACCAGGAACATGGCCAGGGCAGCCGTGTCGAGCTCGAAGTAGTCGAGCACCTCCGCGCCGTGCAGCAGCTCGTCGACGAGCCCCGCGGCGAACCAGTCGTAGCGGCCCATGCTCCCCACCTGGGTCAGGAACCGCCAGGCGTCGCTGTTGAGACGGTAGAACTCGCCCTGCTCGGCGCGGTAGCGCTGCAGCACCTCGCCGGCGCCCGAGACATCTTCGCCGCACCGCAAGCGCACTGTGTAGCGCGCCGCAGACAGGAGCCGCGGCTCCGCACCCAGCGCAGCGGCTCGAGAGACCGCCTGCTCGGCGATGTCTCGGTAGATCATCGGCGTCTCGGCGCCCGCCAGCAGGCTCGCGAAGTCCAGGCACCCGTGCGCGGTCGCTGTCATCACCTCTCGCCGCTGCATCGCGAGCCGGCCCGCGGCCCGGTCGTCGCCCCCCGCGATCCGCGCGCGGAGCAGCGCGCGCTGCACGAACGGATCGGTCGGCGCGAGCTCGCCGGCTCGCTCCAGCGCCGATCGCAGGTCTCGCCACACCTCGGCGCGGCGTGGGTCCCCGCGCAGCGCGAGGTCGGCGAACACGGCCAGCGCGCGCGGCGAGCCCGACATCGCCCGGGCCGCGCGCCCTCGCAGCCGCCGCGCGGCGTCCGGGTCGTTGGCCTTGGTCGCATAGGTCAGGTAGAGGATGCCGTTGAGCAGCCCGTCGCGCGGACAGGCCGCCGCCAGCGGCTCGAGCACCGCGATCGTGGCCTCGCCGGCGAGCTCGTCGAAGCTGTCCACCAGCTGGCGCCGCCAGCTCGCTGCGCGCCCCTCGTCGTCCGGATCCCAGTCGCCGCTGAGCGCGCGCTCCAGCATGTCCTCGACGCCGCAGCCGGGGGCGCCGCGGAACAACACGTCGCCGTCGGCGTCGATCACGGCCACGTAGTCTCGCGGGCTCGGCGGGACGACAACGCGCGCCTCCGCGAGGCGGAGCTCACCCTGCTCGCGCACCTCGGCCCCGTGCAGCGCCGCGCCTCGAGCCGAAGCGGCGTCCGCCACCACCGCGACGACGCGCAGGCCGCGGCCTGCGTAGCGGGCGGCCAAGCCTTCGAGGAA
>JBMHDP010000182.1:0-7395 GCA_049889335.1 Planctomycetota bacterium
TGCTGGTGCTGCAGCTGGAACGCCCCGTCCTGCATCGAGGTCAACCGCAGGAACGAGCCGTCGGCGCCCGGGCTCGGGCTGCCCGAGAGCGACACGTGCTGGTAGTGCAGGCGCAGCCATGAGGCCCGGCTCACGGTCACCACCTGGGACCACACCACTTGCGGCACCCCCGCCGCCGCAGGCGCGGTGAGCGCGTTGCGGACGAGGCCGGAGTCGACCTGCAGGTAGTGCGTCGAGCTCTGCGGGTCGACGGCCTGCGCGGCGAGCGCGGTGCAGAGAGAGAGGGCGGCGAGGTGCGTGGGGGTGTGCATGGTGGTGGCGCGTAGCGCTCCTAGGAAACGAGCCGTCGCAGTCTGATCGACGCCCCGAGCCATCGCCAGTCCCCATTCGACGTAGACACGACCGATCGCCCCGCGACCTCGTCGCGGCGCGGCGCAGGCGCCCGGACCGAGAATGCGCCAAGGAGGAATCGCAGGAGTCTCGATCCTCGACCCGCGCACCGACCGACGAACGGGCGCAGCCCGCGCGCGCCTCGATCCGCATCGACGCCGCCCAGCGACGGCAAGCTGCCCATCGCGAGGCGGATACAAAGGACCCGCGTTCTGATCGGTCGCCGGACGCCGGACGCGACGCCATGCGCAGACGCGCAAGCCGAGGCGCGAGGGGCGCGTCTTTCGGGGCGGCTTACGCCGCTCCCGATTGCCAAACCGCGAACGGGCGTCGCACTCTTTTCCTGCCGCGAACGGCAGGAGACGGCACCACCGCTGCCGGCGGACCTCCCAGGAGGTCCAGCGCCCCAGACGCCGACTCCGCTTCGCGCACCTCGCCAAACGCCCCGCTCTCGCAACCTTCGATGCAACACCGCCTCCTCTTCGTCGCCGCGGCTTCGACCGCCGCCTTCACGCTCACCGCCCCGCTGGCGCGCGCCCAGTGGCAACCCCAGCAGAACATCTCGACCAGCGCGACCGCAGCGATCGAGTCGGTCCCGGTCGACTACGACGGCGACGGCGACGTCGACTTCGCGACCGCCCTGCTGAACAACGACCAGGTCGTCATCAACCGGAACAACGGCAACGGCACCTACACGCAGATCTCCCTGGTGACGGGCCTGACCAACTGCGGCAACGTGCACGCCGCCGATATGGACGGCGACGGCGACACCGACCTGCTGGCGGTCGGCTCCGGCAACGTGTTCTTCGGCCAAGCCGTCGGCAGCGCCGAACTGGTGTTCCTCCGCAACAACGGCAACGGCAGCTGGTCCATCCCCTACAACAACACCAACGTGCCGGGCCTCTGGGACGTCACCAGCGGCGACATCAACGGCGACGGAAACGAGGACATCGTCTACGGCCTCGGCTTCCAGTTCGACCAGATCGGCTGGCAGGCCGGCACCGGGACGGGCTCGTTCGGCGGCGTGCAGGCGATCGCCACGGGCTCGGCGCAGGGCAACGAGCCGCGCGACATCCACCTCGCCGACGTCGACGGCGACGGGGACCTGGACGTACTCGCCTGCCACTACCTCAGCAACCAGCTCTCCTGGTTCCGGAACAACAACGGCGCCGGCACCAGCTGGACCCGCGTGGTGATCGAGAGCGGCGCGGCTGGCGTCCGGGAGGTCAAGACAGGCGACCTCAACGGCGACGGCGTGCTCGACGTCGTGCGGACGACGGTCCTCAACGGCCAGGTCGCGTACTTCCCCGGCACCGGCAACGGCAGCTTCGGCGCCAAGCAGGTGGTCGCCACGCTCGCGACCCAGCCCTCGGGCGGCGGCCTGTTCGGCACGGACCCGCAGGGGCCGCGGGGCGTCGACGTCGCCGACCTCGACGGCGACGGCGACCTGGACCTCGTGGTCGCCTCGGAGGCCAACAGCCGCGTCAGCGTGCTCTACAACGACGGCTCGGGCTCGTTCGGTGCTCCGGTCCCGGCGAGCACGTCGGCCAACGGCGTCAACTACGTCGAGGCCGTCGATGTCGACGTCGACGGGGACCTGGACGTCATCTCGGTCTCCCCCACGGCCAACCGCGTGCTCTGGCACGAGCAGGCGTGCACCGTCGCGTGCGCCGACGCCCAGTCGATCGGCGCCAGCTGCACGGCGTCGGCCGCGTCCTTCTATGAGCTGATGACCGCGGGCAGCATGGACCTCGCCAACACGACGATCACGGCGACGCGCACGGCGACCGGCTACAGCGTGACCTCCGGCCCCAGCAGCCTTGCCCCGATCGGTGGCAGCGCGACCCAGCTGGCGCTCGGCGACGACAACTCCGTCAACCAGGTCCTGTTCTACTCCGGCACCGCGGCCGTGATCACGATCGGCGCCAACGGCTGGGTCTGCATCAGCCCCCCGTTCGGCTTCCCCGCAGCGCCCAACGTCAGCGCGCTGCTCAACAACAGCCGGCTGGGCTACTACGCCTGGACGGACCTCGAGCCGGCGACCGCCGGCGGCGCCGGCGGCAACGTCTTCTACGAAGCCTCGGGCTCGGCCGTGACCGTCACCTACGACGGGGTGGCCGGACAGGGCACCGCGGGCGCCAACACGATCCAGATCCGGTTCGACCTGGTCACCGGGGACTACTCGATCGGCTTCGGCGCGCTCAGCGCGAACAACCCGACCGACTGGCTCGTCGGCTTCTCGCCGGCCGGCGCGAGCGTGGACCCCGGCCCGACCGACCTCAGCGCGGCCGCGTTCTCGCTGAGCACCAGCGACGCGGCCCCGATCCTGTCCAGCAGCCTGCCGAAGCTCGGGGGCACCTGGACGCTCAGCGTGGGCGACCTGGGCTCGGCGCCCGCCGGGATCCTGCTGTTCGGCAGCCAGGCCCTGAACCCGGGCTTCCCGCTCGCCGCACTCGGCGCGCCCGGCTGCTCGGCCTACACCAACGCGAACATCAGCACGCTGCTGATCCCTGCGATCGGCGGCACCGCCACGTATCCGCTCGTCATCCCGAACAGCCCGAGCCTCGTCGGCGCGTCGCTCGCGTGCCAAGGCGCGGTGCCGACGACCGTCAACGCGTTCCGGATCGCCACCTCCAACGGCATCCTGGCCACCGTCGGCAACTGATCGGACCCTCCGAGCCCGCGCGCTCGCCGTCCCGTTACGGGACGGCGCATCAGGGAAATCCGGTATTGCCGAACAAGACTGGCCGACCCGAGGCTCGCTGAGCTAGTCTTTTCAGTCGTCGTGTCCGTTCTCCTCGGACGCGAGGTGCCGGCGTGTTGTTCCTGCCGGTGCGGGCAGCCTGCCCTATACCTTGGAAGTCGCTCCTCGTGGGAGCGCACCCTGTCTCACTCGTTTCCCAACTCAGCAACCATGAACACCCCGCTTTCTGCCGCTTGCGCGGCCCTCTTCGTCGCGGCCACGGCCGTCGCGCAAGGCAACCCGATCGCCCTGCCGCCCTTCAACAACGTCTACAACGGCTTCAGCCGTGGCTTCAGCTTCGTAGCGCAGACGGGCTTTGAGTTCGTGCAGATGGGCCTCCCGGTCGACGCCTTCCAGCCCGGCGACACGGGCGCCTACCTCGTCGAGATCAACGGCAACCAGGCCGTCTACCAGACCGGCGTCGCGCCGGGCGCCAACGGCGAAGCCACGATCACGATCCCGGCCGGCACGTGCGTCATCGCCCCCGGTGACACGGTGCTCGTCGTCGGCAACTGGTCGCCTGCGGCCCCGGCCCAGTTCACGGCCCACAACTCGTACGGCCTGACCGCGCCGTTCGCGACCACGATCGAAGGCGTCGCGCACACGCTCGACCGCGCCGGCGTCCAGTGGGACATCGGTGACCCCGCTGGCTCGGCGACCGCCGCGCGCTTCACGGGCGTCGCGGGCTCGATCGGCCGCGTCCTGGTCGAGACCGGTCCGCTGACCGTCACGCTGCCGCCGAGCCTGGTGGCCACGGCCGAGGCGATCCCGTTCAGCAACACGCTCGACGGCGCGGGCGGCCAGTTCCGCGGCGGCGACGTCATCCGCTGGAACTACGACGACAGCATCTCCTCCGGCGCGAACAACGGCACGCTCTGCATCACCACGCTCAACCTGGGCGCAGGCGGCGCCCCCGCGGTCGCCAGCACGCCGCTGCTGCCGGGCTTCGTCCAGCAGTGGGCGGGCTCGAGCCCTGCCGGCAACGTGCTGCCCGTCGGCCCCTACTTCGTCGGTAGCCCCGACGAGCTGCTGATCGTGCCGCCCGGCGTGCTCAACCAGTTCGACGGCCTGCGCCTGCAGTCGCTGATCTACGCGCCGACCGCCCCGGTCGAGTTCCAGACGATGTACAACGTCATCAACTTCAGCTACACGAACTGTGGCTTCGGGGAGTCGTTCGACACGACGCCGACCGGCCAGACGCTGCCGACCGGCTGGGCCCAGAACGGCATCCAGAACTGGCGCGTCCAGAGCGGCGGCACCACCTCGGGTGGCACCGGCCCGACGTCGGCCTTCGACGGCTCGAACTACATCTACGCCGAGACCAGCTCGCCGTCCGCGGCCGGCGACACCTACATCGCCGACACCGTGGCGATCCCGAGCTCCAGCGCGCCGAACAGCACGCTCAGCTTCCAGCTCAGCCGCATCGGCGCGACGATCGGCACGCTCAACGTCTACATGGACGACGGCGCGGGCACGTTCAACCTGCTCAGCACCTACACGGGCCCCGACGCGAACCAGAGCCAGGGCGGCGTCGAGTGGACCGGCGAGACGGTCGACCTGACGAACGGCGGCACCCTCACCGTGCCGGCCAACATCGTCCTGCGCTTCGAGTACATCCGCGGCAGCAGCTTCACGGGTGACCTCGCGATCGACGGCATCTGCCTCAACTAGGGCGCAGATGCGACAGCACCGGTCGGGCTCGCGCCCGACCGCCCGAGCCGGCGGCGCTGCGCGAGCAGCGCCGCCGTTTTTCGTTTCCGCGCGGCCTCGTCGACCTCGTCGCGCGTCACCGGTAGGTCAGCTGCGCGGTCGCGCGGCACGACGTCCCCGCGCGCAGCCGCAGCCAGTAGGCAGACCACGCGCGCGGAAAGTCGTGGACCAGCCGCTCCCCGGCCGGCACGTCGAACGACTGCACGACGGTCCACCGGCCGTCTCCGCAGAGGTCGGCTTCGAGCAGGAACCGCACGGACTCGGACGCGTCGTGCGCGAGCTCCAGGCGCTTCTGGTCGTAGCCGGTGACGAGGTAGGCGTCGCTGGCGACGCCGGCTGCCACGGTCGTGCCGAGCCACGGCCCGCCGACGCCCCGCGGCTTGCCGAGCTGCCAGAGGTCGTCGAGCGCCCCCAGCCAGAGCGCAGCGCGGCCGTCCTCGGAGCGCACGATGTGCTCGCCGGCCGCCGCCGCCGTCGCCACCCCGGTCAGGACCAGCAGGCCGCGGAACGAGCAGAGGTCGTGCAGCAGCAGGTCGTGGCTGGCGATCGGGCGCAGCTTTCGGAAGCCGCCCGCGTTGTTGGCGGGCAGCTCGTAGAAGGTCCCGTGGGCGTGGAAGACGTCGCGCTCGGTGGCGACCTCGCGGTCGACGCGGTAGGCGCCGAACGCGCCGACGTCGCGCACAGGGTCGCCTTTCGGCAGCCGCCAGCGACCCCCGGCGCTGTCAACGAAGACGACCGAGGCGGCGTCGACCGTCAGCACGTCCGGCGGGATCGCCGCGTGCGCGAGCGTGTGCGCCGCGAGCCCAGGGTCGGTCGTCGGCGCCAGCCGGAGCGCCCCGTCGAGCTCGTAGCAGCCGAGCTGCTCGACGCCGTCGGCCCCGGGGCGCTGCGCCGCGAAGGCGAGGCTGGTCTCCTTGCCGCCGCGGGCCCGCACCAGCCCGCCCACGACGTCCTCGGCGTCGAACCGCGCCAGCCCGTCGAAGATCCGGTCGGGCCGGTCCGATCGATCGTCGTCGCCGGCGAGGTGCGCGTAGGCGACCGCGCCGGTGAGGCCCGTCGCCGCGCGCACGCGCAGCCAGGGCGCGTGCAGGTCGGGCGGCACGGCGAGCCACGCGTAGCCGCCGGGCGCCAGCGTGACGGCGCGCCAGCGCTGCCACGCGCCGGCGCCGTCCGGGTCGACCTCGACGACGACCTCTGCAGGCGCGTCGCCCGCGTGCGCGAGGTGCAGCCCGCGCCGCGCGAAGCCTGAGATCAGCAGGGGCGCGCTCACCGCGCCCGCCTGGACGTCCTCGTGCACCCACGGCCCGCCGACGCCCCGAGCGGGCCCCAGGTGGTCGAGGCGCGCGGGCTCCACGAACCACAGGTTGCTCTGCGACCGCGGCGGCGCGATCCGCCCCTTGGCCGGGCGCTTGTTGAGGAACTCGTTCCGCGCCGTGTCGTCGCAGCCGAACACGACGCGGTCCTGCCAGCGACAGAAGTCCCCGACGACCTTGAGGTAGGCGGACCGCGGCGCCAGCCCCGCCGTGGCGCCCGGACGGAACCCGCGCGGGAAGCGCCAGAGCAGCCCGTGCATCGTCATCAGCAGGTCGTCCTCGCCGACGTCGCGGATGCGCGGCCACTCGGTGTTCCAGCCGTGCGCCCCGTCATAGCTGTGCGAGCCCTTGGGCAGCCGATACGTGGACCACGCGCCGTCGTGGAGCACCTGCAGCAACAGCGAGCGGTGGTCCCAGCCGACGGACCAGATCGGGTCCTCGGCGGGCGCGTCGCTGCCGTAGATCCCGCCGGGGCCGGTGACCTCGGTGAACTGGTTGCGGCGCACCACGGCCCAGCGCTCGGCGCGCCCGTCCCACGTCGCGAGGGCGCCCGACGGCGTCGTCGGGTCGCGCTGCGCGGCGGCCCCGCGCTCGCCGTTGTTCGCGTAGACCAGGCGCCCTTGGCCCGAGTAGAGGCCCTTGCCGTGAGACCCCGGCAGCGCCGCGTGACGGCCGCCGGCGCGCTGCTCGTCGGCCCACAGCTCCGTGACTTCGAGCGTGTCGACGTCGACCTCGTACAGCCCCTCCTCCATCGTCGCGCAGTACACCTTGCCGGCCGGGTCCGTGAGGTGCCGGGCGCTCGCCGTGGGCCGCCCGAACATCCGCTCGTACGGGATCACGCGCACGCGGCCGCGGCGGTCGATCGCGTAGGGACCGAGGAACAGCTGCTGCGACTCGCGGTGGACGAGCCGGTTGGCCGGCGTGCCGCCGATGCTCTCCGGGCGGATCCGCTGCTGCAGGTCGGAAGAGATCTCGTAGAGCTTGTCCGAGGAGCCGCGCGGCGCGTGCGGCGCGTAGGTGACCACCCAGAGCCGTCCGGCCCAGGGCACCACCGCGCCGGTGCCGCACTCCGCCTCGTCGTTGAACATCGCGAGGTGCGGGTAGATGCCGGAGACCTGGCGAGGCGGCTGCGCCCGGACGTGGGACCCGGCGATGAGCAGCGCGAGCCCCTGGAGCACGCCTGCCGCCGATCGCAGCCGGCGCAGCGGGCCTGCCGCCGCGCGCGGCCGCGCGGCGGGG
>JBMHDP010000183.1:0-4750 GCA_049889335.1 Planctomycetota bacterium
CGCATCCGAGGTCGAGCGGCTGAAGCTCGACCCCTTCTACCAGCGTCACGTCAGCGCGGGCGGCCTGCCGATCGTCGCCTCCGCGCAGGTCTCACCCTATGCGTTGCTCGAGGCACGCTACCTGATCGACCGCATGCTCGACGGCCGCGACGACATCCGGCAGACGCTGGTCGAGAACAAGGTGCGCTTCTCGATCATGGCCACGACCGAGATGACGACCGCGATCCCCGAGCACGCGACGCTCGAGCCAGGCAAGTACTGGGACCGGCGCGCGCGCGGCCTCGGCGCCACCAAGCACCGCCCGTCGGTCAGCTGCGGCGAGGAGAACCTGCTGCGCTACCCGGGCGACCCCTACCACGAGGAGTCGATCCTGCTGCACGAGTTCGCGCACGCGATCCACCACATGGCGCTGTTCGACCTGGACGAGACCTTCGACGAGCGGCTCAAGGAGGCCTATGAGGCCGCGATGAAGGCGGGGCTGTGGAAGGGCAAATACGCAGCGACCAACCGCGCCGAGTACTGGGCCGAGGGCGCGCAGTCGTGGTTCGACGACAACCGCGAAGACGACCACGACCACAACCACGTCAACACGCGCAACGAGTTGCGCGAATACGACCCCGGCCTCGCAGCACTTTGCGGGGAGGTGTTCGGAGACAAGCCGTGGCGGTACAGCAAGCCCGCCGAGCGCGCCGAGGCCGGGCGCACGCACCTGCAGGGCTACGACGCCGACGAGGCCCCGCGCTTCCGCTGGCCCGAGGGGCTGGAGGCGTGGTATCGGGACTACATGAAGAAGAAGCGACGGCGGGATTGAGGGACTGACAGCGCTTCCACGGATCAAGCGGGCACGGACAGAGAGACCAACGCCCCTCATCCACACCGCGCACCCACCCGAGACACACCGTCGCGAAGATCCGGCACAAGTGCACGCAGCCCGTGCCCTTGCGGAAGACCGCAAGACAAGGCCTACGGCAATGTCGGATTTTCTAACATGCAGCCTTTGCGGGTGTCCGATGCCATCATACTTTGGCGATCATGATGACTCGATGCCATGGGATGTTCGTCGCCCAGACGCTCCTTGGAACGACCGCCCTTCTGTCGGCGCAGGGAGCCGCCTTCGGCACGGAGCGGTTGATCACCAACATGGCGGACGCCGCCGTGAGCGTCTATGCGGCCGACCTGGACGGCGACGGCGATCTGGACGTGCTGTCTGCCTCTGCCTGGGACGACACGATCGCGTGGTTCGAAAACACGGACGGCCTCGGCTCCTTCGGGGCCGAGCAGGTCATCACTATTGCCGCAGATGGTGCCTACGAAGTGTGCGCGGCGGACGTCGACGGCGACGGCGATCTGGACGTGCTGTCGGCCTCGTTGTTCGACCACACGGTCGCTTGGCATCAAAACACTGACGGATTGGGCACTTTCGGCCCAAGACTGGTGATCAACTCCGCAGCGTTCGGCGCTCGGGGCGTATGCGCCGCCGATGTCGACGGAGACGGCGACGTCGATGTGCTTACGGCTTCGTTCGATGATGACAGGATCGCTTGGCACGAGAACACCGACGGGCTCGGCACCTTCGGACCTCAGCTCGTGATCTCCACCGCCGCTGACGGCGCGAGGCGCGTTCGCGCCGTGGACGTCGACGGCGACGGCGACGTCGATGTGCTGTCAGCCTCGGAGCTCGACGACCGGATCGCGTGGTACGAAAACACCGACGGGCTCGGCGCCTTTGGACCGCAGCGAGTCGTGACCACCACCACCGACCTCGCCCGCGACGTCGTCGGCGCCGACGTCGACGGGGACGGCGACGCGGACGTGCTCACCGCGTCTCAGTTGGACAGCAAGATCGCGTGGTTTCAGAACACCGACGGGCTCGGCACCTTCGGACCACCGCTCGTGATCAGCACCGCCGCGGGCGGCGCCAACGGTGTCCATGCGGCAGACGTCGATGGGGATGGTGACGTCGACGTGCTGTCGGCATCCGAGGACGGCAAGATCGCCTGGTACGAGAACACCGACGGGCTCGGAACCTTCGGCCCGCAGCTGGTGATCACGGCGACAGCGGCCAACGCCATCGGCGTCTTCGCCGGTGACCTGGACGACGACGGCGACGCCGACGTGCTGTCCGCGTCCGCCAACGACGATACGGTCGCCTGGTACGAGAACCTGCGCACCGCGCACCTGGGCACCGGCTGCGCGGGACTCGTGCTGCGCGCGGACGCGCCGATGCGGGTGGGCGTTCCCACGACGGTTACGATGGACAACGTGCCGGCGGCGAGCCCGTTCGGGCTCTTCATGCTGGGATCACAAGCGCTGCCGTCCCCGTTCGCGCTCAACAGCGCATGCACGGCCTACATCCTGCCCAACCTGACCTACCACCTCGTGCTGCCCGTCCTCGGCCAGGCGCAGCTGACGATCCCGGTGCCCCCCGACGCGGCGCTGGTCGGCGTGCAGCTTGGGGTCCAGGGCACGGCGCGGAGCCTCGATCCGAGCGCTTGGCGGAGCCGCTTCGCGGTCTCCAACGGTTTGCTCTACACCATCGAGATCTAGCCAGGAGAGCGGACGCCAGCCGGAGTCACGACGAACGCCATGCTGCTGTGAGGAGGGCGGGAGTCCTCCACCTGGCGCCCGGCGAGGCTGCGACCTGCCCCCGCCCCGCTCAGGTGTCCAACCCGGCGGCAGCAGTCCACGGGATTACGTGCTGGATCGTCCCCTGCGCAAACCCTGAGACCTCGTAGGGGTCGAAGCTGAACAGCAGCCCGCCTTCGACGACCGCGACGTTGTCCGTGAGCGCCGCGCGTTGGACGAGGTCCTCGTAGACGCACGGGACGCCGCCCTCGACGACGCCCTGGGCAACCGCCTCCGCCAAGCGCGGCCGGTCCACGGCTCCCAACAGGTCCCTGACGTCGACGCGCCGGCCCGTGGAGACGTCGAACGTCGCGATGTGCGTCCGGTAGTTGCTGTGAGCCCCACCCGAGTACCACCGCTCCGCGATCTGGACCGACAGGAGGCCGCCGCTGTTGTGGAGGATCTGCGCTTCGCGACGCGTCCACCATCGCGCCACGCACGCGCTGGTCGGGTTGTCCACGCGACAGGCCCGCCATTTCTCCAAGAGCGAAGACGCCTGCACCTCGAGCGACCGCGCGCCGTAGCCCTCGAGCGGCATCTCGACCAGCCGCATCAGGGCGCCGTTGAGCGCGGCCTCGGCATCTGCTCCGCACCCGCCCGTGACGCGCGGCACCTCCACCGAGAACAGCGCCCCCTCCCCGTCGTCCTCTGAGACCCAAGTCGGCGACCGCCGCTCGAACGACTCGATGAGAATCGACACCGGTGGCTCGCGCAGCATCGCCACGCCCGCCCCACCGAGCGCCCCGAACGAGAACGCCGAGATCACCCACCACAATCGCCGCCCCATACGAACGCGCACCACGCGACCGACCTTAGCGACGGCGGCGCACCGCTCCATGAGCACCTTGGCAAAGCCCAACCGCGCGCCCGAGCAGCTGGCCACCGCAGGGCGATGCGCCCGCGCTCCGAGCGGCCGCAGCCGGCTCTCGACGCGAGCCTCTTCGCCTCCTCACGGCTCGACCGCGAACGCCAGCGCCGCCGTCAGCCGCATCCGGCGCACCAAGGTCTCGACGTCCTGCTCGAGCCCCGCGGCGTGGGTCTCGACCCAGCCCTCGTCGACCAGGAGCTCCAGCTTGCCGTCCTCGAGGTGCTGCTCGCGGATCGGCTCGGCGAGGACCCGGCGCGCCCACTCCGCGTCGTCGCTCTTGATCTGAAACCGCTCGTCGTAGGCGTCGTCGCCCACCTGGACGTCCTGCGCGCCGAGCGCCTTGGCTACGCCCGACAAGAAGCTCTCCCCGTAGACGTGGAGCCGGCGCGTCGACGTCGTCGCGACGCGGGCGCGGGTGTAGGTCACGTGCGTGTTGCCCGTGCTCACGACAAAGGTGTCCAGGCTGACCGTGCGGCCCGCGATGACGGCGTCGACGCGCCGCGCGGTGCGCCGGCGCCATGAGCCCGTCTGGGGAACGTATTCGCCCCCGAGCTGCGCGGCCGCCGCTCGCCAATTCGCTTCCACGCGCTCGTGGAGCTCGAGCTGGTGGCGGATCACGAGCCGCAGGAGCCAACCGATCGCCGCGACGCCGCCGAGCACCAGCGCGACCATGGTGGGGATCGAAAGCAGCGAGAGCATGTCCGCCGAGGATACGGCCAGGCCCGCTGCATTGGGCGCAGAGACACTGCGTAGCGCTCGACGCATTCCGATATCGTCTGCGCGCGTATGTCGGCTACCGGCCCGCGCTCCGCGCTCCTGCTCGCCACGCTCTGCTGGCTGCTGCCGATGCTGCTCGGCTCGAGCGCCTTCTTCGGGTGGCTTCTGTGGACCGGCGGCAAGAGCGACGCAGGCGAGGCCTTCCAGCTGCTCGGCGTAGCGGCGCTCTCGGCAGGCCCGGCCTTCTTGCTCGCAGGCCTCGCCGCGCTGCTCTTCGCCCGCAAGCGCGGCGCGGCGTGGCCGCAGCTGCGACGCCGCGCGCTGCTGTTGCTCGCCAACGTCCCGCTGGCGCTGATCTACGTGTTCGGCACGTCGATCGCGGCCATCCAGCGCGTCGAGGTGGTCAACCGCTCCGGGCGCGCGGTCGCGCAGGTCTCGCTCACAGCCTGCCAGACCGTGACCTGCGACGTAGGCACGCTCGCAGCCGGCGAGCGCTTTGTCTGGCGCTTCTCACCGCCCAGCGAGGGCACCCTCGCGGTG
>JBMHDP010000184.1:0-10474 GCA_049889335.1 Planctomycetota bacterium
CCGCCGGCCCGCGCGCCCGGCGGCCCCCGCCCGCCGCCCCCCCCCCCCCCCCCCCCCCCCCCCCCCCCCCCCCCCCCCCCCCCCCCCCCCCCCCCCCCCCCCCACGACGTGGTCGGCGTCTTCATGCGCAACGGCGTCGCGGGCAAGTCGGCCCAGGAGAAGTCCTGCTGCTCGGCGAGCGACGCGCGCGACGCGTCGGTGGTGGCGGATCGTCTGGGCATCCCGTTCTACGCGGTGGACTACGAGCAGGAGTTCGGCGCGCTGATGGACCACTTCGCGGCCGAGTACCGCGCAGGGCGCACCCCGAACCCCTGCGTGCTGTGCAACCAGCACCTGAAGTTCGGGCATCTTTTTGAGCTCGCGGACGACGTCGGCGCAGAGATGGTCGCGACGGGTCACTACGCGCAGGTCCGCGACGGCGAGATGCACCTCGCCGCGGACGCCAACAAGGACCAGACCTACTACCTGTTCGGGATCGAGCGGCGCGCGCTGGACCGCACGCTGTTCCCGCTCGGCGGCATGACCAAGCAGCAGGTGCGCACCTTCGCCGACGAGCACGGCATCGTGACCGCGCAGAAGCCGGAGTCGATGGAGATCTGCTTCGTCACCAGCGGCGACTACCGCGACGTCGTCCGCGCGCGGGGCGGCAGCGGCCGACCCGGGCGGTTCGTGGACGCCGCCGGACAAGACCTCGGCGCGCACGACGGGGTCGACGGCTTCACGGTGGGCCAGCGCAAGGGCCTGCCGGCTGTCGGCGCGCCGCACTACGTCGCGGCGATCGACCCGGTCAGCGGCGACGTCACGCTGGTGCCGCGCGACGGCCTGCGGCGCTCGACGATGTTCGTCAGCGGGCTGCGCTGGTTGATCGACCCGCCTGCAGACGGCGAGCAGGTCGCGGGGGAGTTCAAGGTGCGCGCGCGGCACCGGCCGGTCCCAGGCCACGTCGTCGCCAGCGGCACCTCGGCGCGGGTGACGTTCGACGAACCGGTCGACGCGATCACCCCGGGGCAAGCCGCCGTGTTCTACCGCGGCACGCGCGTGCTCGGCGGCGGCTGGATCGACGGCTCGGACTGAGTCGGTGCCGCGGCGCGGGGCGCTCCGAGGCTCCGCAGCTCGGCCTGAGCGGCGCGGCGACCGTCGGAGCGGAGGTCAAGCGGGCCGCGCGGGGTGCTGGGCTGCGTCTCGTTCCGGGCGCCGCGTCGTTCAGGTCGGCTCGCGGCTGCCGTCGGTCGAGCCGCCGCCGCTCGAGTCGGAGACGGCCTTGCGAAGGCCGGCGCCGACGCGGAACCCGACGCTGGTGCTGGCGGCGATCTGCATCGGCGCGCTGGTCTGCGGGTTGCGCCCGACCCGCGCCGCGCGCTGCTTGACCTGGAAGGTCCCGAAGCCGACCACCTGGACTTCGCCGTCGCGCTGCAGTCCGCGCTCGATCGCGCCCAGCACAGCTTGGACCGCGCGCTCCGCGTGCGCCTTCGAGCACTCCAGGCCGAGGTGCTCCTGGACGTCTGCGATCAGGTCGGCCTTGTTCATGGTCGTTCGGTCGTCTGCGGGCCGCGGTCGGACCCGCGTAGCGGACCTAAGCAGACGAGGGCGGGCCCCGCAAGCGCGGAGCGCGGCGGGGCAGGGTTCGTCCCGAATCGGCGCGGGCGCTCAAGTCGTCGATGGCAGCGGTCGATGACCCCTACGGCCGGGGCAAGAGGTCCCGAGCTCAACCCCATCTACGAGGATCACCATGAGGATCGCGGCCCCTGCCGTCACCCTGTTCGCGCTCGCTGCGTGCTCGACTACGGACTCCGTAAGTCCTTACCAACAGCCCAACGAGCTGATGGCGACCGAGATCGGTCAGCGCATCGACCAGATCCCCTTCCAGCACCGTGAGGAGCTGATCCAGAACCTGCTGTGGCTGGTCCAGGCCGGCGAGCAGACCATCCCGTCGCTGGTCGACGGGCTCGCCAGCGAGAACGCCAAGGTGCGCTCCAACTGCTGCTGGGTGCTCGGCCAGCTGCGGGACCGTCGCACGGTGCCGGAGCTGCAGAGCCTCGTTACGGACCCGGAGGAGAGTGTCCGCCTCGAGGCCGCGCGCTCGCTGGTGCTGATGGGAGACGTCGCGCAGTCGCCGACGCTCATCGAGGCCCTCGACAGCGACCGGAAGGAGGTTCGCTACCTTTGTCACGAGGCGCTGAAGACCGCGACCGGGCACGATTTTGGCTACGACCACCTCGGGCAGGACCAGCAGGACCTGCAGCTCGCGGTCCTGCGTTGGCGCCAGTGGTGGGGCGAGTACTCGGGCGATCGCGTCTTCGCGCAGGCCTACGAGCAGGCGCACGGTCTCCACAACGTGGCCGCTCCGGCGGGCGAGACCCAGCCGTCTGCGACGACGTCTACGGACGATTCGCAGAGCACCGTCGAGCCGCCGGTGACGAACAACCCGACGACCGAAGACTCGACGGAGACGACCGAACAGGCGACCAGCGTCAAGGCGTCGGGTTCGGGCGAGACCGGCCCGGTCCCGCCGCCGAGTCCCGCGCAGCAGACCGCCGAGCCCCCGTCCTCGACCTCGACCCAGCCCTCGAAGTCGACGCAGCCGTCGAAGTCGCGCCAGCCTTCCAAGTCGACGCAGGCGACCTCCAGCACGGAGCAAACGGCGACCTCGTCCGGCGACGGCGGCGTGTCCAACGCGGAGACCGGAGCGGCGCCCAAGCCAGCCGCGACGCCGAAGCAGGCCTCGCCGGTCCCTGAGCTGCCCAAGATCGGGCTGCCCAAGATCGGCGGCACGTCGGGCGCTCCGGGCACGGGCCCGACCCGCGACGCAGGCAGCGCCGCGACGACGGGTAGCAGCGGCAGCGGCAGCGGCAACTGAGTCGCCGCCGCGAACGCGGGTGATTCCCCGCCGGTCGTTTCCAAGCGGCGCGGGCGGCACTAGACTGCAGCGGTCCCCACAGACCCTGACCCGCGAGATCGTCTTCATGCGCCGTAACCAGTCCGGCTTCACCCTGATCGAACTGCTCATCGTCATCAGCATCATCGGGGTGCTGGCGGCCGTGCTCCTGCCGCGCGTGCTCGAGTCCCAGGCGACCGCCAACGCGTTCGCGGACACGCAGCAGATGCGGACCCACTACACGTGGTTCACGACCTACCAGCAGCGCCACAAGAAGGCGTTGCCGAACAAGGGCGGCTACAAGTTCGTGCTGTCGACGTGGACGTCGAAGATCTTCGACCACACGGAAGAGAACCTCGACATGTACTTCTCGCCGGGCTCGCGCGACAACGATCCCGACTACCGGACGGCGCGCGAGATGATGGAGCGAGGTGAGGACCCGTGGCCGACCATCGAGGACACGCGCCCGACCGACACGCACTACGTCGGTCGCGCCCGCGAGAACCTGCGCTCCGCGACACAGACGGCCGAAGACGCGTGGATGGCGACCGACAACGAGGGCATGTGGGTGTTCAGCGACGGCACCGTCAACGTGCTGTTCAACGGCGGCAACGTGCGCAGCTACAGCTACCAGGACCTCCAGGGTCGCTACGGGCTCGGCGACTTCGACCTCAACCAGCCGGTGGAGACCTACGGACCCAACTCGCCGATCGTGCCCTGCCAGAAGCTCGACAACTGAGCGCCTGCTGCTGCTCGCGCGCCGTCGCGCGCCCGCAGGCTGTCCGCTGGTCCGCGCAGCGGCGCGGACCAGCGCCGCCGCTCGCTAGAAGAAGGCCATCACGGGGACGGACGCGCTGACGCTCCCGGTCGGACTGGTCACGTCGGCGCCGTTTGCGACGCGCGCGCAGGGGCGCGGCAGCTGCCCGAGCGGCGGCGTCACGAGCGTGACGGCGTCGCTGAACGCCATCGCCACGCTCGCCAGGTCGACGCTGCCCGCCTGGCACCAGAGCCGAAGCCCGGAAGGTAGCGGCGGGAGCTGCGTCAGGCTGCCGTCGTAGCGGCCCGTGGCCGTCATCGCGCCGGGGAGCGCGAACCAAAGCTCGGCGGAGCTGTGGAAGAGGCACTCCGGTCGCAGCGGCCAGGGCGTGCTCTGCAGCGTGTTCCCGAGGGTGAGGAAGGCGCGCGCCGCGCCGCTGCCCGGGTCGGCGACGCCGTTGCGCAGCGAGACGTCCAGCTGGCTCGAGCCGGAAGCGAGTCGCCAGAGGTCGACGCCGGCGTAGCAGCGGGCGGTGCTGCCGGGTGCTGCGCATCCCTGCAGGGTGCGGAAGCCGCGCTGGCGCGCGGAGCCGTCGGCGTACTGCTGGTGCGCGTCCAGGTAGAGGCTGACGTCGCGGTTGATGCCGCTCGACGTCTGGTTGCCGAAGACCTCGACGTCGACGCACAGTGTGCCGCCCTGCGGAGGCATGGTGAACGGCTGCGCGTAGGGGACGACCAGCTCGAACGCCGGCGCCGGATCGAGCGCGGGGCGGTCGGTGGACGGGAACGCGAGGGTCTGACGGGGCAGGACGACGACGGCGTTCGAGCCGGTGTTCGACGCGAAGGTGGTGGACGCGCTGTCCGCGGGGTGGGGTGCGACCGACAGGGTCACCTGCAGCTCGCACGAGAGCCCGGCCACGACGCCGCGTACTCCGACGGCGTCCCGTCGGTATCCGTGGGCCGAGACCACGGTCCCGCCGGGGACGTCGTCGTGCAGGGTCTGGACCCGCGCGCTCGCGCGACCCAGCGGATAGTGGGTGAAGCTGTTCCCTTCGAGCGCGCTGCGGTCGACGGGGGAGACCGCGTTCTGGGCGACGACTGCAGGGCTGCAGGCCAGCGGAACGCAGGCCCACCACGCGAGCCACGTCGGCGTGCGTCGCTGCGCCGCGGCTGGCGCGTGCGGTTGCGTGAGGTGTCGCCGCGCGCTCGACGCGGGTTGACGGGAGCGGGGGAGGTCCTGGGTGAGGCGCGCTGCTTCCGCGCGCAACGAGATCGACATCGGCAAAGTTCTCCACATGCGCGCGCCGGCCTACCCGGCGGAGCGCGGAGTCCGTGGCGCGCGGCGCTCGAATCCAGGCCGAGAAAATGACCGCCGCTGCGTTTGCTTTGCGCCAGAGGCGTCGCTACCGTGCTCGCGCTTGTTTGGCTCGCTGGCGCGACGAAGACGAGCATCCGAGGACGGCCCTGTCGGCTCTCTGCAGGTCATTCGCTTACGCCATGACGAGCAACAGAACAGACAAGGTCGGTCCGGCGGGGGGCGGACGGCCGCCGAGCAGCCAGAAGGCTGTCGGCGCCGGACTCACCCTGGCGGTCTCGGTGGGCGTGTTTGCTTACGGCGGGCTCTGGCTCGACCGACAGCTCGGGACCAAGCCTTGGCTCCTGCTGCTGCTGGTCCTGCTCGGGATCGCGGGGGGCATCCTGCACCTGATCCGGGAGGTCGCTCCCGACATGGACCCGTTCCGCGCGCCAGCGAACAAGAACGAGCGGACCGACTCCTCCGACTGATTCCTCCGAGCCGAGACCGACGAGCAGAGACCGACGCCTCAACGGACTGAACGCCTTCCCTCGCCCGGCCGCGCGCCGCGCTCCGACCTCCGACATGACCACGGCCCCGCACCCGCGAGACGACCAAGAGCCCGCCGCCGCGCGCCCGCTCGGCGGCGCGGTCGCCGGGACGATCGTGGTCGATCGGGCGCTGCTGCTGCGCGCGCTGACGCGGACCGGCGCAGCGCTCGCGGTCGTTGGCCTCGTGTTCGGGTTCGTCCTGTTCGGCGGGGACAACCTGCTGGCCTCCGCGGCGCTTCCCTACTACGGCGCCGGCCTGGTCACGGCCGCCCTCGCGATGGTGCTGACCGTCTGGCTGCACGGCCGGTTCGCGTCCACGCAGATGCCCGGCGCCACCAGCCACGCCGTCTCGGCCCGGCTCACGGGCCTGTTGGCGGCCGGGATGGGCGTGAAGATGGCGCTGCTGGTGTTTGGCTTCTTGGCCCTCAAGCAATTTCCGCTGGGCGACGAGCCGGCGAAATTCTCGGATATCACGACCTTTGCCGTCACGTTCGTGGGAGCAGCCCTGCTGTGCCAGCTCGGCACGGCCTGGACGCTGGCCCGCGCGCTCGGACGGCGCCCTGCGACCTCCTGATCCTTCCTCTAGCTCTTCGGACGAACATGCTCGCCAAGCGAATCCTGATGACGGTCTGGTGCTGCCTCGTGGCTGCGGCCGCGCTGCCGGCGCAAGGAGCCAACGGCCACTCCGGCGAGCAGGCGGAGAGCCACGCCGCCGAAGCCCACGAGGCGGGGGCGGAGGGTGCCGCCGAGCAGGGCCACAGCGACCAGGGCCACAGCGACCAGGGGAACGAGGGCGGCCACGGCGGCCACGGTCCGCGGCGCACGATGGAGATGACCGCTTCGGACATCTTCAAGTGGCAGTTCGACCACAGCGTCACCTATCCGACGGACCTGTTCCGGGTCCACGAGGACGACGAGGACCACCGCAACGGCCTGTTCACGATCTGGAACATCCACCCGTGGCAGTGGGTCTGCCTCGGCCTGATGCTGGTCATCTTCATGCCGGTCGTGGGCTCCTTCAAGAAGGGTCAGGTCGGCTGGTTGACGCGCGTGATGCGGGGCTTCTGCCTCTGGGTCCGCGACGAGATGGTGTACTCGGTGATGGGCAAGGAGGAGGGCAAGAAGTTCGCGCCCTTCTTCATGTTCATGTTCTTCTTCATCGTGTTCATGAACGTGATCGGCCTGATCCCGTCCGCGGGCGAGCTGGGCCACCACTTCCCGTTCATGATCTACACCGCGACGGGCTCGCCCTACGTGACCGGCGCGCTCGCGCTGATCACTCTGGCGATGATGCTCGGCTGCGGCATCAAGAAGAACGGCCTGGTCGGCTTCTTCAAAGGGCTCGTGCCGCACGGCCTCCCGCTGCCCCTGATCCCGATCATGTTCGTGATCGAGGTCGTCTCGCTGCTGGTCAAGCCGTTCGCCCTGACGATCCGCCTGTTCGCCAACATGCTGGCCGGCCACCTGGTGATCGCCTCGTCGATCGGCCTGATCTTCCTGTTCGCCAACCTGCAGGGTGGCGCGTGGACCAGCTACCTGACGGCGCTGCCGTGCTTCGGCATGGCCGTCTTCATCTACATCATCGAGGCCTTCATCACCCTGTTGCAGGCCTACATCTTCACGTTCTTGAGCATCAACTTCGTCTACCAGTCGATCCACCAGGATCACTAGGCGCCGCTCTCGAACGAGTCTGTCCGCTTCACTTCCAACCCCTTCCCTTTCGTCAGTAACGGAGACTCCAATGATCGCACTCTTCCAGGACATCGCGACCGCGACCGCCTCGAACATCGGCCTCGGCATCGGCGCCGGCCTCGCCGCCGGCCTCGCCGCCGTGGGCGCAGGCATGGGCATCGGCAAGATCGGTGGCTCGGCCGGTGAGGGCATCGCCCGCCAGCCCGAGGCCGCCGGCGACATCAAGGGCAACGCGCTGATCCTGGCCGC
This sequence comes from Planctomycetota bacterium, assembly GCA_049889335.1. Classification (GTDB taxonomy): domain Bacteria; phylum Planctomycetota; class UBA1135; order UBA1135; family UBA2386. The sequence goes on from JBMHDP010000184.1 coordinate 7,418, forward strand.
GTTCGTCGAAGGTGTCGCGCTGTTCGCTGCGGTCATCGGCCTGCTGCTCGCGAACAAGTAGTTCGCGGCCGCCGCGGGTCCGCCCGCGGCGCGTGCACCCGTTGACCCCTTGGCCCCATCGCGGAGGTCCTCATGTCGCTCGCAAGTACTCTGACCCTTCTCACCGCAGACGACGCTCCCAAGGAGCTCGGCTCGCTGCTGGACTTCGCGCCCGGCGCGATGATCTGGACGTTCCTGGCCTTCGGGGTCGGTCTGATCTTCATGTGGAAGTTCGTCTACGGCCCGATCACGACGGCCCTGGAGGAGCGCGACACGAAGGTCGAGGACGCCATCAAGGCGGCCGAGGTCGCTCGCCAGGAGGCCGAGGCGCAGATGGAGAAGGCCAAGGCAGAGCTCGCCGAAGCGCAGGCCAACGCCAAGCGCATGGTCGAAGAGGCCATGGGGCGCGCGGAGCGCCAGGCCGCCGAGGCGGTGCGCGAGGCCGACGAGCGCGCCAAGGCCGAGCTGCAGAAGGCCCGCGACACCATCGCGGCCGAGAAGCGCCAGGCGGTGCAGGAGATCCGCGCGATCGCTGTCGACCTGACGATCTCGGCGACCGGCAAGCTGCTCGGCCAAGAGGTCGACGCCGCCAAGAACAAGCCGCTCGTCGAGCAGTTCGTCAGCGGCGCGGAGCAGGCCTGATGACGCTGCTCGCCAAACGCTACGCCTCGGCGCTGTTCACGCTGGCCAAGGAGAAAGGCGCCGTCGACGCGGTGGCCGCGGACCTGGCCGTGCTGCACGCCGAGCTGCACGCGCCCGGCGCGGCGGCGCTGCTCAGCAGCCCGGACGTCGCCGCCGACGAGCGGGGTGCGGCGCTGGCCAAGCTGACGGCGGGCCGCCACGAGCTGGTCGCCAACCTCGTCGGCGTCATGCAACACCGGCGGCGCCTTGACGTGCTCGCCGACCTGCCGACCTCGTTCCGCGAGCTCTTGATGCTCGACCGCGGTGAGGTGGAGGGCGTCGCGGAGTCCGCCCACCCGCTGGGTGACGACGAGCTCCAGGCGCTCACCGAGCTGGCCTCTCGCCTCAGCGGCAAGCAGGTCGTGCTGACCGCGGCCCACAAGCCCGAGCTGATCGGCGGCGTGCGGCTGGTCGTCGGCAACGTGCTCTACGACGGCTCGCTGCGCGCCGCACTGGACCAGCTCCAGAACAAGCTGCAGCACTCCGCTGTCTGAACTCTCTGACCCACATCGGCGCCGCCGGCGAGCCGGCGACCGCCACCTACTGATCGCACAACTACTCCTTACGAAGTCACCATGGACCTCAAACCATCCGAAGTCGCCACCGTCCTCAAGGCCGAGATCGAGGGCTTCCAGGGCAAGATGCAGAAGTCGAACGTCGGCACCGTCCTGATGGTCGGTGACGGCACGGCCCGCGTGCACGGCCTCGACGACTGCATGATGAACGAGATGCTCGACTTCGGGAACGGCATCTTCGGCGTCGCGCTGAACCTCGAAGAGGACAACGTCGGCGCGGTGCTCCTCGGCGCCGACAGCCAGGTCAAGGAAGGCGACACCGTCCGCACGACCGGCCGCATCATCTCGGTGCCGACCGGCCTGCAGATGTGCGGTCGCGTGGTCGACTCGCTCGGCCGCGCCGTCGACGGCAAGGGTGACATCAAGGTCGAGGACTCGGACTACCGCTCGATCGAGGGCCGCTCGCCGTCGGTGCCCGAGCGCCAGCCGGTCACCGAGCCGCTGCAGACCGGCATCAAGGCGATCGACGCGATGATCCCGATCGGCCGCGGCCAGCGGGAGCTGATCATCGGCGACCGCCAGACCGGCAAGACCGCGCTGATCATCGACACCTTCATCAACCAGAAGCAGACCGGCGGCGGCGACCCGAACAACAAGGACCAGGTCATCTGCATCTACGTCGCGGTCGGCCAGAAGCAGTCGACGGTCAAGGGCGTCGTGCAGAAGCTCGAGGAGAACGGTGCGCTGCCCTACACGATCGTCGTATCGGCGCCGGCGTCGTCCGAGGCCTCGATGCAGTTCTTGAGCTGCTACGCGGGCGCGGCGATGGGCGAGCGGCTGCGCGACGAAGGTCGCCACGTCGTGATCGCCTACGACGACCTCTACAAGCAGGCGCTGGCCTACCGTCAGGTCATGCTGCTGCTGCGCCGTCCGCCGGGCCGTGAGGCGTTCCCGGGCGACGTGTTCAACCTGCACTCCCGCCTGCTCGAGCGCGCCGCGAAGCTCTCGGACGCCAAGGGCGGCGGCTCGATGACGGCGCTGCCGGTGGTCGAGACGCAGGAAGGCGACGTCTCCGCCTACATCCCGACCAACGTGATCTCGATCACCGACGGCCAGATCTTCGTCGAGTCGTCGCTGTTCAACGCAGGCCAGCGCCCGGCGGTCAACGCCGGCATCTCGGTCTCCCGCGTCGGCGGCGCCGCCCAGATCCCGGCGATGAAGAAGAACGCCGGCGGCCTCCGCATCCAGCTGGCGCAGTTCCGCGAGCTGGCGGCCTTCGCCCAGTTCGGCAGCGACCTCGACAAGGCCACGCAGGACGCGATCACCCGCGGTCAGCGCATGACCGAGGTGCTCAAGCAAGCCGAGTACGAGCCGCTCCCGGTCGAGGAGCAGATCGTGATCATCTACGCCGGCACGTCCGGCGGCCTCGACGAGGTCCCGGTCGACCGGGTCGCCGACTTCGAGAAGAAGTACCTCGCCTTCTGCCGCGCCAACCACGCGGACGTGCTGGCCTCGATCCGCGACGACAAGAAGTGGACCGACGAGCTCAAGAGCAAGTGCGACGAGATGGTCAAGACGTTCAAGGGCGAGTTCCTCGCCTAGTCCGACCCGCTCCGCACCCACCCCACGCAGTCCCCAGCAACTGACCCATGGCGAACCTCAAGGAACTCCGCGGCCGCATCAAGTCGGTGGCCAGCATCGCGCAGATCACCGGCGCGATGGAGATGGTCGCGTCGATGAAGCTGCGCAAGGTCCAGGCCAAGGCGCAGGGCTTCGCGCCCTACACGGCCGAGATCCGCGACATGATCTTCCGCATCGCCGC
>JBMHDP010000185.1:0-6070 GCA_049889335.1 Planctomycetota bacterium
GGTAGGGCAGGCCGTCGACCGGGTTGTAGACGATGAAGTTCACGTAGCCGCGCGCAGAGCCGAGCAGCTCGACCAGCAGCTCGACGTCCTCGTCGCTGTCGTTGACGCCTTCGAGCAGCGTGTACTCGAACTGGACCGGGATGCCGACGTCGCGCGCGTAGCCGTCGGCCGCCGCGACGATGTCCTTTATCGGGTCCTTGTGCGCGCGCGGCAGCAGCTCTCGACGCACGTCGTCCCTGGGCGTGTGAACGGACAACGCGAGGCACGGTCGCGCCGCGGCGGCCCGCATGCGCTCGATCGACTGGACGCCGCCGACGGTCGACAGCGTCTGCCGCCTGGTCGACATCGCCAGCTCGTCGCGCATCCGCGCGACCGCCTCGAGCACGTTGTCCAGGTTGTGGGACGGCTCCCCCATCCCCATGTAGACCACGCGCCCGATCGACATCTCGCGCCGCGCGTGCACGACCTGCTCGACGATCTCGTCGGCGTCCAGGTGCCGCTCGACGCCGAACATCCCCGACGCGCAGAAGCGGCACCCGACCGCGCACCCCACCTGCGTCGACACGCAGCAGGCGCCGACCGGCATGGCCACGGTCTCGACCTTCTTGCCGTCCCGCAGCGCCAGCAGCAGCTTGACCGTCCCGTCCCGCGACGTCGTGCGGTCCGCGACGCGGGTGACCAACCCCTGCTCGAGCCACAGCTGCACCAGCCGCCACTCTCCCTCCGACAACCGCCAGCCGCGCCGGTCGAACTGAGCCGGCGTGACCGGGTCGCCGGCCGCGACGAGCCGTCGCGCGAGCAGGGTCTTCTCGCGGGACAGCACCTGCCCCAGGCCGGACAGCCCCGAGCCCACGAGCGCGGCGGCGGCGGCGGGCGGAGGTTCCGGTGCAGGGCGAGACATCATCTGGGGGCAGGGGCGGGACGAGCAGCGTGCCGCAGCCCGACCGTCTGCGCAATCCGCCTCGAACTCCGAAGGACGGCAGCGCGCGCCGAGACGGCGCGGGCGGCCGCGATTCCGTCGTGCGCACCGCCGGTCCCATCTGCTCAACTGTCCCCATGCGAACCCCTCTCCTCGGCGCGGTCGCCGCCGTCGCCCTGACGCTGTGGACCGCCTGCGGCGGCGCCGGCCCAGCGGCGAAGAAGCTGCGCATCTCCGGGATCCCGGACAGCGCGGGCACCGAGATCGACGCGCTCGCCGCAGCGGTCGAGACCTACCTCGGCGAACAGCTGGGCGTCGAGGTCGAGTATGTCAACGCGACGAACTACGACGCCGCGGTGGCGATGATCGGCTCCAACAAGGTCGACCTCGGTTGGTTCGGCGGGGTCACGGGCGTCGACGCCGTCGACGCGTGCCGGGGCGAAGCGCGCATGATCGCGACGCGGCAGAAGGACCTGCAGTTCAAGACCTACTTCATCGCCAACCGCGCGGTCGTCGACGCCGGCAAGGTCGGCCCGGTCGACAGCCTCGAAGCGCTCGAGCCAAAGCTCGAGGACCTCTCGTTCACGTTCGGCAACCTGCGCTCGACGTCGGGGCACATCATGCCGCGCCACTTCATGACCGCCGCGGGCATCGACCCCGAGGGCGGCGTCAAGGGCGGCGCCAAGCACCAGGACAACCACACGATGACGCTCGACATGGTCGCCGACGGCCGCGTCGACGTGGGCGCGCTCAACTACACCAACTACGAGCAGGCGAGCGACGGGAAGAAGCAGCAGGCCGTCAAGATCTACGAGACCCCGACCTACGTCGACTACTGCCTGGTCGCGCGCGACAGCCTGGGTGACGAGCTGGTCGCGAAGATCCGCGACGCGTTCACGCGGCTGGACGCGAACGAGCCCGCCCACCGGGCGATGCTCGACGCCTTCAAGGCCGAGCGCTTCGTCGCCGCCGAGTCGTCGCAGTGGCAGATGATCCGCGACGTCGTGAAGGGGCTGCAGGACCGCGGCCTGCTCAAGTAGCCTGCTGCCGTCGTGACCACGCCGGCCCCGCAGACCCCCACGGACCGCGACGCCGCGCTCGCGCTGCGTGCGGCGACCGTGCGCGCAGGCGATCGGGCCCTCCTCGACGACGTGACCCTGTCGGTCACGCCGGGCGAGCGCGTCGCGCTGATCGGGCCGTCCGGCGCCGGCAAGACGACCCTGCTCCGGCTGCTCGCCGGCAGCGTGTGGCCCGCCGCAGGCGCGGTCGCGGTGCTCGGCGAAGACCCCGGTCAGCTAGACGGCCGCGCGCTGCGCCGCCACCGCCGCCGGGTGGGCTTCCTGCGGCAGCAGGACAACCTGGTCCCGCCGCTGCGCGTCGCCCACAACGTCCTGATGGGCCGGCTCGGGCACTGGTCGCCGCTGCGCGCGCTGTGGAACCTGATCTGGCCGAGCGAGCTCGACGTGGCCCGCGCAGCGCTCGCGCGCGTCGAGCTCGAGGACCGCCTCTGGGCGCTGCCCGACGAGCTCTCCGGCGGCGAGCAGCAGCGCGTCGCGATCGCGCGCCTCATCGTGCAGCAGCCGGACGTGCTGTTGGCGGACGAGCCGGTCAGCGCGCTCGACGTGCGGCTCGGCGCGCAGGTGCTGCAGCTGCTCCACACGCTGGCAGACGAGCGCGAGGCCGCGATGGTCGTCAGCCTGCACAACCTCGACCTGCTGGACCGCGGCTTCACCCGCGTCGTCGCGCTGCGAGCGGGCCGCGTCTGCTGGCAGGGAACGCCCGCCGACCTCGACGAGGCAACCTTGCGGAACGTCTACGGCGCCGACTACGCGCAGCTCCGAGGCGGAGGAGCCGCGCAGGCTTGAGCGAACGCCCCCCGGTCCGCCCGCTGGCGCCCTACGGCCCGTGGGTCGCAGCGGCCGTCGCCGCGGCGCTCGCGTTCGCGCTGCTGCCGTGGGACCTGAGCCACCTCGGGACCGCCGAAGGCTGGGCCGCCGCCTGGACGCGGCTCGACGCGTTCTTCGGGGCGTTCGCGCCGCCCGACCTGTCGGCGCGGACCCTGGGGCTCGCCGCAGACCTCGCCCTGGAGACGCTCGCGATCGCGGTGCTCGGCGTCTCGCTCGGCCTCGCGCTCGCCTACCCGATCGCGCTCCTCGCCAGCGCGGCGACCCTGGACGACGGGGCGCGCCCCACGCCTGCGCGCAGCTTCGCGCGCGGCGCGATTCGGGAAGGCGCGCGGCTGCTGCTCGACGCGCTGCGCGGCGTGCCGGACTTCGCCTGGGCGCTGGTGCTGCTGACGATCTTCGGGCCGACCGCCGTCACCGCCGCGCTCGCCATCGCGGTCCACGTCGCCGGCATCCTCGGCAAGGTGCTGAGCGAGCTGTGGGACGGCGCGCCCCGCGGCCACGCCGACGTCCTCCGGAGCGCCGGCGCCGGCCGGCTGCAGACGCTGCTCTACGCGACGCAGCCGCTCGCAGGGCGCGGCATGCTCTCGTTCGTGCTGATGCGCTTCGAGTGCGCGGTGCGCAACGCCTCGGTCATCGGCGCGGTCTGCGGCGGCGGGCTCGGCGGCGCGATCCTGCAGGAGCTCGGCTACGACAACAAGCAGCGCGCCGTGACCCTGCTGCTCACCGCACTCCTGCTGACCGTCAGCGCGGACCTCGCCAGCAACGCGCTGCGGCGCCTGCTGCGCCGCGAGCAGAGCGGCACGCTGCAGCAGGCCCAGCGCCGCCGCCGCCTGGCGCTGCTCGCGGTGACCGCAGCCGTCGCGGCGAGCCTCTGGCACATCCGCGCGCCGCTGCTCGGGCTCAGCGAGGAATTCGCCCGGCTGGACCTGCGCTACCTGCGCGACCACTACGGCCAGCTGCTCACGCCGGACCTCGCCTGGGCGACCGTGCTCGATGCGCTGGGCGGACTCGGCGTGCCGCTCGCGCTCGGCGTGCTCGCGACGACCGCCGCGTGCACGCTGGCGGCCGCGATGTCCTGGTGGGGCTCGGCGTCGTTCCAGCAGCACGCGCAGCGGTTCGCGCCTGAGCGCTCGCCTGGGTGGCTGCGGGCGTGGCGAGCTGTACGGATGGCCGCGACGCGCGCAGCCGCCGTCGTGATGCGCGGCGTCCCCGAGGTCGCGTGGGTCTGGATGCTGGCGCTGTTCTTCCTGACCGGCGTCGAGGCCGCGCTGGGCGCGCTGCTGCTGCACAGCGCGGGCGTGCTCGCGCGCGTGTTCACCGAGACCGTCGACAACGTCCCCTACGACCGGCTCGAGCGGGTCGGCGCGCCGAGCCGCGGCGCGGCGTTCCTCTACGGCGCCGTGCCGCTGTCCAGGGGCGACTGGCGGGCCTACGCGCTGTTCCAGCTCGAGGCCAACGTGCGCGCCGGCGTCGTGCTGGGCATCGTCGGCGTCGGCGGCATCGGCTACCTGTTCCGGACCTCGCTCGCGAACGGCGCGATGGGGCGCGCCTCGACTTTCCTGCTGACGATCATGCTCGTCACCGTCGCGCTCGACCGGCTCTCGCGTCGGCTCCAGCGCGGCGTTCGCTGCTGAAGACCCTGTCCGAGCGGACTCTTCGCGGTCTTTCGACCAGGCCCTGGGCGGCTGGTCCCTACGATGTCGGAATGTCTGCTCCGCCCAGCGCGTCCGCCCGCGTCCACCGCTGGTTCGCCTTGATCGCGCTCATCGCGACGCTCTTCAGCTCCATCCTGTTCGGCGATCCCGACTCGTACTGGTCTCGACAGTTGGGGGAGTGGTTCCCCCAAGAGACCGGGATCTGGTCACCGGACAAGACGCCGGGATTCCGGCCGACCTGGGGCTCGGTGTATGTGGCGCCGCTTCCCGAGCAAGGCGCTCCCTGGACCCTCGACCGGGTCGAAGTCACCCAGGGGGTCGTGTTCGACGAGTCCTCCGAGCTGGACCCGGTCGAGGGGTTCGAGCGCGGCGTCTGGGCGGACGTCGCCGTGAGCGAGCCCGGGGACAGCTGCCGCATCCGGTTTGCGACCGCGCGCCGGTGGGAGGGCGCGATCCACTTCACGTCCCCTGCAGGAATCGCCTACACGCTGCCGGTGCAGGTCCACGCTCCATGGGAAGACCGCGGCGTGCGCAGCGCCGCGCTGCCGTGGGTGGAGATGCTCTTCCTCTACCTGATGGTGATCTTTGCGGTCGACCTCTTCCGCCAGCCGCGCTCGGCCCGAGCGCCCGCCGGCTAGTCGCCCTGCGGCTCGACGACGACCAGCGCGTCGCCCTGGTCGACCGTCGCGCCTTCCTCGGTCGACACCGACTGCACGATCCCGGCGATGCCGGCCGTGAGCTTGTGCTCCATCTTCATGGCCGACACCACGACCAGCGTCTGCTCGGCGTCGACCTGGTCGCCGGGCTTGCAGGCGACCTCGAGCACGGTGCCGGTCATCGGGGCGCGCACGGTGCCGTCGCCGCCCGCGCCGCCCGCGCCGCCGCGGCGCTGCGGCGCCTCGAGCGCGTGCGTCCGGCCGTCGACGCGGACCATGTAGGACTGCTGGGAGCCCGCGCCGTACGCCACGCCGCCCTTGCCGCCCTCGCCGAGCTGCTGCAGGCGCACGCCGCCGTCGGGCATCGCGCGCGCGTCGTAGTCGTAGACCTGGTCGCCGACGCGCACGCGGAACCGGTCGCCTTCGACGCGCTCGACCTGGACCGCCACGGCCTCGCCGTCGCGCACGAATTCTCGGGAGAGCTTCATCGCGTCGCCTCGAAGAGTCGGAAGCCGCTGAGGTCCTGCCACACCTGCGTCGTCCCGGCGTCCGCCGCGCCGCCCCCGGAGCTCGCCGCGCCGCCGCCGCCGCTCGAACGCTGCAGCGCCTGGCACAGCGCCGCCGCAGCCAGCGCGTGGTCGTCGGGCCCGTCCTGCGGCCCCGCGGCCAGCTCGGGGCGCGTGGACAGCATGTCGGTGTGGATCGCCGCCGTGCGGAACGCCTCGTCGTCGACGACGCGCCGCAGGAAGTCGACGTTGGTCGGAATGCCGAGGTACGCCGTGTTCTTCAGCGCCTCGCTCAGCCGGTCGCACGCGGTCGCGCGGTCCGGCCCCCAGACCACGAGCTTGGCGAGCATCGAGTCGTAGAACGGCGGCACCTCCCAGCCCGAGTAGACGCCGCTGTCGACGCGCACGCCCGGGCCGGACGGCTCGT
>JBMHDP010000186.1:0-5521 GCA_049889335.1 Planctomycetota bacterium
CGCGCGCGGCGGCGTCGGACTGGTCGTGGGGCTCACCGTCGCCTTGCTGGCTGCCGCTGCCGGCGTGGCCTACATCGTCTACGGCAACGTCTAGGACGGAGGACGACATGGCCAACCACGACACGATGTCGCAGAACCAACGGCTGCGACACGAGCGCCTGACCTTCTACAAGGAGGACATCGACCGCATCGACCGGCTGCTCGCCGAGTTCCTGCGGCTGTCCGGCGCCAAGTGCGCGCTCCTGATCGACAAGGAAGGGCACCTCGTCACGAAGCGCGGCGAGCTGCGCACGATCGACATCGACACCATCTCGGCGCTCGTGGCGGGCTCGTTCGCGGCCACCAAGGAGATGGCGCGCCTGCTCGGCGAAGAGGAGTTCACCGCGATGTTCCATCAAGGTGAGCGCGACAACATCCAGCTCTCGCTGGTCGGAGATCGCACGCTGCTGACGATCCTCTTCGACGACCGCACGACGGTCGGGATGGTGCGGCTCTACGCCGGCGAGACGGCGAAGAAGCTCGCCGAGATCTACCGCGACGCGACGCGCCGCGAGCCTGCGGACGCGGTCCTGGACGATCAGTTCGGCAGCGACGCCCGCAGCAAGCTCGACAACCTGTTCGACTGAGCGCTCGACGGCGCGCGATGCGCCTCGAGCGCGTCGCTCGCGCGATGCGCCTCGAGCGGTGCGGCGAGCCGCGCGTGGCCTCGGTCGCGCGCGGCTCGCGGTGGTTTTGCCGTGGCCGCGCGCCGTCGCGGCACGGAGATTTCCGTTGTTCGGGGCCGTCGTGGGGCAACCCAAAAGAAAAAACATCTCGGCCTGGGCCGAGATCGAGGAGGTCGCTAAAGGGGCTCCAAAAGCCTATATGTCAAACCCATACTAGGAGTTCGCAATCAGATTCGGCGCGGCGTGTTGACACTATCTCCTGATGGCAGCGGGGGTTCCGGTGAATTCCGTCGAGCCGATTGCCGATCTCCTTCTCGGCCGGAACTTGGTGGGTTCGCATCCGCGGATCTCGAACCGGTCTCCACAAACAACCAACAGAAGGATCCAGCAATGGCTGCCAAGAAGAAGGCTAAGAAGACGGTCAAGAAGGCCGCGAAGAAGACCACGAAGAAGGCCGCTAAGAAGCCGGCCAAGAAGGCTGCGAAGAAGGCGACCAAGAAGAAGGCCGCCAAGCGCGCGCCGGCCAAGAAGGCCGCCAAGAAGTGATCTTCTCGCGGAGCGCCGTGGCCCTCGGGTGACGGTGCTTCGTCGACGACTGGGAGAGGGCTCGGTGCTTCACCGGGCCCTTTTCCATGTAATGCGGTGGTCCCTCGAGGTCTCTACCCTGGGCTGCCACGCGCCAGCGCGTCTCCCGCAGCGCCTCTGTGACGGCTGCGAGCGGGAAGCTCCTGGCCGCGGACTGGCTGGGCGGACCGGCTGGCGGAGCGGGCCGGCTCAGTGGAGTCGTTGGCCCGGCTGGGCGCCGTTATCCGGGGACATCAGGTAGATGTCCCCGTCGGTGCCAGCCGCCGCGACCATGCCCTCGCTGACGCCGAACTTCATCTTGCGCGGCTTGAGGTTGGCGACATAGAGCACCAGCCTGCCGATCAGCTGCTCGGGTTCGTACTGGCTCTTGATGCCGGCGAACACGTTGCGGCGCACGTCGCCGCCGAGCCCTAGCGTCAGCTGCAGCAGCTTGTCGGCGCCTTGGACGTGGGCGGCTTCCAGGACCTCGGCGACCCGCAGGTCGACCTTGAGGAAGTCGTCGATCGTGATCTCGTCGGCCAGCGGCTCCTTGTCCAGGGTGGGGCTCGAGGGCGTCGGCTCTTCCGGGGTGAACATCTCTTCGACCTTGGCGGCTTCGACGCGCGCCATCATGTGCGTGAACTTCTCGATCGGCCGTCCGGTCAACGGAGTCTGCGCCAGGTCCCAGGCGCCCATGTCGCTGCCCAGCAGCGCGCCTGCCTTCGCGCTGAGCTCGGGCAGCACCGGCGTCAGATAGACCATGATCTGGTGGAACAGGTTGAGCACGACCGTGCAGCAGTCCTGCAGCGCCTGGGCCTTGTCAGGGTCCTTGCGCAGCTTCCAGGGCGCGGCGCGCTCGACGAACTCGTTGGCGGCGTCGGCCAGCGTCATGACCAGCCGCGTGGCCTCGCGGAAGTCACAGGCTTCGTAGGCCGCGGCGATCCGGTCTGACAGCTCCGCGGCCGCGCGGAACAGCCCGCCGTCGTCGGGGTACTCCGCCGAGAGGCCCACGTCCTGCACGAACTTGGCCGACCGGCTCGCGAGGTTGACGACGCGACCGACGAGGTCGCTGTTGACCTTGCCGACGAACTCCTCGGACTGGAAGTCGAGGTCGTCGATCTTCGGCCCGAGCTTCGACGCGTAGTAGTAGCGCAGCCAGCCGGGCTCGAGGTGCTCGAGGTAGCGCGACGCGTTGACGAAGGTGCCGCGCGACTTCGACATCTTCTCGCCGTTGACCTTGAGGAAGCCGTGGATCTGCACGCGCTTGGGCAGGCTGTAGCCGGCCGAGCGCAGCATCGCGGGCCAGAACAGCGTGTGGAAGTAGGTGATGTCCTTGCCCAGGAAGTGGACGATCTCCGCGCCGTCGTTGCGCCACCAGTCGTCCGCGTCGCCGCCGTTCTGGGCGCACCACTCGACCGTGCTCGCGATGTAGCCGATCGGGGCGTCGAACCACACGTACCAATAGTTGCCAGGTTGGTCGGGGATCTCGAAGCCGAAGTAGGGCGCAGGGCGCGAGACGTCCCAGTCCTGCAGCGGCTTGTCGAGGAAGTGCCCCTTGAGGTAGTTCGCGACCTCCTCCTGCAGCGCGCCGCTCTGCTGCGTCCACTCCGTCAGCCCGTCCTGCAGCGGAGCGAGCGTGACGAAGGACTGCTGGGACTCGCGGAGCACGGGCGCGGTGTCCGTGAAGGCCGAGCGCGGCTCGATCAGCTCGGTCGCTGCGTAGGTGGCGCCGCAGGACTCACAGGCGTCGCCGTACTGGTCCTGCGCGGCGCACCTGGGGCAGGTGCCTTTGACGAAGCGGTCCGCGAGGAACATCTGCTTCTGCTCGTCGAACAGGCGCGGCACGGCGCGCTGTTCGACCAGGCCCTGCTCCTTGAGCTTGGCCCAGATGCTGTGCGCGACCTCGCGGTTGGCGTCGCTGTGGGTCGAGCCGTAGTGGTCGAAGGAGATGCCGAAGGCCGCGAAGTCCCGCTGGTGCGCTTCGGACATCTCGGCGATCACCTCCTCGGGCGACCGCCCCTCCTTCTCCGCCCGGATCATGATCGCCGTGCCGTGGGTGTCGTCGGCGCACATGTAGGCGACCTCGTGGCCGCGCAGGCGCTGGAAGCGGACCCAGATGTCGGTCTGGATGTACTCGACCAGGTGGCCGAGGTGGATGTGCCCGTTGGCGTAGGGCAGCGCGCTGGTGACCAGGATCTTGCGGGTCATAGGGCGAACTGGTGTACCCGCCAGCTGGCGCGGTTGCACCTGCGCGCGCCGCCAGGATCGGCCTCAGGGGCGCTCTTGGCCTCGCGCCCGCTTGTCCATGTGCAGATAGACGCTGGTCGCTGCGATGGTGGCGACGGGCAACAGCGCGAGCACGTTCAGGAACGGCACGGCGGCGGCGAGCTGCAGGCCCAGGCCCGCGCCCAGCGCTCGCCACGGCCGACGCTGCAGGGCCCGGAGGCGCGCGCGCAGCGGCAGCCCGCGGACCGCGAGCGGCGGCTGCATGTAGACGACCGCGCCCACGACCGCCCCGACCAGCAGGCAGAACGGCAGGCCCACCCACGGAACGAGCGCGGCGCCGAGCATCAGCACGACCGCGGCGGCGGCGAGCATCAGCAGCTGGACACGCTCCGCGAGCCGAGGGCCCGTGCGCGGCGGGTGGAGCGGGGTCGCGCCGAGCATGTGCTGCTCGGTCGCGCGGCGGATGGGGCCCATGGCCCATCCTGCGAGCGCGTCGAGCAGCGACGGCCCGGCGCCGAGCCAGACGGCCAGCAGCCAGAGGTGCGCGCCCGGCTCCCCGCGTCGCGTGAAGTGGGCTTCGGCCGCGGGCAGCAGCCACAGCCAGCCGGCGAGCCCGAGCGTCGCCATCGCGGCCATATTGACCAGGATCGGCCCGCGCAGCGTCCCGACGAACTCACGCTCGAACAGCAGCGCGAAGACGGCCCGGCGGACGTCGTCGAGGCCGCGTAGGACCTCCAGCGCCGGGTTCCTCGCCGCCGTCACAAGGGCCGCGCGGCGCCCCAGCGTCACGCCCGCGCCGGCGCACACGGCGCACGGCTCGTCGAAGCGCTCGAAGCCGCAGATCGGGCAGGAGGCAATTGCGTCGGCTTTGGCGGGTTTCCTCACAGGGGCGAAGCCTCTATCCTGTTTGCCCTTCCGAACTGCAAGACATGAGCGATCCGTATAAGGCCCTCGACTTCTACAACGTAGACGAACTGTACTCCGAAGAAGAACGCATGATCCGCGACGCCGTGCGGTCATGGGTTTCGGACCGGTTCATGCCCGTGATCGAGGAGCACAACCGCGCCGCGACCTTCCCGACGGAGCTGATCCCCGAGCTCGGGGAGCTGGGCGTCTTCGGCGCCAGCCTCGAGGGCTACGGCTGCGCCGGCCTGTCGCCGGTCGCGAGCGGGCTGATCTGCCAGGAGCTGGAGCGCGGCGACTCGGGTCTGCGCTCGTTCGTGTCGGTGCAGGGCTCCCTCTGCATGTATCCGATCCACGCCTACGGCACCGAGGAGCAGAAGCAGAAGTACCTGCCGAAGATGGCCACCGGCGAGCTGATCGGCTGCTTCGGCCTGACCGAGGCCGACTTCGGCAGCAACCCGGGCGGGATGCTGACCAAGGCGGTCGAAGACGGCGACCACTACGTGCTCAACGGCAGCAAGTACTGGATCACCAACGGCAGCATGGCGCACGTCGCGATCGTCTGGGCCAAGCTCGACGGCGTGGTGCGCGGCTTCCTGGTCGACTGCGACACCCCAGGCTTTCAGGGCAAGGGCATCAAGAACAAGTTCTCGCTGCGCGCCTCGGACACGTCCGAGCTGGTGCTGGAGGACGTCCGCATCCCCAAGGAGAACCTGCTCCCCGGCGTCGAAGGCCTCAAGGGGCCGCTCAGCTGTCTGACGCAGGCGCGCTACGGCATCGCCTTCGGCGCCGTCGGCGCGGCGCAGGCGGCCTACGACGAGGCCACGCGCTACGCGCAGATGCGCGTCATGTTCGACAAGCCGATCGGCCGCTACCAGCTGGTGCAGAACAAGCTGGTCTGGATGGCCAACGAGATCACCAAGGCGCAGCTGCTCTGCTGGAAGCTCGGCAAGATGAAGGAGCAGGGCACGATGCAGCACTACCACGTGTCGCTCGCCAAGCGCAACTCGTGCTGGATGGCGCTCGAGTGCTGCCGGATGGGCCGCGACGTGCTCGGCGCCAACGGCATCACCGACGAGTACCAGATGATGCGCCACATGTGCAACCTGGAGTCGGTGATCACCTACGAGGGCACGCACGACATCCACACGCTGATCGTCGGC
>JBMHDP010000187.1:0-3702 GCA_049889335.1 Planctomycetota bacterium
GCTGGCTCGCACCCAGCTTGTCCGCTGCACGCACTGCGGCGCGATGATCCGCCCGCACACGATCTGCAAGTCCTGCGGGCACTACCGCGGACGGCAGATCCTCGTCGCGAACAACCCGAGCAACTGACGGCGCCTTCGGCGCCCCGGGCCACCAAGGCTCGGACGGCGTCCTGGAGACGCCGCTGCAGCGCCGCCTTCCCGCACGTTGCCTCGCAGCAGAAGAGATCCACGCCATAGTCTGCGTGCCCAGACGCTCGCGCAGACCGTCGCAAGCGCGTCCACTCCACTCTTGTCCCCTTCGCCTGATCGGAGCCGACAGCCCCGCCGAGAATCACGCCGAGCGGCCGCCGGGAGACCTCTCACGCGACGGTGGCCGGCGCCGCACCCAACGGAGACCGCATGAGCAGAATCGTCTTGGACGCTGTCGGTGGGGACCACGCCCCACGGGAGACCGTCGCCGGAGTCGCGCTGGCGCTGGAGAGGGGCTTCGTGGCGCCCGACGAAGTCGTCTTGACCGGGCCGAAGTCCCAGGTCGCCGAGGCGGTCGCGGCCGCCGGCCTGCCTGACGCCGTCCAGATCGTCGACGCGCCGGACGTGCTCACGTCGACGGACACGCCGACGGACGCGCTCCGCAAGAAGCGCAACAACAGCATCGCCGTCGGCATGGGGCTGGTCAAAGCCGGCCACGCGGGCGGCTTCGTCAGCGCCGGGTCGACGGGCACGGTCGTCGCCTCGGCGACGGTCGCGCTCCGCTACCTCGAGGGGATCCGCAAGGCGTGCATCGGCGCCCTGATCGAGGGCGAGCGGCACCCCTTCCTCGTGCTCGACGTCGGCGCCAACCCGCAGCCCAAGCCGCAGCACCTCGCGCAGTTCGCGCTGATGGGCTCTGCCTACTACCAGTGCCAGTTCCAGGTGGACGAGCCGCGCGTCGGCATCCTGAACATCGGCAGCGAGGACAAGAAGGGGAGCCCGCTGGTCCTGGAGGCGCGGCGCGTCATGCAGGACCTCCCGATCGCCTTCCACGGCAACGTCGAAGGCGTCGAGGTGTTCTCCGGCGACTGCCACGTGGTCGTCACCGACGGCTTCAGCGGCAACGTGCTGCTCAAGACGAGCGAGGGCGTCGCCGAGTACTTGCTGCGCATGACCTTCGAGGAGATGGTCAAGGCGGGCGTCTCCAAGGAGCACATCCAGGCGGTGCAGAAGGCGATCTTGCCGCGCGTGGACTTCAGCGAGTATGGCGGCGCGCTGCTGCTCGGCGTCGAGGGCGTCGTGACCATCTGTCACGGACGATCGCGCGCGCCGGCGTTCGCCAACGCGCTGCGCTTCGCGAAGCGGGCCATCGAAGGGCAGGTCAACCGGCACATCGTCGAGGCGGCCAAGGCCGCGGCGGCGACGACCGACGACGAAGGCCGCGACGAGAGCGGGGATCCCACCTCGTGAGCGCGCCGAACAGGACGTCCGCGATGATCCGCGCGCTGCACGCGCCGGCGGGCCACACACGACGGGGAGAGGAGACGATCGGATGAGTGCGCTGCGAGCCGTTGGGATCTCTGGACTGGGCCGCTACGTCCCAGAGCGGACGCTGTCGAATCAGGACCTGGAGAAGATGGTCGAGACGTCCGACGAGTGGATCGTGCAGCGCACGGGCATCCGCGAGCGTCGGATCGCCGCAGATGACCAGGTGACGAGCACGCTCGCACTGCACGCCGCGCGTCAGGCCCTGGACCACGCGAAGCTCGCGCCCGAGGACCTGCAGCTCGTCATCTGCGCGACCGTCACGGGCGACCAGCCGTTTCCGGCGACGGCGTGCCGCATCGGCCACGACCTCGGCGCCAAAGACGCGGGCGGGTTCGACCTCGGGGCAGCGTGCAGCGGCTTCGTCTTCGCCACTCAGGTCGCCGCGAACCTCGTGCGCAGCGGGGCCTACGACAACATCCTGGTGTGCGGCGCGGAGATCCTCAGCCGGATCCTCGACTACGAGGACCGCAACACCTGCGTGTTGTTCGGCGACGGCAGCGGCGCAGCCGTCCTCCAGCCCCTCGATCAGTGCCAACAAGGCGAATACCTCGGCGGCTCGATGTCCATGGAGGGCGGCGCCGAGGACGTGCTGGCGCAGCCGGGCGGAGGAAGCCGTCACCCGGCGTCCCCGGACTCCATCGAGCGCCGCCTGCACTACATGAAGATGGGCGGCACCAAGGTGTTCCGGTTCGCGGTCCGGGTGTTCGCCAAGCTGGTCCGGGACGTGGTCGAGCAGTACGGAGCGGACGAAATCGGCGTGATCATCCCGCACCAGGTGAACCAGCGGATCATCGAGGCCGCCATGGAGCAGGTCGGACTGCCCATGGACCTCGTGTTCAGCAACATCGACCGCTACGGCAACACGTCGGCTGCGTCCGTGCCGATCGCGCTCCGCGAGGCGTACGACGCCGGCCGCCTCCAGAAGGGCAAGCTCGTCGTGATGCCGGCGTTCGGCGCGGGTATGGCATGGGGCCACACGCTGCTGCGGTGGTGAGCGCCGGTCGCGAGGCGGACGCGGACGCCAGCACACGAGCTACGGAGAACGAACTACGATGACACTCACCGGAAAGGTCGCGCTGGTCACCGGCGCCTCTCGCGGGATCGGCCGCGCTGTCGCCGTCGAGCTCGCGCGGCAGGGAGCCGAGGTGTTCTGCACCTCGACCAAGGCCGGCGGCTGTGACGCCACGCTCGAAGCCATCGCTGCGCTCGAGAACGACGTCGCGGCACACGCGCTGGTGTGCGACGTCTCTGACGCAGCCTCGGTCGACGGGCTCGCGAAGAGCGTGCTGGACGACAAGGGAGCGCTCCATGTGCTGGTGAACAACGCAGGCATCACCCGGGACGGCGTGTTCATGCGCATGTCCGACGCCGACTTCGACGACGTCCTGAGCACGAATCTGCGCGGCGCGTTCCTGGTCTGCCGGGCGTTCGCGCGGACGATGGCCAAGGCGCGCGGCGGCCGGATCGTCAACATCGGCTCGGTCGTCGGGCTCTCGGGCAACGCGGGCCAGGTCAACTACGCCGCGAGCAAGGCGGGCCTGGTTGGCATGACCAAGTCCCTGGCCCAGGAGCTCGCGGGGCGCGGGGTGACCGCGAACGTCATCGCGCCGGGTTTCATCGAGACCGACATGACGGCGGCGATCCCCGAAGCGCACCGGGAGGCGATGCAGAAGCAGATCCCGCTGGCGCGCTTCGGCGCCCCCCAGGACATCGCCGCGGCGACGGCGTTCCTCGCCAGCGACGCCGGCGGCTACATCACCGGCCAGACGCTGGTGGTGGACGGCGGCATGACGATGTAGCCGCGCGATTCCATTTGGGCGAGCCGCCGCTTTGGGCTAACGTTCGCTACGCATTCCTTCGGCGGCTCTCTCTTCCGCCTCTTGCGACCGTGGACGATGCCTCCACGGAGCACCCGTTCCCCGTCCTGCGCCGCTTCTCCGAAGGCGGCCGTGTACCGAAGACAACAGAGGCAAAAGAAGTGTCGAAGACCGAAAACATCGAAGAGCGCGTCCACAACATCGTCTGCGAACAGCTGGGCACGACCCGCGACAAGATCTCCGCTGAGACGTCGTTCATCAACGACCTCGGCGCGGACTCGCTCGACACCGTCGAGCTGGTGATGGAGTTCGAGGACGAGTTCGAGATCAACATCCCCGACGAGGACGCCGAGAAGATCCAGACCGT
>JBMHDP010000188.1:0-3526 GCA_049889335.1 Planctomycetota bacterium
CGCGTCGTTCGCCGCCGAGGTCGTCGAGAGCGCGCGACCGCGCGCGGTGCTGACCTTGGGGGCCGGTCGGTTTGCCCTCGCGCTCGCGGACGCCGCGGAGCAGCAGGGCCTGCTCTGCGTGCGCCTGGACGCGGGCGACCGCGCCGGCGCCGGCCGCGACCGCAGCCGCCGACTCGCCGACCACGCCGCGCAGCGTTGGTGCGTGCGCGCCGAGCGCGCGCGCCGCGCCCTCGTCGATGAGGGCTGCGACGAGGACCTCGTGGCCGTCGTCGGGTCGCTGACCCGCGACGCGCTCGCGGGCTGGCCGCCACCCGAGCAAGCTGCGCGGCGCCACGTCTGGCTCGCGTGCGAGCACGGGCAGGACCCCGCGCTCGAGGCGCACGTGGGCGCCGTCTGCGAACAGCTGGAGCTGGACCTCCAGATCGCCCGCCCAGCCGATCCGCCGCAGAGACAGCTGCAGCTGGCCCGCTCTGCCGACGTAATCGTCACCGACAGCCTCGGCTACCAGGAGTTCGCTGACGCCGCCGGACGGCCCTGCGTCGTGCTCGCCCCGGCCGGCGCGAGGCCGGACCTGCTCACGTCGGGCCGCGTCCGCGTGGCCGAACACCGCGACGAGCTGCACGGCGTCCTCGCGCAGCGGCGCGACGCGCCCCGGGAAGAGCCGCCGGTCCCGGCAGCGGCCGACGCGGTGATCGACGCCCTCGCCCGCTGGACGGCGCCGGCTGCCAAAGGGGAGCTCGCCGCCGCTGCGCCGACGCCGCTACCGTCCGAAGGCAACGCGTCGGGGCGGAGCTTCGACGGCGCCGAAGCCAGGGCGCTGCGCGCGGTGCTCGACGCCGGCGCGCTGAACTCGACCCGCGGCACCTACGTGCACCGCTTCGAGCGGGAGTTCGCCGAGTGGCTCGGGGTCAAGCACGCCATCGCCTGCGCGAACGGCTCTGCCGCGGTTCACTGCGCGCTCGCCGCGCTCAAGCTGTCGGCCGGGGACGAAGTCATCACGACCCCGATCACCGACATGGGCGCGCTCACGCCGATCTGGTACGAGGGCGCCGTGCCGGTCTTCGCCGACGTCGACCCCGACACCCTCAACGTCACGGCGGACACCATCGGCGCGCAGCTGACAGAGCGGACGCGCGCGATCGTGGTCACGCACCTGTTCGGCCGGACGTGCGACATGGATCCGATCCTGGCGCTCGCCGAGGAGCGCGGCCTGCCGGTCCTGGAGGACGCCGCGCAGGCCTATGGCGCCAGCCTCGACGGCAGGCTCGCGGGGACCTTGGGCAGCCTCGCGGCGTTCTCGCTCCAGCAAGGCAAGCACATCACGACCGGGGAAGGCGGCGTCGTCTGCACCGACGACGACGGCCTCGCGCGGCAGGTCTTCCTGTACGTCAACAAGGCGTTCGGCTATGGCGACGCCAAGCCGGACCACTACTTCCCCGCGCTCAACTACCGCATGACGGAGCTGCAGGGCGCCGTCGCCTGCGCGCAGCTGCCCAAGCTCGACGCCGCGATCGCGGTCCGTCGCATGGTGGCCGAGCAGCTCCGAGAAGGCCTCGAGGACCTCGCGGGGGTGCGCTGTCCCGGAGACCCGGACGGCGGCGAACACGCCTATTGGAAGTGGTCCTTCCTCGTCGACGACCAGGTCGTCTGCGGCGGCGCGGTGGAGCTCGGCGCGCGGATGCGGGCGCTCGGGGTCGCCTGCGCGCCGCGCTACGTGCAGAAGCCCGCGTTCGAGTGTCAGGTCTTCGAGCGCTGGCGCGAGCACCCGGTCAGCAGCCTGCCGCTGCGCGCGAACCCGCGCGGCGACCGGGAGGGCCCCCTCTTCGTGCGCGCGGACTACCCCGGCGCAGTGCGCGGCCTGCAGCAGGTCGTCGTACTCCCGATCAACGAACGCTACCGCCGCCATCACGTCGAGTTCGTCATCGACCAGATCCGCCGCGCCCACCGGGAGCTGACCCGTGCCTGACCTGACGGTCGCGTTGGTCGGCTGCGGCGGGATCGCCGACGCCTACGCGGAGGCGCTCCGCGGCGTCGACGGCGCGCGCCTCGTGGCCGCCGTGGACCCGGACCCGCGCGCGGCCTCGCGGCTCGCCGAGCGCACCGGCGCCGCCCCGTTCGCCGACCTCGGCGCGGTGCCGGCGTGCGACGCGGCGCTGGTCCTCACCCCGCCGGACACGCACGAAGAGCTCTCCTGCGCGCTGCTGGCGCGCGGCGTGCACGTGCTCTGCGAGAAGCCGCTAGCCCCCTCGGTCGAGGCCGCCGACCGCATGCTGGCCGCCGCGGCAGCGGCCGGGCGGCGCCTGATGATGGGCAGCAAGTTCCGCTTCACCCCGGACGTGCAGGCGGCGCGGCGCCTCCTGGACCAGGGCGTCTGCGGCGACGTCGTGCTCTACGAGAACGTGTTCTGCTCCCACGTCGACATGACCCAGCGGTGGAACAGCCAGCCACGAGTCAGCGGCGGCGGCGTCCTGATCGACAACGGCTGCCACAGCGTCGACCTGGCCCGATACCTGCTCGGCCCGCTGGCGAGCGTGCAGGCGCAGTTCGGACGGCGGGTGCAGGCGCTGCCGGTAGAGGACACCGCGCGCATGCTCTTCCGCAGCCGGGGCGACGCGCTGGGGTCCATCGACCTGTCCTGGAGCGTGCACAAGCAGACCGACGCCTACGTGCGGCTGATCGGGAGCGCGGGCACCCTGGAGATCGGCTGGCGGGGCTCGCGGTGGAAGGCCTCTCGAGGTGACTGGACCGACTTCGGCGAGGGTTACCAGAAGATCCCCGCCTTCCGCGCGCAGCTGCAGAACTTCTTCGCGTGCTGTCGCGAGGAGGCCGCGCCGATCATCGACGACACCGACGCGCGCGCTTCGGTGGTCGTGATCGATTGCGCCTACCGCGCCGCGCACGAGGCGCGCTGGGTCGCGATCCCCGCCCCCTCGACCGCGGGGACGCCGTGAGCCGCGACGCGACGGTCCACCCGACCGCCTTGGTCGAGGACGACGTCCGGATCGGCCCCGGCACCGCGATCTGGGACGGCGTGCACGTCCGCCGCGGCGCGCGCATCGGCAGCGAGTGCATCCTCGGCGAGAAGACCTACGTCGCCTACGACGTCCACATCGGCGATCGCTGCAAGCTCAACGCGAACGTCTACGTCTGCGCCGGGGTGACGCTCGAGCAAGGCGTGCTGGTCGCCGCGCACGTGGTCTTCACCAACGACCGCGGACCGCGCGCGACCGACCCCGACCTGCGCACGCTGCGGCCCAGCGAGCCCGGCGCGGAGACGCTCCGGACCCGCGTGGAGCGCGGCGCCTCGATCGGGGCCAACAGCACGATCGGACCGGGGGTGACCCTGGGCGCGTGGTCCATGGTCGGCATGGGCAGCGTGGTGACGCGAGACGTCCCGCCGCACGCGCTGGTCGTGGGCAACCCTGCGCGGCGGGTGGGCACGGTGTGCCGCTGCGGTGAGGTGGTCGCGCGCGCCGACGAGCGAGGCGACATCCCCGCGGCGCCCGCGCGCTGCGCGTGCGGCCGC
>JBMHDP010000189.1:0-23976 GCA_049889335.1 Planctomycetota bacterium
CGGCGGCGCTGCGGCGTGGGCCGAGGAGCCGGCGACCTACCCTGGGCGGGTGCAGGTCCTGCTGCTGCGCGCGCACCACGCCGTCGACGTCGCCCAGGTCGACGGCGTCACGTCGGCGCGGGCCTCGGCGAGCCTCGCGGCGGCCTTCGCGCCGGACCGCGTGAGCTGGCACGCCGTCACGCCCCGACCGCGCGATCGCCTCGGCTACCGCCGCCGCTGAAGCCCGCGGCCCGCGGATGCCGATGACGACGGTGCAGGGGCCGCCGCAGCAGCGCCTCGGGAGCCGGGCCATGGGATTCATCAACGTCGCCGAGCGCACGATCAACGCCAAGCTCGTCTACTACGGCGTGGGCGTCGGCGGCAAGACGACCAGCCTGCAGCAGGTGCACGGCATCTTCTGCCCGCGCAACGAGGTGCAGCTGGTCTCGATCAACACCGAGGAAGACTCCACGCTGCTGTTCGACTTCCTGCCGATCAACCTCGGCACCGTCGGCGGCTTCAAGATCCGCGTCCAGGGCTTCACGGTGCCGGGTCAGCCGAAGTACCAGCAGATGCGTCGCTACGTGCTCAACGGCGCCGACGCGGTCGTGTTCGTCGTCGACAGCCAGCGGAGCCGCCTCGAGGAGAACGTGGCGTCGCTGCAGAGCATGCGCGCGCACCTGCGAGCGCAGCCCGGGACGTCCGAGGACATCCCCGTCGTGGTCCAGTACAACAAGCGGGACCTGGAGGACGTGCTCGACGAGGCGACGCTCGATCGCCACTTCCGCTTCCGCGAGGACGTCGCGGCGTTCCCGTCGGTCGCGACCGAAGGGCTGGGCGTCTTCGAGGCGTTCGTCGAGGCGACCGCGGCGTTGGTCCAGCGCAAGGTCGAGCGCTACGGTCTGAGCGGCGACGGCGGCTCGCCGACCGAGGTCGCCGACGGCGTCCGCGCGAAGCTGTGGGGGCTATGTGACGATGTCCGCCGCGGTCGAGAGGCGGTTCCGTTGGCGGAGCTGCCGCAGGTTCGTCTGGGGCCGGCCGAGCGGGACCGCGGCGCGAGCTGCGCGGGCGACCTGGTGCTCGGCGACGCGGCGCCTGCTGCGCCGGGTGCGCCCGAGAACGCGCCCGCGGACCCGATCCCGTTCGGCTACGAGCTCCGCGAGCACGCCGCGGCTCCTCAGGGCGATCTGCGCGTCCACCACGGCGACGAGGTCCTGAGCGACGCAGACCTGGAGGTCGACCTGGACGCCGCCGCGCCTCGGCAGGACGCGGCCCCGGCGCCAGCTGCAGACGGCGTCGCGGAGCTGCTCGACCAGACGGTGCAGTCGAACCTGGAGCTGGTCGCGCAGTACGGTCGCCTCGACGAGGAGCGGCAGCAGCTCGCGCGCAAGGTGGACGAGCTGGTCGACGCCGCCCAGTGCGCGGTCCACGACCTCAACCGGCCGATCAGCGCGCTGCGGCTGATGCTCGCGACGCTCGAGAAGGGCTACCTCGGCGCGCTCAGCAGCCCGCAGAGCCAGGCCGTGCAGAACGGCATGCTCGCGGTCGACCAGCTCCAGCGGCTGGTCGGCGATCTCCTCGACAGCTCGCGGCTGGACCATGACGGGATGCGGCTGACCTTCGCCGCGTGCGACCTGCAGTCCTTGGTCTCCGAAGTCCTCGAGGGCCTCCGCTATGAGCTGGACGAGCACGGCGTGAGCGTGCAGGTCGATCCCCTGCCGACGGTGGCGGCGGATCGCTGGGCCTTGACCAAGGCGCTGACCAACCTCGTGGGCAACGCCGTCGCCTACCGCGCCGAGGACCGCTCTGCGCGCCTGCACGTCTACGCAGAGGACCGCGGCGACCGCTGGGCCATCGCGGTGTCGGACAACGGCATCGGCGTGCCGGCGGCGGACCAGGAGCGCCTGTTCCGTCGCTTCGAACGCGGCACGAACGTCACCGGCCGCAGCGGCAGCGGGCTGGGTCTGCACATCGTGCGCGAGGTCGTGCAGGGGCACGGCGGCGAGGTGATCCTGGAGAGCGAGGAGGGCCGCGGCTCGACGTTCTTCCTGCTGCTGCCCAAGACGCCGGCGCTGGCGCCGCACTCGCCGGTCAGCGACATCGACGTGGGCGACCTCGGCTAGCTCGGGGTAGGATGCGGCTCATGAAGACCCTGCCGCTGATCGCCGCCGCCGCGCTGGCCGCGTGCGCTGCGCCCCGTCGCTTCGAGGCTGCGATGCAGGCGGGGACGCTGGCCGGCTGGCACGCGACGCCGGGCGGCGCGTGGGAGTGGCGCGGCGACGTGCTCGTCGGCACCAGCCCGGCGAGCGAGCCTCGCCACGGCATCCTGGTGAGCGACGCGCGGTTCTCGGACTTCGAGGCGCAGGTGGAGTTCCGCGTCCTCGCGGGGGACAGCGGCTTCTACTTCCGCGTCGACGAGACCGACCGCGTGGTCAGCGTCGCCGGGTTCCAGGCCGAGGTCGACGCGACGCTGGAGACGGGCGGGCTCTACGAGACTGGCGGACGCGCGTGGGTCGTGAAGCCGGACCGCGCGCGCATGGCCGCGGTCTACCGCCCGGGCGAGTGGACTTCGCTGCGGGTCCGCGCCGTCGGCGGCGACGTCGACGTGTGGGTCAACGACGTCCCGACGGCCTCGCTGCGCGACGACCCCGGGCGGCGCGAAGGGCACCTCGGCCTGCAGCTCCACGGCGGTCAAGACATGCACGTCGAGTACCGCGGCCTGAAGGTGCGCGACCTCTCCGGCGGCGGGCGCTAGCGCAGCGACCAGGCGGCCTCCGCGAAGGCCACGCCGATGCCGGCCATGGTCTTGGCGCAGCCGAGATAGTGGTAGCCGCCGTTCGACGCGCCGCGCTTGTATATGGCGTCGTCCGCGGCGCCGACGACCTCGGCGCGGTACTCCTCGAGGTAGGCGCGCTGCTGCGCCGGGGTCATGGAGCCGTCGGCGTTCGGGCCGCGCTTGTTCTTGTTCCGGAGGTTGCGCGCCATCTGCGAGACCTTGCCGATCCGCGCCCCGATCTCCTCCAGCTCCTTTGACCAGAACGGGTCGGTGGGCACCGCCGTGACGGTGCCCGCGAACTCGGGCAACGCGGCGGGCGCGGCCATGGCCGCGCGGAAGTTCGCGTGCACGGCGCGGCGCTGCCCGGCCTCGACCGGGCCGCCGACGCCCATGACGCCGATCACGAACGGCAGCGCCGGCGCCTCTAGGTCCCGGCGCATGTCCCGGATGAAGTGCGCGAGGCAGTCGCGGTAGGCGTCGTAGCCGCCGGGTCGGTCCCGCTGGGGGTAGGTGCCGCGGTCGACCATGTCGTTCCACCCCTGGAACCAGACGAACCCGCGCAGCTCGTGACCGGCGTCGGCGTCGTAGCCGGGGTGGTAGGCGCCGAGGTCGGCGAGGACCTCGCGGACGTAGGCGACGGTCTTGCGATAGTAGACGCCGGTCTGGTCCCGCTTGGCCGCGACCGTCTGCTCGACGTCCTTGCCGCGCGCGAGCAGCTGGGCCCGCTGCTGCTCAGAGAACGGGTACGGACCGGCGGACGGCGGCCGGAAGTCGGTGTGCAGCGACTTGCCGCCCCAGGCGCACTTGATCAACAGCACCGGCTCCTCGTGCAGCTCCTGCATGCGGATGCCGAACGTGAACTCCGGGCCGATCTTGTCGTCCGACTTCTGCGGGTCGCGGCGCGCGCCGAAGCCTGCGGTGAGGCGGCCGGTGACCTCGCCGTCGCCGCCGCGGCCGCCGGTCAGGTAGGCGACGTGGACGTCTTCGAGCACGGCCGGGGCGCCGTCGGCGGACCGCATCTTCGCGAGCAGCGGCGCGGTCGCCGGGTCGTCGCCGATGTAGTCGAAGGTCTGGACCTTGGCGTGGCCCTGCATGTTGGACTGGCCGACCAGCACGTAGACCTGCAGGGCCTGTCCGGAAAGCGACGCCGCCAGCGCCGCCGCCAGGGCCGCACGCAGCACGATCGGGTGGGAGAGCATGCGCGCATGCTAGCGTCTCCAGCCGCGGCCGCGCCTGCTCGCCGGCGCAGCAGGCCCTCGAGCGGGGTAGGCGCCCCGCGCGAGACGCGCGGGATGCCGCGCGCAACAGAACGCCTCGCCGCCGGTCCCTGCGCCTGTCGGTCCTGCGCCTGCCGATCTTGTGGGCGGCGACCCTGCCAAAGCAGAAGGCCCGGCTGCGAACAGCCGGGCCTTTGCGTGTGGTACCTCCGCTAGGGCTCGAACCTAGGACCCGCGGATTAAGAATCCGCTGCTCTACCGACTGAGCTACGGAGGCTCGTTCGGGGCGGGGACGATATCGATGTCCCAGGTCGCATGCAAGCTTGCTCTGACGCTGCGACGTGTCGGGCTTGACCCCGCGCCGGCCCGACGGCACACTCCCTGCCCGCTCGGCGGCGCGTGGATTCGCGCCGCAGGCGTGGTGGCTATAGCTCAGTTGGTTAGAGCACCAGATTGTGGTTCTGGGGGTCGCCGGTTCGAGTCCGGTTAGCCACCCCATCCTTCGCCGCGCCGACCGGCCGTTCGGAGGTCCTGCAGGGGCTCAAAGGGCAGGCGTTTCGACGTCCGGCACTCAGGGCCTCGGGAGACCCTTCCTTCGGGTGGTCTGGACCTTCGGGGGGTCTGGACCTTCGGGGGGTCTGGGCGTAGGGCGGTCAGAGGGTGACGAGGAAGCGCAGCAGCGCGCCCTGCCCGGCGCGAGAGCCCGGGTGGTAGGCCTGGAGGTGGGCGACGCGCCGCCCGCCGAGGTGACGCAGCGCCGGCCCGAACGTGGCGACGGCGAGCTGCGGGTCCAGGCCGCGCAGCGCGGTCGCGACCTGCCGCGCGACGCCGGGCGTCACGTCCGGGCCGATGACGAGGCAGCCGTGTCCGCCCGCGCGGTAGAAGGTCGCCCGAGCGTCGGCGAGGGCGGTCGCCACGTCGACGGGCACGGCCTCGCGCTCCAGGGCTGTCTTCAGCCCCTCCGTGGTCCTCGGGTCGTCCCGCAGCAGCAGGACGCCGGCGCTCCGGGCGTCGTTCGACAAGGCTCTCCTTCTTCGTCCTGCGTCGCGCGCGAGGTCAAGCCGCAGCTGCCTCCGCGCCGATACCTCCCATGCCATGGATCGAACCCCCCAGCTCCGCGCGGCGCTCGCCGCCGCGACGCTGTGCCTCGGGCCCGCGCTCGCCCAGGCCGCGCTGCCGGTGCCCCTGTCGCACCTGACCCAGGAGGGCACGGCTGCCACGAACATCCCCTTCGGCCGCAGCACGCCGACCCGCGTGCAGTACGTCTACGGCGCGTCGCTGTTCAGCGGCCCCGTCGTGCTCACGGGCGTACAGCTGCGGCCCGACGGCGGCGCGACGACGGGCGGCAAGACCGTCGACTGCGAGATGTCGATGTCGACGTCGCCCGCTCCGATCGTCGCGCTCTCGCCGCAGTTCGCGCTCAACCGTGGCGCCGACGCGGTCACGGTGCTGCCTCGGCAGCTGCTCACGCTGCCGTCCCAGGCCGTCGGGGCGTCGCCGAACCCGTTCCTGGCCGCGATCGGGTTCACGTCGCCGTTCGCCTACGACCCCGCAGCGGGCGACCTCGTGCTGGAGCTCGCCGTCTACGGCCAGCCACCGGGCGCCTACTCGCTCGACGCGACGTTCGTCTGCACGAGCCCGCTGGTCCCCGTCGGACCCGGTTCGTGCCTCCAGGCGAGCGGCCTCCCGCTCGGCGTCGAGAGCGCGACGACGGGGGTCCAGTGGGGGCGACCTTGGGTCGTGCGGGCCTACGACGCCGACCCGGGGAGCGCCGTCCTGCTCGCCCTGGGAAACCAGGAGAGCGGCTCTTGGAGCGGGATGCAGCTGCCGCAGGACCTCGGCGTCGTCGGCGCCAGCGGCTGCTTCCTGTCCATCGACGTCGCGGCGTCGTTCTTCGGCTCGGCCGCCGGCGACGGCACCGTCACGTTCCCCTTCCAGCTGCCGAACAACCCCCAGCTGCTGGGCAAGTGGCTGCGGTTCCAGGCCGCCACGATCGACCCGGCTGCGAACGCGCTCGGCCTCGTGACGAGCCAGGCCCAGAAGGTCCAGGTCTGTGGCTGGGAGCCGGTCGGCAGGGTCTGGTCCAGCGGCGTCACTTCGGCGACGGGCACGGTCGAGATCGGCCTCTCCGCGGTCGCGCAGTTCACGACCCAGTAGCCGCGAGTCGCCCATGGCACCGGGCGCTCAGGCGCTCGGTAAAGAAGGCGAGAGGCGCCGTCGATGCAGACGATGCGCGCTGCCGGTCGTTCGGGGGGATGGCCGGCGCGTCGCGCGGACCTTGCGGGATCAGGTGGTCCGCGCGCTGCGGTCGAGCGGGTGGGGACCCGGGGGCCGGAGGCGAGCACCGTCAGCGCCATGGGGGTGGCGCCGGCGGTCGGGCGCCCGCGGTGACTCGCAACACCGTGGGATGCCTTTTTCTTCTGCCGGCCGTCGGCCGGGCGCCGGTATCACGTAGCGATGCGCGCCGTGATCCGCCTCTGCCTGCTCGCTGCGACGCTCGCCGGCTGTCGCGCGCCCGCGACCGGACTCCCGCCGGAGCGGGTGGTCGACCTTCCCTGGGGAGAGTCGCCTGCGGGCAGGATCGCGGGGGCTGCGCGGCAGGCGATCGAGCGCGGGGACGAGGTCCGAGGTCTCGAGCAGGTCGAGGCGCTGCTGGCGCAGCGTCCTGCGGACGTCGACGCGCGCAGGCTCCGCCAGGACGTGCTGCGGGCGCGCGGCCGGCGGGGGCTGCTGCTGCGCGAGGCGCGCGACGCGGTCGCCGAGCGCCCCGAGGACGGGCTCGCCCACTACCTGCTGGCGAGGGTCACCCAGGATCGTCGCGCCAAGCTGGACGGGTTCCGCCGCGCGGCCCGGCTCGCGCCGGAGGCGGTCTGGCCGTGGCTCGGCCTCGCGCACACGCTCCGCGCCGCCGACCTCGCGTCGGCCCTCGAGATCTACGAGCGGCTGTTCGCCGCGAGCGAGCAGCATCCGTTGGTCGCGGTCGCCTACGCGTCCGCGCTGCGGGCTTCGGACCGGCTGGAGGAGGCCGCGCTCGTCTACCAGGCGATCCGCGCGGACCGCCGCGTCCCGGGCGTCGGCGCGCTCGGCCTCGCCGAGGTCGCGCTCGCGCGCGACCAGCCCGGGGTCGCGTGGGAGGCGCTGATGGCCGCGCTGCGCGCGCGACCCTACGACCCCGGCGTGCAGCGGCTGCTGCGCGGCTGGCTCACCACACAGGCCACGCGCGACCAGCGCCAGCAGGTCGTCGACGTGCTGCGTGAGGACGACGAGCGGCTGCAGGCCGTCGCGGCTGCGGGCGCGCTGACCGCCGACGTCCTGCTGGAGACCGGGCAGGTCTTCGCGGCGCGGACCCTGCTCGAGCAGCGCGGGCGGGAGCGGCCGGCGCCGGGTCGGAGCCGCGCGCTGCGGCGCCTCGTCCTCGGGGCCGGCGACGTCGCGGCGTTCGTCGCGCGCCTCCGCGACGACATCCCCCGACACGTCGTGGACGTCGAGGACAACGAGCTGCGCGGCCGCTGGCTGACGCTGCTCGACGGTCCCTGGATGCGCGGCGACCCGCTGGCGGACGCGCCGCGCGCGCGCGCGCTGCTCGCGGCGCTGCGCGACTGCGGCATGCTGCGAGAGGTGGAGCTGCTGGCCGAGGTGGCGTGCGCCGCGCAGCCGTCCCACGTCGCCGACTTCCGGGCGCTCCAGCAGGAGGCCCGGCGCGAGCTCGCCTTCGAGGCCGGGCTGCGGCGGCTGCTCTACCGCGGCTACCGCGCGGGCGACACGGCGTCGCTGCCGGTGGTGATCGAGCGCGTCCGTGAGCTGTCGGTGGAGGTGCTGGACGTCGACTGCGTCGGCGAGCCCGGGATGTTCTCGGCGCCGCTGGTGGGAGAGATGCTCGATCCGTTCGCCGGGTCCGGGCTGTGCGAGCACCTCGCGAAGTACAACCGGCACCTCGTGCTCGGCCGCCGCAGCGGCGGCACGGCCGAGGGGCTGATGCTGACGCGGCTCTCGGTGCGCGAGCTCCCCGACGTCGCGCGGCAGTCGCTGCCCAACCGCTCCTTCGAGGTCGTCGGGATCGACCGGGACATCCAGGCCCTCGGCGGCGTGCTCGGCGGCGACCTCGCGGGCGTCGCGCTGCTCAACCACTTCCTGATCGATCACGACGCCGTGGCGGACTGGGCGCTCGGCCTGTTGGAGCGACGGCGAATCGCCCGCGAGGACGGCCTCGCTCTCGAGCGGGACGCCGTGCCGGCCGACGTCGGGCTCGACCCGCTGGACGCGGCGTGGCGGCTGACGCTGCGGTCCCCGGTCGCAGACGAGGACCTCGGTCCGGCCGTGCTGGAGATGATCCGGGCGCACGAGCGCCGTCACCTCGTCGACTCCAGCTACTACCTGCCGATCGAGTCGAACCTGCTGCGCGGCGCCGGCCTGCTGCTGCGGTTCGGCGCCTCGCCGGGCGCGATCGAAGCGGAGATGGAGCGCCGCGCGGAGCTCGCCGCGCTCGCGCTCTCGGCGCACACCGAGCTGGTGCTCGCGCACATCGCGGACTTCTACGGCGCCCCGCCGCTGCGCTCCCCGCACCACCTCGGCTTCTCGGCGCTGTTGGTCGAGCTGTGCGAGGAGCTGTCCGCGGGCGGCGTTCCGCCGGAGCTCGCGACGCCGAGCCGCCTGCACGAGCTCGACATGGCGCAGGTCCGCGCGGCCGCGGGCCGCCTGCTCGACCGAACCCCGGGCGGTCGCTGATCCGTTGGCAGCGTCTCTTGCGGCCACGCGGCATGCTCTTTGTTATCTTCCACCCGCCCCCGAGCCGAATGTCTCGTAGTCGCGTCGCCGACCGGCGCGGCGCTCCAGTCCGAAACCGAGGGAGAACCCGATGATCCACGACTCACGCGCCCCGGCCTCGCTCGCCGCGGCCCTGCTCGCGCTGGCGCTCGCTCACCCGGCGACCGCCCAGAAGACGGAGAAGCTGCCCGCGGACCCCGACGTCCCGGTCCAGCTCAAGGAGCTCGCCGGGGTCGCCAAGGACCGCAAGTTCGCGCGCGACGCCGAGGGCATCCAGATCATCGACGTGCTGATCCAGAAGCAGGACAAGGGGCTGAACGAGAAGGACCAGAAGCAGGTCGTCAAAGGGCTCGGCAGCCTGCTCAACAAGGGGCGCCTGCGCCCGGCGAACAAGTCGCAGCTCTACAGCACCGCGGCGATCGCGCTGGGTCGCTTCGGCAAGGCGGGCGCGAAGCCGCTGAAGGCTGCCTACGAGAAGAAGCGCTTCCCCAACCGGTCCCAGTGGGTCCCGCTGCGCGAGAAGCTGCTCGTCAACATCGGCAAGACCCGGGACGAGGGGATGGTGAAGTTCCTCCTCGACGAGGCGCGCCGCAGCCCGGAGGCGGCCCTGCAGGCCGCGGCCGGGGAGGCCCTCGGCAACTTCCGCGAGTCGAAGCAGAAGCTGCGCCGCGAGATCGTCAGCGGCATGATCATCAAGTGGGGGTCGCTCTCCGAGATGGCCTCGCAGCTGGGCGCGAACGTCGAGGCGCAGAACGCGCGCGACCGCCTCGCGGCCATCTCGGGCCCGTGGAACGAGACGATGAAGGCGCTGACCGGGCAGGACTTCGACACGTTCCGCAAGTGGCAGGGGTGGTACAACAAGAACAAGAACGGCAAGTGGTGAGGCCGCTGTCGGCTCCTGTCGGGCCCTCGGCGGGAAGGGCCGAGCTCCCTTCCCCGTCCCACCTGCGATGCGCTGGCTCCCGTCCCTGCTGATCGTCGCGCTGCTCGGCGCGGGCGCGTTCCTCGTCGCCGAGACGCGCGAAGTGGCGTCGCTGGCCGGCAGCTTGGAGGGGCGGGCCGTGCGCGCGGAGCGCGCGCTCGCGGCAGCGCAGGCAGCGCTCGCCGACGCGGCGGACTCCCAGGCTGCGCCTCCGGAGCGACCGGCGGTCGAGGCGGAGACCGCTCCGTCGCCGACGGACGCCGCGGTCGCGCTCGAGGAATACAGCCGACTGCAGCTGGAGCTGCACACCACGCGCGAGCAGCTGCAGGCGCTGCGGGCGCTGCTCGCGGAGCGCAACGCCGAGCTGGAGCGGCGCGCCGCGGCGTCGCGCGAGCGGGCCGCCGCCTCGCTGCGGCCGATGCCGCTCGGGGTCCGTGAGTGCCTTCAGGCGCTGCACGAGTGCCTGCGAGCCGAGGGCTTCACCTCCCAGCGGTTCCTGCGCGCGACGGCGGTCGACGCCGACGGGCTCCGTGACGTCGAGCTGCTGGAGGCCGCGTCGGACGGGCTGGGCGTCACGTTCCTCACCGCGGAGCGCATGACGGCTTCCCTGGACCGGTCCACCGGGCGACTGGAGCTGCGCTTCTTCGAAGGCCGGCGGAGCGTCGAAGGCGAACGCGCGGCGCTGCCCGACGACGGGTTCGCGGTCGTCTTCGACGACGTGGACGGCCGCCGGTTCGAGGCCCGGCTGCCCTACCTCGTGCGCGCAGAGGGTGCTTATCCCGTCGACCCGGCACCTCCGGAGCGCGAGCCCGGCGCGCTCGACCCTGCGGGCCGGCGGAGCTGGGCGGCGCGCCTCACGCGCCTGCTCGAGAGCGCCGGGACCGAGTTGGGCTGGAGCGCGACCCGGGTGCGGGGGCTGCTCGATGGACGCTTCCTGCACGTGGACCTGGTCGGCACCAACGACAAAGACCTCGTGCTCGGCAGCGCGCACGGCGGGCGCGTCGCGGTCGAGGTCGACGAGCGGCGGGACGTGGTTTCGCTGCTGCTGCAGGACGGCGTCTTGCGTCGCGACGGCGTCGAGTCGACGATCGGCGCCGAAGGATTCCGCATGCTGCTGCCCGGAGTGACCCCGAAGAGAGCTCGTGACGCCATGCTCGGCATGGTGATCGCGCGATGAGCCGGCGCGCGGCGTCGGGTGCGTTCCAGGCGTTCGTCGCCGCCCACGCAGCGGCCGTCGAAGCGGCGCTTGGCGACCTCCTCCCGAGCCCGGACGATCCGCCTCGCCGGCTGCACGAGGCGATGCGCTACTCGATGTTCCCGGGCGGGAAACGGCTGCGCCCCATGCTGACGCTGCTCGGCTGCGCCGCGACGGGCGGGCGGCTGGAGCGCGCGATGCGGCCTGCTGCGGCGCTGGAGTGTCTGCACACCTACAGCCTCGTCCACGACGACCTGCCCTGCATGGACGACGACGACCTGCGCCGCGGGCGCGCGACGTGTCACAAGGTTTACGGTGAACCGTTGGCGTTGCTCGCGGGGGACGCGCTGTTGACCTTGGCCTTCGAGGGGTGCGCGGCTGCCGGCGGTCCGGCGGTCGCGGCGCTGGCGCGCGCGTCCGGCAGCCGCGGGATGGTCGGGGGGCAGGTCGAGGACCTCGCCGCGGAGGGTTCGCTCGGGGAAGCCGCGGCGTCGGCGCGCGACGATGCGGCGCTTGCACGCCTCGAGTGGATCCACGATCACAAGACCGGCGCGCTCATCACCGCGTCTCTCGTCGTCGGCGCGCACGCCGACGCCGGCGCCGCAGGCGCGCCCGACGAAGTGATCGAAGTGATTTGCAAGTATGGGGATACGTTGGGTCGGGCGTTCCAGATCGCAGACGACTGCCTCGACCTGACGGGCTCGGCGGACGAGCTCGGCAAGAACCCGGGCGCAGACGTCGCGCTCGGCAAGCTGACGTGGCCCGCGCTGCTCGGTCTCGAGCAGAGCCAGCGGGCGGCGCGCGACCTCGCCGCCCAGGCGGCCGAGCTGGCCGGCGAGCTGGTGGCGGCAGCCGCTGTGTGGCGGGAGGTTACGGTGAGTTCGCTGGACCACGCGGCGGGGCTGCTGCAAGATGTGGCGTTCTACGCCGTCGAGCGCCGCACCTGACGATCGGATTGTCCGGATTGCTTGGGCTCGCGCCGATGCGGTCGTAAAGCACCGCTGCCCGGAGCAGAAATTGGACCAACCTTCGCCCACGCCTCTCTTCGACCAGGTCAACGTCCCCGCAGACCTGAAGAAGCTCCCCCGAGAGCAGCTCGGCGCGCTCTGTGAAGAGCTGCGTCAGGTGATCATGGACACCGTCTCGGTGACCGGCGGTCACCTGGGCTCGGGCATGGGCGTGGTCGAGCTGACCGTCGCCCTGCACTACCTCTACGACTTCGCCGACGACCGGCTCGTCTGGGACGTCGGCCACCAGTGCTACCCGCACAAGCTGCTCACCGGTCGCAAGGACCGGTTCCACACGCTGCGCCAAAAGGACGGCCTGAGCGGCTTCTCGAACAAGTGGGAGAGCGAGTACGACGCCTACCTCATGGGGCACGCAGGGACCGCGGCGTCGGCCGCGCTGGGGATCGCGATGGGCGACAAGATGCGCGGCAACGACGGACGCCACTCGGTCGCGGTCGTCGGGGACGCAGCGATGGGCTGCGGGGTCGCGTTCGAAGCCCTCAACCACGCGGGCTCGCTCGAGGACACGAAGCTGCTCGTGATCCTCAACGACAACCGATGGTCGATCGCCAAGACCGTCGGCGCGCTCTCGCGGCACCTCAACAAGCTCCGCAGCGGGACCTTCTACAACCGCGCGAAGGAGTCGCTACACAACCTGATCCAGTCGATCCCGGTGGTCGGCAAGGACCTCGACCAGCGCCTCGGGGACACGGTCGACATGGTCAAGAACATGGTGGTCCCAGGCCACCTGTTCGAGGAGCTGGGCTTCCGCTACTTCGGCCCCGTCGACGGCCACAACATGCAGGAGACGCTGGAGGCGGTCGAGAACTGCAAGAAGCTCGACGGCGTCACGCTGCTGCACGTCATGACCGAGAAGGGCAAGGGCGTGCCGGGCAGCGAGGACCGCTACGACCGCGCGCACGCGGCCAAGCCGAAGCCCAAGCCGAAGTCCGAGAAGGTCCCGGTCGAGCCGGCGGTCCTGCAGCCGATGGTGCCCGAGAAGCCCAAGGGGCGCGCCTGGACGAAGTGGTTCAGCGAGAGCATCGAGGCGCTCGCCGAGCGGGACGAGAAGGTCGTCGCGATCACGGCGGCGATGCCGGACGGCACCGGCCTGATGGAGTTCCGCGACCGGTTCCCGGAGCGGTTTGTCGACGCGGGCATCGCCGAGCAGCACGCGGTCGCGATGGCGTCCGGCATGGCCACGGCGGGCATGCGGCCGGTCTGCGCGATCTACTCGACCTTCCTGCAGCGCGGCTACGACCAGGTGTTCCAGGAGGTCGTCCTGCAGCGCCTGCCGGTCGTGTTCGCCATGGACCGCGCGGGCCTCGTCGGCGAGGACGGCGCGACCCACAACGGCCTCTACGACATCGCGTACCTGCGCTGTATGCCGGGCATCACGCTGATGGCGCCGATGGACGGCCCCGAGCTGCACGAGATGATGCAGCTGGCGCTCCGCCTCGACGGGCCGAGCGGGGTGCGCTACGCGCGCGGCAACGCCCCGGAGCAGCACGACCTGGTCGGCTGGGACGGGCAGCGGGCGCCGCTCGAGCTGGGCAAGGCCCAGACGCTGCGCGCCGGCTCGGACGGCGCCATCTTGGCCTACGGCCACATGGTGCAGACCGCGCTGGAGGCGGCCGAGCAGCTCGCTGAGCAGGGCGTGCACGTCGAGGTCGTCAACGCGCGCTTCTGCAAGCCGCTCGACGAGGAGTTCGTCGTCGAGCTCTGCCAGCGACACGACCGCGTCGTCACGCTCGAGGACCACGTCAAGGTCGGCGGCTTCGGCGCCGCCGTGCTGGAGTGTGTCGCCGCGCACGGTCCGGTGCGCGCCGCCGTCGAGGTCATGGGCGTGCCCGACGACATCCTCGTGCACATGTCCCGCGGCCAGATTATCGAGCACTGCGGCCTCCGCGCCGTGGACGTAGCGTCGCGGTTCCTCGTCGAGAGGGACGCGCCGATCCCCTCCTGAGCCCGAGCCGCCGTCCCGGCGGCTCCCGACGCGCGCGCGGCGCGCAGGGAGACGGCCATGGCAGACCCCGACATCCGACGCGTGCTGCTGGTAGGTGACGCCAAGAAGGGCGGCACCGCGGACGTCATCGCGCGCCACGCGCGTTGGTTCGCCGACCGCGGCGTCGAGACCGTGCAGATCACCGACCGCGAGGCCTCGCTGCACGACCAAGAGGGCGACGTCGTCGTCGTCTGGGGCGGAGACGGCTCGCTGCTCGCGGCCGCGCGACGCATGGCCGAGAACCAGCGGCCGACGCTCGGCATCAACCGCGGCCGGCTGGGCTTCCTCACGGCCTTCGAGGACGAGCAGAGCGAGGTCGCGCTGCAGCGCCTCGTCGCGGGCGAGCTCTGGGAGGAGACGCGGCTGATGTTCCGCTGCGAGGTCGACGGCGGCGAGGCGGCGCCGACGCAAGCGCTCGGCCTCAACGACGTGGTCATCAGCCGCGCCGGCGCAGGCGGCATGATCATCGTGCGCGCCCGCCGCGGCGACGCCGAGCTCGGCACCTACCGCGGGGACGGCGTGATCGCCGCGACGGCGACCGGCTCGACTGCCTATTCGATGGCGGCGGGCGGCCCGGTGCTCGCGCCCGACGTCGACGCGGTCGTGCTGACGCCGCTCGCCTCGCACAGCTTGACCGCGCACCCGGTCGTGCTGTCGATCGGCGGCGGCCTCGAGCTCGAGATCCTGGAGACGGGGGACGCCCCGTACGCCTACTGCATCGTCGACGGGCAGGTGCAGGTGCAGGTCAAGGTCGGCACGCGGATCACGATGCGCGCCGCGCCGATGCGGTTCCGGCACCTGATCCAGAGTCCGCGCCAGTTCTTCGACGTGCTCGCCGCGAAGTTCGGCTTCGCGGGCATGGCGAGCTCCGGCGGCTAACCGAGCTCGAACTGGCGCTTGGCGTCGACCACGTCGCGGTTGACCGCCACGATCGCCTCCTCGAGGCGCGCGCCCAGCTGCTCGCGCTTGCCGACCTGCAGCGCGACCTGCCGCATCATCTGGATCGCCATGCGCAGCGTGCGCACGACGTCGCCGGCGTCGCCGCTGGAGAGCCGCTCGAGGTCCTCGACGTCGCCGCCGCGGCTCCAGCAGTCCACGGCCGGGGCGATGCCCCAGTCCGGCTCCTTGACCGGATGGAGCACGCCCTGCCGCGACTCGACGTCGCGGAACCGGCGCACGGCCTGCGTCGCCCGCCGCATCAGCGGGCCGGGGTCCCGCGGCTGCTGGCGCGGGTCGACGCGGCGACGCTCCTCGTGGATCAGGGACGTGAACGTCGCCGAGAGCTGGTGGATGTCCATGTCCTCCAGGACGCCGTCGAACAGCAGCTCCGCCGCCTGGATCTCGTAGCCGTTGATCCGCTGCGCGATCTTGCCGCGCGGGAGCAGGCCGTCCTCGCCGAGGTAGCCGGCCTCGCGGAGGACGTTGACGCGGCTCGCGAGCGCCGCGTGGGCGGCGGCGCGCTTCTTCCTCCTGGCGGACTCGGAGCCCTTCATCGCCTGGAAGGCCGAGAAGGAGCGGTCGTACGCCTCCTGCAGGCCGCGGCTGCCGAGGCGGTCGTAGAGGTTCAGGATCGTGGAGTAGGACAGGTTGAAGCGCGACGTGATCGGCTCGACCTTGCCCGAGTGGTAGCGGGAGAGCGGCGCGTCGATCAGGTCCTCGTCCTCGAGGACCGAGATCACGAGGCCGGTCTTGTCCAGTCCTTGGCGCCCGGCGCGCCCCGCCATCTGCAGGTAGTCGCGCGCCTTCATGTAGTTCATCTGGACGCCGTCGTACTTGCGCAGCAGGTCGAAGATCGCGGTCTTGGCCGGCATGTTGATGCCGAGCGCGAACGTCTCCGTCGTGAACAGCAGCTTCAGGAGCCCGGACGTGAACAGGCGCTCGACCACCTCCTTGTGGATCGGGAGCATGCCCGCGTGGTGGAAGCCGACGCCGACCAGCGCGCGGCCCAGGATCGCGCGCAGCGCCGGGTCCTGCCCCTCGTCGAGCTCGAAGCGGTCGCAGATCTCGTGGAACAGGTCCTGGATCTGCGCGCGCTCGCGGCGGTCCAGGAGCCGGCGGCCCATGCTGCGCTCCGCCTTGATCTCGCACTCCTTGCGGGAGAAGCAGAAGTAGAGCGCTGGCAGCAGCTGGCGATGCTGGATCTCGTCGAGCAGCATCACGTAGGGGCGGGGCCCGGCGCGATGGCGTCGGCCGCGGGCGCGCTCCCGCTTGTCGCCCCACTTGGAGCGCTGCCGCTCGCGCTTGCTGACCCGCATGTCGCGGTCGTGGTGCTTCTTGTCGCGCGCCAGCGCGCGCTCGTGGTAGGTGATGGCGCGCGACCGCTGCGCCAGCTGGAAGACGCCTGCGTCCTGGTGGAACAGGCGGTGCGACAGGGGGACCGGCCGCTTCTTGTGCTCGATGACCGTCAGCTCCTGGTCGCGCACCTCGCGGATCCAGTCGCCGAACTCGTGCAGGTTCGCGATGGTCGCGCTCAGCCCGACGAAGCGGACGTGCTCCGGCGCGAAGATCAGGCTCTCTTCCCACACCGTGCCCCGGTCGACGTCGTCGACGAAGTGCACCTCGTCGAAGATCACGAAGTCGGTGTCCTGGAACCGCTCAGGGTCCTCGAAGACGGCGTTCCGGAAGATCTCCGTGGTCATGATCACCAGCGGCGCGTCCGGATCGAGCGTGAGGTCCCCGGTCATCAGCCCGACCCTCAGCCCGTCCTCCTTGAAGTCCCGGAACTTCTGGTTGCTCAGGGCCTTGATCGGGCTGGTGTAGATCGCGCGCTTGCCCTGCTGGACCGCGTGCTCGATCGCATACTCGGCGACCAGGGTCTTGCCGGCGCCGGTCGGCGCTGCCAGCAGCACGTTGTGCCCGGCTTCGATCGCCTCGGCGGCCTCCACCTGGAAGGGGTTGAGCGTGTAGCCCTTGAACTCGACGGGCTTGGTGGGGCGAGAGGACACGGGCGAGCAGCATCTCACACCGCCGGCGTCGTTGGAAACACGCAGCAGGCGACCTCTCCACATCCGTGTGGAACTTTGCCCCCAAGCGCCGCCTGCCTGTGCGCGACGCGACTCTGGTTTGCTCGTGCCTCGCTCGCTATGCTGCGCCGCGTTCCGTCAGTCAGCGGGACATTTCGCACGCAGCCGAGCCCCGACATCCTCGACGCGAGGCTGCGCCGGTCTACCAGCGGTGGGGGTCACCACCGCTCCTCCCGAAAGAACGCCGCCACCACGCGGCGCATTGGAGCCTATCCATGGAAACCAAGTCCGAAGTCAACGTCGGCAAGTTCGTCGGTCGCCATCTCTCGCAGCTCAAGATCCTCACGCGTCTGCTCGACCACGAGCTCGACGCGACCAAGGGCGCGCGCGAGATCACGCTCGACCGCGACCTCGTCGAGAACATCATCGACACGCTGGAGATCTTCACGGACGACTGCGAGGGCGTCAGCGGCGGCACGACCGAGCGGTCGTCGCAGGGCGAGCAGAAGCCCGTCGTCGCCCGGCTGAACTGATCGGCCGGTAGACCGGATCCGCGGGCCTGCTCGGCAGGCTCGGCGCTCGTCTCTTCCGTCCTCGATCCGGCGCCGTCGCCGGAGCCCCGCTGATGAGTTCGACCACGTCCTCTTGGACGGTTCGCGTCTTCGTGCTCGCCGCGTTCGTCGCGACCGTCTGGCTGTTCGGGCCGCGGGCCGCGGACGTGCTCGCGGCCCGGCTCAAGGGCGCCGCTCGGCCCGGACCCGCGGTCCAGCTGGACCGCGTGGGCTTCCTGGAGCGGCCTGCGTGGATGGAAGACGAGATGCTGCTCTCCGTCTGCGAGACGGTCTCCCCGTGGCTCTCCGACGAGGTCGGCATCCTCGACGAGGCGACCGCCGTCCGCCTGCGCGACGGGCTCGTCTCCACTCCCTGGGTGCGCAGCGTGCGGGTCGAGCGGGTGTTCCCGGACCGCTTCCGCCTCCACTTGGACCTGCGCAGGCCGACGATCGCGGTGCACGCCGGCGACGACTCGCCGCTATGCCTGCTGGACGAAGACGGCGTCATGCTGCCCTGGTCGTCGTCTGCGCTGCCGATCGTCCGTCTCTATCGCGACGGCGGGAGCCCGACCATGGCGGTCTCGTTCGGCGAGCGGGCGCGCGAGCGCCGCGCGCGCGTCGCGGCGGCGGTCGTCTCGGAGTGGCAGGCGGACGTCGCGCCGCTCGTGAAGGACTGCCCCCGTCTGCTGGAGGTCGACGCGACGAACCTGGGCGAGCAGTGGGTCGTCGGCATGCAGTATCCCGAGGTCCGGGTCGTGCTCGCGCGCGCGGACGGCGCCCCGGTCAGCTTCGCCTACGGGCGTCCGCCCGACAGCGCGCTGCCGCGCGTTCCGGCGCGGACCAAGGCGCTGGTG
Source organism: Planctomycetota bacterium (assembly GCA_049889335.1). Taxonomy (GTDB): domain Bacteria; phylum Planctomycetota; class UBA1135; order UBA1135; family UBA2386. The sequence continues at coordinate 18,234 of JBMHDP010000189.1, forward strand.
CTCGACAACATCGTGCGGGAGTTCGAGGGGCTGAGCGGGCTCACCGCCGGCGACCTTCGGCTCGCGCGTCGCTGGAAGGACTACCTCCACCCGCGCGACCCCAGGCTCCCCGACCCGATCGGCTCCTGGCGCAAGCTCGACCTCGAGCTGCCTCCGCCCGCGGTCGACGCGACGCCGCGGGGGCGCGGCCGCGACTAGCGGCAGGCTGCGATCACCGCTCGCACGAGCGCGGCCATCGAGAAGCCGCCGCTCTTGGTGCAGCCCAGCCGGACCACGACGAGCTGCTCGCTCGGCACGACGACGACGTATTGGCCTTCGTGTCCGTCCATGTGGAACACGTCCTCGGGGAGCGCGGGCCACCTCCGCGTCCGCGGTCCGGCGCCGTCCGGGTCGCGGTTGAGCCAGATGTGCCAGCCGAACCTGCCGCCGCTCGCCGGCGAGGCCTCGACGCTCGTCGAGCGCGCGACCCATCCCTCGGGGAGCACGCGGTCGCCGAACATCACGCCGTCCTGCAGAAACAGCTGCCCCAGGCGCGCCCAGTCCCGCGCCGAGGCGTAGCCGTAGGAGCTCCCCACGAACGTGCCGCTCGGGTCGGTCTCCAGGACGGCGGTGTGCATGCCGACGCGCTGGAAGAACCTCGCGGGCATCTGCCAGTAGGCGCGACGGCCGGAGTAGGCGGCGCGCAGCTCCCGGCACAGCAGGTTGGTCGCGCCGCTGGCGTACTGGTAGCGGGAGCCGGGCGCGGCCGCCGCGGGCTGCTGCGCGTAGGCTGCGGCGTGGTCGCGCCGGAGCAGCAGCATCTGCAGCGCGTCCGAGGTCGGGTCGGTGTAGTCCTCGTTCCAGCGCAGGCCCGCGCTCATCGCGAGCAGGTGGTGGTTCCGCACCTGGGCTCTGGGGTCGCCTTCCTCGCGCCAGCCCCCGGCCCCAGGGCGCGCGTGGACGTCGAAGGCCGCGCGGTCCACGTGCGCGCCGACGAGCGCGTTGACCAAGGTCTTGGTCATCGACCAGCCCGGCAGCGGCATCTGCGCGTCGAAGCCCGGCGCGTAGCGCTCCGCGACCAGCTCGCCCCGGCGGGCGACGACGACGGCGCGCGTGAAGACCGGCTTGCGGCGGTCGGGCTCCTCGAACGCCTGCGCCAGCGCCGACGCGAGCGCCGCGGCGTCTACGTCCGCGGGCGCCGCGGCAGGGGCTCGTCCCCGCGGCCACGGCGCGTCGACCGCGGCGCGGTCGAGGTCGAACGCCGGCAGCGGGACGGCGAAGCGCCGCCGCGCCGGGTCGATCGGCCCGAGCACCAAAGAGCAGCCGAGCCCCTCGTGGAAGACCGCGGTCGCCTCGCCCACGCCCAGTCGGCAGGTGACCGAGCGCGCGACCCGGTCGACCTCGACCTCGAGCAGTGCGCGGATCATGGCGTCCAGCGGGCGCACCGGCGCGAACTCCTGCTCCATCACCGAGTCGAGGGTGCGCTCGCTGACGAACAGGGCGGACGCGGTCACCTTGGCGGCGTAGGCCGCGGCTGCTCGCGCCATCTGCGCGCTCGGCGCCTGGGTCGCAGCGCAGGGCGTGACCGCGAGCGTGAGAGCAGCGAGCAGCACCGGCCGGGTGGTCATGTCGGCATGGTAGCGCAGCCCGTCGCGGGTAAGGTCGCGGCCATGCGATGCTATGCCCTCGCAGCGGTCCTGGCCGGGTGCGCCGCGCCGCCGCCGTCGCCTCCCGTGCGGGTCCTCGGGGAAGGGCACGCGGGGCTCGTGCGTGCGTGCAGCGTCGTCGACGTGGCGCGTCCGCTGGACGGGCCGCGGCGCGTGTCCTCGGCTGCGGAATGGCGCGCGCTGCGCGGCGCAGCGGGCGGCAGCGGCCTCGCGCGACCGGCGCCCTTCGAGCCGCTGGACGAGGCGCTGGTGGTCGTCCCGCTCTCGCCGGCGCTGGCCCTACGCGGAGTGGAGGTCAGCACCGAGGAAGGGGTGGACGTCGTGACCGTCGACGTCGAGCCGGCGGCCGCGGCGGGGCGCGCCGCGCGGGTGGGGCTGCTGCGGATCGGCCGCCGACCGTGTCAGCTCGCGGTGGTGATCCGAGACCAGGCGCGCGGCGCCGAGCGCACGGTCGCGGTCTACCCGCCGAGCCGCTGAGCGACGGCTCAGCGGCACATCTGCAGCAGCGGCGCGAACGGGTCCCGGGCGCCCTCTTCGGGCCACTCCAGGCGACCCAGCCCGTCGCCGTCGGGGGCGAGCACCGCGACCACCGCGCGCATCTCGGCCTCGAACCCGGCCGCGGCCTCGCGGGCAGCGTCGGCGCAGCCGGCGACCACGAACGGCGCGTCACCGACCTCGAGCATCCGGATCGCTTCCCGCAGCGCCTCCCCCGGGCTCCGGTCGAGCACCGAGATGCTCACGGTCGGTCCCCGCAGCTGGTAGCGGAGCGCGAGCTCCCCGAGGCTGGTGCTGGTCAGCGAGTAGGGGAAGATCCCGGCCTGCACGACGTCATCCTGGAGCGATCGCTGGAAGTCGACGTCGGTCGTCAACGAGCCGAGCTCCGTTTCGACGCAGATCGCGGTCTCGGCGCGCTGCTCCTCGGTCAGGACGTGGTAGACCCCCGCCGCTTCACAGGCGAGCACGAGGGCGCGCGCGGGGAAGTCGATCCGACGAAAGGTCGCGTCGGTCTTCCCCGAGACCTTGAAGACCGTCTTGCCGGTGCCCGGCGGGTCGGACTCCAGCTCGGGCCAGGTGACCGACGTCCCGCGGCTTCCGAAGATGCCGCTGCGGTCCATGACGCCGCAGGCCAGCACGGTCGCGGTCCGCGTCATCGGGAGAAGACCATGGCGCCCTGCACGCCGCCGAAGCCGCTGGCCACCTTCAGCGCGTGGCGCGCGCGCGGCAGCCGCCGGGGCGCGTGGGTCACGTCCAGGCGCGCGTCGCAGTCGCTGCGGTTCAACCCGTGGTTCGCGGGCGCCTCGGCGCGCTCCAGCGCAGCGACGGCGAGCAACGCCTCGAGCACGCCGGCGGCGCCGAGCGTGTGACCGGTCTGGCCCTTGGTGCCGAACGCGGGCGGCGTCCGCTCCGCGGTGTCGGCCCACAGGTCGCCGAGCCCGATCGCCTCGCTGCGGTCGTTGGCGCGCGTGCCGGTGGCGTGGAGCTGGACCACGTCGACGTCGGCGAGGTCGATCCCGGCGTGCGCGACCGCGCGGCGCGCCGCGGCTTGCACCCCGCGCCCGTGGTAGTCGGGGCCGGTCACGTGGCACGCGTCGTTGGCGCCGCCGTAGCCGCTCACGCGGACCCCGACCGACTCCGACTCGTGCGCCGTGAGCACCACGGCGCCCGCGCCGTCCCCCAGGGACACGCCGCGGCGGGCTTCGTCGAACGGCCGACAGGGGCCCGGGTCGAGCGCGCCCAGGCCGCCGAAGCCGCGCAGGATGAACTCGTTCACGGCGTCCGACGCGACCACGACGAGGCGGTCGTGCTCGCCGATCGCGATCCGCCGCGCCGCCGACGCGATCCCCATCACGCCCGACGCGCAGGCGCAGGAGAGGGCCGTCGGGTGCACGCCGAACCCCATCGCCTCGCTCACCAGCGCGCCCAGCCGGATCGGCGAGCCCAGGCCGGCGCCGCGCCCGCAGATGCCCGACATGTCGCCCTTGGTGGTCGCGAGCACGACGCCCATCCGCGCGACGTCGGGCCGCCCCGCCTCCTCGAGCGCCTCCTCGGTCGCCATCAGCGCGGCCTGCAGCGGCAGGTCCCGCTCGGGCAACTCGACGTCGCTCAGCGCCCCGGCCGGGAACTCGCCGCACACGGTCGTGTCCACGCGGAACCGGGCGGTCCGCTCGCGCGGTCGCAGGGCTGTCTCGCCCGCGAAGACGCCGTCGCACAGCGCCGCGAGCCCGCGCCCGAACCCGGTGACGGCGCCCCGTCCGGCGATAAAGACGGGTCGCCTCACGACCGCTCCTCCGTCTCCAGCAGCGTCTCGCTCGTGGTCGTGATGGCGAGGCGGTAGCCGAACCAGCCGTTGTCGAGCACGACGCGCGCGGGGGCGTGAGCGGCCGCGTCCCATTCGTAGGTCAGCCGGATGACGCCGGGCGGCGCGCTGTCGAGGCGGCGGAACGTCCGCTCGCGGAGCCGGCCCCCGCGCCACGTCTCGCAGATCTGTTCGCCGTCGCGCGCGGCGGCGCGTTCGCCCTCCTCGATCGGCTGGTCGAACCAGGGGTAGAGCGCGCGCTGCACGTCCAGCAGGATGAACCGCGGGGGGATCACCAGCTGGTCCGGGATGTTGTTGACGACGTCGACCCCCGTCGGCGTCTGCGTGACCGAGAAGCCGACCGAGCCGACCGGGGACAGTCCGAGCACCGTGAGCGTGTCTCCTCGCCGCTGGACCGCCGCGGAGAAGCGGCGCTCCCGGTCGCCGTCGGGGCCGCGCCAGGTCGCGGTCACCTGCTGCTGCCAGACCGCCTCGACGGCGAGCGTCGCCGGGTGCTGCAGCGCGCCCGGGTAGTCCACGTCCGACAGCGCGGGCGGCCGCAGGGGCTGGCAGGCGCCGGCGGCCAGCGCCAGCGCCAGCGGCAGCGCGACCAGCAGGCGCCGGGTCCAGGGGGAGCGGTTCACGATCGGGCGGGCGGAGCGGAAGAGGGGGCCGTCGTCAGGGCGCAGACCGACGGCGCGAGCGTCAGGCACAGTAGCACGCCGACGGCAGATGTCAGGCCGATGTGGTGCAGCGGCGGCTGGTCGGAGAACGCCAGCAGCCCGAAGCCCAGGATCGTCGAGGCGCCCGCGAGGGTCACGGCGAGCAGGGTCGCCCGCAGCTGCGCGAGGTCGCGGCGGTGCTCGGCGAGGAACACGCCGTAGTCTACGCCCATGCTGACCACCATCAGCAGCGCGACCAGGGAGAGCATGTTGAGCTCGAGGCCGAGCAGCGCGAGCGCGCCCGCGGTCGCCGCCGCGCCGAGCACGGCGGGCGCGTAGGCGATCAGCGTCGGCTCGAGCCGGCGGTGACGGGCCGCGACGAGCGCCAGCACGGCGCACAGCCCGAGCGCCCACAGCTGCAGCAGCCGCGCTCGATAGGCGCCGTAGGCGCCGCTCAAGGTCTCGGCGACGTCCACCAGCCGGCCGCCGGGCACGGCTTCGAGCGCCTGCGCCAGCGCGTCGACGTCGTCGAGCTCGTGCACGAACGTCACGAAGCCCACGCCGCCCGGGAAGGTGAAGCGGAACGGCGCCGCCATCGCCGCCAGCGGGCCCGCGGCGAGGTCCTCGTAGCGCAGCGGCGCTGGCGGGGGGGCTGCGAGCAGCTCCCGCCACGGCGTGAAGGCCGCGGCGACGAAGCCCTGCGCGGTGAGCGCCCGGTCGAGGCGCGCCGCGAGCTGCTCGTCGCCGCGCACGGTCGCGTCGACCGCGCGCTGCGTCGAAGCCGACGGGAGCATCGGCGCGATGCTGCGGAACCCCGACAGAACGCCGCGTTCGACCAGCGGTTCGAGCGCGGCCGCGACCCGTTCGTTCGCGCGGAGCGCGGCCTCGTCGTCGTCGCCGGTCGCGACCACCAGGCGACGCTGCTCGAACCGCACGACCCGCGCGCGCACCGCCTCGTCCTGCGCCTGCAGCGCGGGGTCGATCCGGTTGAGGTCGGCGATCCGGTCGTTCCATCGCAGCTGCGGCAAGCCGACCGCGGCGAGCAGCAGCGCCGCGAGGACGGGCACCGCGCGCGGCCACCGGCGCCGGGACGGCGAGAACCAGACCCGCGCGAGCGCGCGCGCCAGCAGGTCGGCGGC
>JBMHDP010000190.1:0-6998 GCA_049889335.1 Planctomycetota bacterium
GACGCAGCGAGCCCGGCGCGCGCGACGCCGCGCGCGCGCTCGCCCGCGAGTTGGGCCACGAGGTGCGCGCCCATCCGAGCGCGCGTGCGCTGGCCGAGCAAGTCGACCTGCTCGTCGTGGCGTGTCCGGTCGAAGGCCACCTCGCCGGGCTCGACGCCGCGCTGGAGGCGGGCGTGGCGTGCCTGTGCGAGAAGCCGCTGGTGCCCTGGCGCGACGCCGACGCCGGGCTCGCGCGCGTCGCGGAGTTCCGTCGGCGGGGACTCCTGCTCGCCGAGAACTGCCAGTGGCCGTTCGCGCTGTCGGCCCTGAAGGCGCTGCGCCCGGACCTTCTGGGAGGCGGGCTGCGCTCCCTGGAGATGCGCCTGTCGCCTGCCCAGTCGGGCGCTGCGATGGTCGAGGACTCTCTCTCCCACGTCCTGAGCGTCCTGCAGGCGCTGGTCGCGCTGCCGGCGGACGCGCAGGTCGACCGCGTCCGCCAGGCCGACCGCGGCGTCGACGCGACCGACAACGTGGTGCGGTTCCGGGTCGCCGGCGGCGCGCATCGGGTCGACGTGACGCTGCACCTGCGGGTGTGCCCGGAGCAGCCGCGGCCCGCCTGGTTTGCGGTGGACGGCGTCCGCTTCGAGCGCCGGATCGGCGCGGGCTACGAGATCTCGTTCGCGCTCGACGACGGCCGCGTCACGAAGGTCGAGGACCCGCTGGCCGCGCTCGTGTATGGTCTGCTCGACCCTTCGCTTCCCCACGACCGTGCCCGAACCCAGCCCCTCGCCGACGCCCTCGCCCTCCGGCTCCGACTCTACGCCGGGGTGCTCGGAGAGCTCGCCGACGGCTGACGCCCTCGGGGCGTCCGGCGGCGCCGCCGAGGTCCGCGCCGAGGTCGAGCAGGTGCACGACTTCGCCGGCAAGCTCCAGCAGCCGAGCCTGTGGCCGCGCGTGGTCGACTACGTCAAGTGGCAGCGCGCGCTCCGCGCCGCGCAGGCGTCGGGCGGCGAGGCGCCGCCCATGCCGGACCTCGCGCCGCTGTCGATCAACCTCGACCTGACGACCGCGTGCAACTACGCGTGCGACCACTGCATCGACTGGGACATCCTCAACAGCCGCGAGAAGCACGAGGACGACCAGCTGCGCGCGTCGATCGCGCGCATGACCGAGCGCGGTCTGCGCAGCGTGATCCTGATCGGCGGCGGGGAGCCGACCCTGTATCCGGGCTTCGTCGACTTCGTGCGGTTCCTCAAGGCGCTGGGGCTGTCGGTGTCGGTCGTGACCAACGGCAGCCGCGGGGACCGGATCCTGCAGGCGGCGCCCTACTTTACGGACGGCGACTGGGTGCGGCTCTCGCTCGACGCGGGCAGCAACGAGACCTTCGCGCGCATGCACAACCCGTCGAAGAAGTCGCTGACCCTCGACGAGATCTGCAGCTGGATCCCTCGGGTCAAGGCGGCGAACCCCGCGCTGAGCGTCGGCTTCTCGTTCGTGATCACCTGGGTCGGCGGCAGCCGCGGCGACGTCCCGGTCGTCGAGAATATCCACGAGATGGTCGCCGCGGCGGCGCGAGCGTCCGCGGCGGGCTTCGACTACATCTCGTTCAAGCCCTTCCTGGAGCGCCAGGAGGACGGGGCCGAGGTCATGGACCCGGCCAAGGCCGAAGCCGCGCTGCAGGCGGTGGTGAGGCGCATCGAGCAGAACCTCGCCGACGCGCGCGCGGTCGTGCGCGAGGGCTTCCGGGTGCTCGCGAGCACCAACCTGCGGGTGCTGATGACCGGCACGTGGCGGGACTACACGCAGCAGCCGCGGGTCTGTCACATGCAGATGCTGCGCCAGGTGGTGACGCCGCTCGGCACCTACAACTGCCCGGCGCACCGCGGGGTGGCCAAGGCCAAGCTCGGCGGCAAGGACCTCTGGGCCGTGCCGGCGGCGGGCCAGCACGACACGGCGAGGCTGCTCGCGGGCTTCGACGCGGCCGTCGAGTGCCGCCAGGTGACCTGCCTCTACAACGGCACCAACCGGTGGCTGGAGGAGCTCGTCGCGGCCAGCGCCGAGGTGCCGGCCGAGGCGCCCGGCGGCGAGCACGAGGACTGGTTCCTCTAGCCGCCGCGGACCCGGCGGCTACAGCGTGCCGAGCAGCAGCTCGACGCCGTTGCTCGACAGGAACCCGCCCGGGTTGAAGGTCGACGGCATCTTGATGATGCCCTGCGTTGTCACCTTCGAGCCGGACAGCGCCGGGTTGTTGGGGATCGGCAGCAGCCAGAGGTGGCTCGCGCCCAGGACCGGGTAGTTCATCACCTGTATCGACACGGACTGCGTGTAGAGACGGCAGCCTGGCGCGCCGATGAAGGCGAGGTCGGCGCCGCTGGGGATCGCCTGGAAGCCGACCACCGCGAGGCCGATGCTCTGCGCGGGCGCGGGGATGTTGGTCAGCTGCATCGCCTGCGTCGCGCCGAGGATCGGCCGGTTGACCCCGGACCATCCCAGGCCGCTCGCGTCGACCGAGACCGAGGCGGGCAGGCCGAGGCTGAAGTCGGTGTTGGGCGGCGTCTGGGTGCCGCCCCGCGTGAAGCCGACGATGCAGTCCGCCGGCTGGTTGGGGACCTGCCGGTAGCGGAAGTCGACCGTGCCGTTGGGGAAGATGGCGACCTGCAGCGTGTTGCCGGGGCCCGGGGCGCCGGACGTGTAGGCGGGCACGTTGTTCCAGGTGAAGTGCGCGACGCCGCCGACGACGTCGTAGTGGCAGCTGCCGCCGGCCGTCGGGTTCATGTCGAACCACGCCGGGCAGAGCCGCGCCGGGCCGCTGACCAGCTCGGCGACGGTCGGCGACCAGTCGGCGACGGTCGAGTTGCCGAGCCAGACGTAGCCGTTGGTGCAGAACCGGACCACGTTGGTGGCGCCGCCCGGATAGTTGAGCGTGAACGGCAGCGTGACCGAGTGCAGCGCGTCGTCGCCGAGGGTGAGGTTCGGGCTCAGCGGCGGCTGCCAGAGCGGCTGTCCGTAGCTCACGTCGTAGCCGTTGGCGGTGGGCGTGAAGCGGATGTTCTGCGCGATCGTCGCGGTGCCGCTGAGGTCGAACTGGTTGCCGGCGAACAGCTCCGAGATCGTGCCGAAGCTGGAGTAGCAGCCCGCGCCGTAGGCGGTCGCGCTGGCGACCACGCCGCCGGCGCTGCCGCCGAGCGTGTCGACGACCAGGGCGCCGGAGCCGGTCGGGTCGAGCCAGTTCGACAGCCGGCTGTTGCTGGTGTTGCCGCCGGTCCAGCTGCGGAAGAACCGCCCGTACCAGTCCGGGCTGTTGTTGCCGCAGGCCGCGGCGCCGCCGTGCAGCTGGCCGATGATGCGGTGGTTGTTGTCGAACAGCGGCGAACCCGAGGAGCCCGGCTCGGTCGTCCCGAGGTCCCAGTCCGCGACGCGGACGTGGGTGCCGTTGGAGTTGGGGGAGCTGCCGCCGTAGCTGGTGTGCGTCGTCGGCTGGTTCTCGAACGAGATCTTCTTCGCGTCGCCGCTCGGGTGGTGGATCGCCGTCGCGTTGGGCGACGTGGCCGCGCCGCGGTTCCAGCCGGCGTAGGTGACGCCCCAGGCGGGGTTGGGCGTGCTGTTCAGCTCGACCAGCGTGAAGTCCGAGGTGCTCCACGACGCGCGGTAGGTCGCGCCGGTCGTGAACTGGTTGAGCGGCGCGTTGTTGCCGCCGCAGGCGGTGTTCTCGTAGTTCCAGTAGCAGACCAGCGACGACGCCTGACCGGGGCCGATGCCGCAGTGGTTGGCGGTCAGGAAGAAGTTGCGGCCGTCCTGCGCGGTGTTGTTGATCATCGCGCCGGTGCAGAAGATGGCGCCGCCGGTCGAGTAGGCGGCGACCGAGGAGATCTCGTTCTCCCAGCCGACGCCCTGCGAGCAGTTGACGTCGATGTTGCAGGGGCCGCTGCCGTCGTTGTTGCTGAGCGCGGTCGGCCCGGCCCCGAAGAAGCGGTAGCCCGAGCTGATCTGGACGAGGTCGAGCTGCAGCTGCGGGATCGCCGTCGTGGGCACGTAGACCTCGCAGGTGACGTCCTTGCCGAACACCACCGGCGTCCACAGCTGGCCGCTCGGCTGGTGGTCGCTGCTGTCGAAGGGACGGAGGATCGACACCCCGTCGGAGCTGTAGAGCTGCATGCGGCCGCCGCCCGGCATCGAGAACGAGCCGAACCCGAAGTTGATGTGATCCGCGTTCGGGCAGCGCACGCGGAGTCGCCACAGCGACCACTTCGCGTCCAGGACCTCCCACGTGCCGTGCGTGTCGGGCGAGATCGAGACGTCGTTCGGGATCGCGAAGCGGGCCGGCTGGCCGTTGCTCACCCGGGCGTTGTCCTCGGCCGCGATCTGCTCGCGGTCGAGCACGGGCAGGGTGACCGCGGCGACGGTCTGCCACGGCGCGGCGTTGGGGTGGCTCAGCCCGATCGGCTGGACCACCACCTGGGCGTGGGCCGAGGTGGCGAGGGACACGGCCGCGGCGAGCGCGAGCGTGAGGAGCATGGGGGAGCGGGTCATGGGAGAGGTCACGGCAGCAGCGACTGGGGCACCAGCATGGGACGCGCGCCGTTCAGGCGCGGTTCCCTTGCCATCGATTCTCCGAAGTTTGCGGATGCGCGCGCTCGAGGTCCATACGCAGCATGCCGCGCGGCGGCCGCGCCGCGGGTTCGCTTCCGCTGCACGGCATCGCTACGCTGCGGCGCCGCCGATCATGACCCACCCGCAAGTCGTCCGCGTCTACAGCACCTACCAGGACCCTGACTACGAGTGTCCGTGGCAGAGCGTCGCGCCGCGCGGAAGCACCGGCTCGGGGGTCGTGATCGCCGCGAACCGGATCCTCACCGGCGCGCACGTCGTCGCGAACGCGACGTTCGTGCAGGTGCAGAAGCAGAGCGACCCGAAGAAGTTCACCGCGCGGGTGCTCGCCATCAGCCACGACTGCGACCTCGCGCTCCTCGAAGTGGAGGACAAAGTGTTCACCCGCGGCATCAAGCCGGCCGTGGTCGGCGACCTCCCGAAGCTCCGCGACGAGGTCCAGGTCGTCGGCTACCCGATCGGCGGGGAGGAGGTCTCGATCACCGAGGGCGTCGTCTCGCGCATCGAGGTGCAGCGCTACGAGCACAGCCAGCGCCACCTGCTCGCGGTCACCGTCGACGCGGCGATCAACGAGGGCAACAGCGGCGGGCCCGTGTTCGCGCGCGGCAAGGTCGTCGGGATCGCGTTCCAGGCGCTGCCCGACGCCGAGAACGTCGGCGAGATGGTGCCGGCGCCGATCCTCCGGGTGTTCCTCGACGGCGTGAAGAAGGGCAAGCCCGCCGACGTCCCGGGCATCGGGATCTCGACGCAGCCGCTGGAGAACCCTGCCCTGCGCAAGCACTTCGGCATGCGCAAGGCGGACAGCGGCGTGCTGGTCACGGCGGTCCAGTACGGCTCCAGCGCGTGGGGCGCGTTCGAGCCGGACGACGTGCTCATGCAGCTGCACGGGCACAAGATCGCCGACAACGGGACGATCCGATACCGCGGCCGCTACCGCTGTCAGTTCGACGCGCTGATCGGCGACTTCCACTGCGGGGACCGGGTCAAGGCGCGCGTGCTCCGCGAGGGCAAGGCCAAGGACGTCGAGCTGCTGATGCAGCCGATGCAGTGGTTGGTGCCGCGGACCGAGTACGACCGGAGGCCGATGTGGTTCGTCTTCGGCGGCCTCGTCTTCCAGCGCGTGACCGCGGAGTACCTCCGCAACTGGGGGGACAGCTGGTGGGACAAGGCGCCCAAGGGCCTGCTCCACGACTACTACTACGGCCTCCGGCGACCGGAGCGGCGCGAGGTCGTGGTGCTGGCGCAGGTCCTCGCCGACGACGTCAACGTCGGCTACGAGTCGTTCTCCAACGACGCCGTGACCCGCGTCGACGGCGAGCTGCCCGTCGACATGGCGGACTTCGTGCGGCGGATGGACCGCGCGGAGGGGGAGGTGGTCGTGCAGCTCGCGTCGGGCGCGACCGTGCTGCTCGACGTCGACGCCGCGCGCGCGGCGGAGGAGCGGATCCTCGGGCTCTACCACCTGCCCGGCGACAGGTCGGGAGATCTTCCCCGACCACGCCGCCGACGCCGCACTTCGTGAGGCCGCTCGCGGCGGTCGCTCCCGTCGCACGGCGTCTCCGAACTGTAGGAATCCAAATTGATTGCGCGAATTCTGCGACCGCGGCAAATGCGGTGAAAGAACCCCTATTGAGATAGCGTCTCAGTAGCATTAGGATGCTGCCGATGACCCGCTCCGTGACCAGGCTCCGCCCCGCGACCCGCTCGTGCAGCGGGCTGCTCGGGCTCGTGCTCGCGGCGCAGGTCGGGTGCGCGGCGGCCAGCGTGGGGCCGCAGCCGATCGGGCTCCCGGGTGGCCAGCAGCCGCAGTCCCCGCCTCACGGGCGCGCCCGCGCGGTCGAGCGCGTCGTCGTCGCGATGGGCACGACGCTGCACCTCGAGGTGCACGCGGCCGATCGCGCGGCAGCGCTGGGCGCCTCGGAGGCCGCCGTGCGCGCCGTCGAGGCGGTCGAGCAGCGGCTCTCGACGTGGCGCCCCGACTCGGAGCTGTCACGGTTCCAGACCGCGCCCGTCGGCGCCCCGTTCGCCGCCAGCCGCGCGCTGTGCGACGACCTGCGTCGCGCGCGCCGCTGGTTCGAGCGGACCGGCGGCGCCTTCGACCCCGCGGTCGGCGCCCTGATCACGGCCTACGACCTGCGCGGCGCCGGACGTTGGCCCGACGAGCGCGAGGTCACCGCGGCCTTGGGCCGCTGCGGGATGCAGCACGTCACGATCGGCGATCGGTCCCTCCGACGCGCGAGGCCGGTGCGGCTCGACGCGGGCGCCTTCGGCAAGGGCGTGGCCCTGGACGGCGCCGCCGCGGCGGCCGTCGGCGCCGGCGCAGACGCCGTCGCCCTCGACTTCGGCGGCCAGCTGCGGCTCGCCGGAGGAGCCGGGCCGCGCGCGCTCGACATCGCGGATCCGCGGGACCG
>JBMHDP010000191.1:0-5889 GCA_049889335.1 Planctomycetota bacterium
CTGGCAGGACCTGGACGCCGTGCGCGCGTTCGCCGGGGACTCGCTCGACGTCGCGGTGGTCCCGCCGGTCGCGGCCGCGCTGCTCAAGCGCTACGACGACGCGGTCGTGCACCGCGTCGTCGCGATGCAGCGCTGAGGCGCAGCAGCGCGGCTTTGCGTCGGCGGACGAGCGCGGACGCCCCTTCCGCAGGGTAACGTCGCGCCCATGCTCGACCTCGACTTCGTGCGCGCCCAGTTCCCGGGTCTGGAGACCGACTGGGCGCTGTTCGACAACGCGGGGGGTAGCCTGCCGCTCGGCCGCGTCTGCGACCGCGTGCAGGACTACATGCGGACCTGCATGGTGCAGCTCGGCGCGAGCTACGGGCTCTCCGCCGAAGCGTCCCGACGCGTCGCCGCCGGCAAGCGCGCCGCCGAGGAGCTGTTCGGGTCCGGCGAGGGCGACGTGGTGCTGGGCGGATCTTCGACGCAGCTCTCGCGGATCGCCGCGGCGGCGCTCCGGCCGCTCTGGAGCGAGGGCGACGAAGTGGTCGTCACCGACCTCGACCACGAGGCCAACGTCGGGGCCTGGCGAGAGCTGGCGGAGAGCGGGATCGTCGTGCGCGAGTGGCGCTGTGATCCGGACACCTACGCGCTCCGCGTCGAGGACCTGAAGCCGCTGCTCACCGACCGCACCAGGCTGGTGGCCTTCTCGCACTGCTCCAACCTGGTCGGGGAGATCCAGGACGTGCAGGCGATCAGCCAGGTGGTGCACGACGCGGGCGCGTTGGTCTACGTCGACGGGGTGGCCTACGCCCCGCATCGCCGGGTCGACGTCGACGAGCTCGGCGCCGACCTCTACGTCGCCAGCCTCTACAAGGTCTACGGCCCGCACATGGCGGCGCTGCACTTCGGCCAGGACCTCGTCGCGATGGCGCGGTCGCAGAACCACTTCTTCATCGGCGACGACGAGGGCACCTACAAGCTGGAGCCCGGCAACGTCAACCACGAGCTGACCGCGTCGCTGCCGGGCATCGTCGAGTACCTGCAGGAGCTCGACCGCCACCACGGCGGCGCGGGCACGCTCGACGGCGCCTTCGAGCGGATCACGGCGCACGAGCGCGCCCTGGTCGCGCCGCTGCTCGAATTCCTCGACGCCCACCCGCGCGTGCAGCTGCTCGGCCGCGCCGAGGCCGACGCGATGCGCGCGCCGACGGTGTCGTTCGTCTGCCGCGACCGTCGATCCAGTGAGGTCCCGCCGCAGCTGGACGCGCGCCGGGTGGCGGTGCGCTGGGGCCACTTCTACGCCCACCGGTTCTGCTCGCGGTTCGGCTTCCACGAGAGCGACGGCGTCGTGCGCGCGAGCATGGCGCACTACAACACGCCCGCCGAAGTCGAGCGCCTGATCGCGGCGTTCGACGAGGTGCTCTGAGGGGGCGGACGCCGTGCGGACCCTGGGTGTAGACCTCGCCTCGGCTGCGGAGAAGACCGCGTGGTGCCTGCTGGAGTGGCGCCGTGACGGCGCCGCGGTGCGCGACCTCCAGCTCGGCGCCGACGACGCCCGGCTGCTGTCGGCGGCGCAGGAGGCGGACCACGTCGGCGTCGACGCGCCCTGCGGCTGGCCGCGCGCGTTCGTCGAGATGCTGCTGGCGCCGCCGCGCGCGATGCGCTGGCCCGAGGAGCGCGACGCGCTGCGCTACCGACGGTCCGACCACTTCGTCAAGGAGGTCACGGGTCTGTGGCCGCTGAGCGTCTCCTCGGACCTGATCGGGGTCGTCGCGATGCGCGCGCGGGGCCTGCTGGCGTCGCTGCAGGAGGCGGGGAAGACCTGCCTCGAGGTCTATCCAGCCGCGGCGCTGCACCAGTGGGGGGTGCCGGCCCGCGGCTACAAGGGGGCCAAGAACCGCGCGGTCCTCGGGGAGCGGGTGGACGCGGTCCGCGCGGCGACGCCGTGGCTGCAGATGGACGCGCAGGTCGAAGCGCTGCTCCGCGAGACCGACGACGCGTTCGACGCGCTGCTGGCGAGCCTCGCGGTTCGCGCGCACCACGCCGGCCACGTGCTCGCCGAGCACGCGTGCCCGGACGTCGAGGCGGCGCGCGAGGGCTGGATCGTGCTGCCCGCGCCCGGATCGCTGCCGCGGCTGGCGAGCGACGTGCCTTGACGGTGCAATCTGCGCATGACCGACGCCAACCCGTTCGCGCACCGTGACGCCGCTCCCTACGAGCTGCCGCGCGACCTGCTGGACGACCTGCAGACGCCGGCGCTGGTCGTCTACCTCGACCGCGTGCGGGAGAACGTGCAGCGCATGATCGGCTACGCCGGCAGCGTCGACCGCTGGCGGCCGCACCTCAAGACGACCAAGATCCCCGAGGTCTGGGCCGCGCTGCTCGACGCGGGCGTGCGCCAGTTCAAGTGCGCGACGACCCGCGAGGCGGCGGTGATGCTGCGGGTGGCGGCAGCGGCGACCGCGCCTGGAGAGCGGGTCGACTTGCTGGTCGCGTATCCCCACCGCGGCCCGTCGCTCCGGCGCCTCGGGGAGCTCGCCGCCGAGGCGCCGCGCGCAGACGTCTCGGTCCTGGTCGAGGACCCGGGGCTCGTCGCCGAGGTCCCGTCGAGCCTCGGCGTCTTCGTCGACCTCAACCCCGGCATGAACCGGACCGGCGTCCCGTTCGAGCGCATGGACGACGCGATCGCGGTCGCGCGCGGCGCCGGCGAGCGTTTCCGTGGGCTGCACTTCTACGACGGCCACCTGCACGGCCCGGACCTGGAGCAGCGCCGCGCGGAGATCTTCGCAGGCTACGAGCGTCTCCTGGAGGCGGTCGCGGCCTTCGACCTGCAGGGGCTGCGCGTGCGCGAGGTGATCACCGCGGGCACGCCGGCGTTCCACCACGCGCTGGAGTTCGAGCGCTTCGCGCACGTGCCGTTCGCGCACCGGGTGAGCCCGGGCACGGTCGTGTTCCACGACGCGCGCAGCGAGCTGGAGAACCCGGACGTGCAGCTCGTGCCCGCGGCGCTGGTGCTGTCCCGCGTCATCAGTCATCCGGCCGCGGACGTGGTCACCTGCGACGCCGGCTCCAAGTCGGTCGCCGCCGAGGCCGGCGATCCGTGCGCCTATCCGCTGGGTCGCCACGGACTGGTCGCGCTGGCGCCGAGCGAAGAGCACCTGCCGCTGCGCTGCGTGGGCGGGCTCCCGGAGCGCGGCGAACAGCTGCTGCTGGTGCCGCGCCACGTCTGCCCGACCGTTAACCTCGCTGAGGCCGCCGTGCTGGTCGAGTCCGGCCGCGCGCCGCGGGTCGTATCTGTTTCTGCTCGGGCGCACGAACTCCTAGCATCGGACCCGGGCGACGCGGCGAAGCGCCGCTGAAGCCTCGCGCCCGCCCCGGCGCACCTCCTCTCCCCGCCCGCACCCATGCGTCTACTCCAGCCCCTCGCCCTGGCGTTCGCTCTCCTCGCGACGACCGCTGCGTCGGCCCAGCAAGATCCTGAGGCCCAGCAGGGTCGAGCGACCCCGCAGGGCCAGCAGCTCTACCAGGTCTTCTGCGCGTCGTGCCACATGGCCGACCGCTTCCACGTCGGCCCGTCGTTGATCGAGGTCGGCAAGCTCTACGGCGGCAAGCCCGACGACTTCGTCGCGTGGTGCCACGACCCGCAGCAGAAGCGGCAGGGCGTCATCCAGATGCCGTCGATGGCGCACGTCAACAAGGACCAGCTGCTGCAGATCCACGCCTGGATCGTCCAGAGCACCAAGGGCAAGAAGGAGGTCCAGGTGAAGGGCCTGGACGGCTTCCGCGCGTCGCCGTCGATGCGTCGCCGGCCGCTGGTGCAGCGGATCTTCATGCCCGACGCAGGTCCTGCGGCGATCGCGGTCGCGACCAACGACGAGTGGCACTTCTGCTGGGACGCCGGCGCGTGCCGGCTGCGCTACGTCTGGAAGGGCGACTTCGTCGACGGCTGGCCGGTCTGGCGCGGCAACGGCAACGCGCTCGCCAAGGTCCGCGGCGACGTGCTGCTGCGCGAGGAGCGCTCGCCGCTGCCCGCGGGCAAGGCCCCGAAGACGCGCTTCCTCGGCTACCGGATGAAGGACGGCCTGCCGACCTTCCGCTACCGCCTCGGCGCGATGCAGGTCGAGGAGCGCATCACGCCGCTGCTCGACGGCTGGGGGCTGAAGCGGCAGTTCACGCTGCAGGGGGCGCCGCCGGACGTCCGCCTCACGATGACCAAGTGCAAAAAGATGATCTACACCAGCGAGGACGGCGCCTTCGACGGCCTCGTCTTCACGCCGAGCGAGGGCAAGGAGCGGTCGTTCACGATCGTGATGGAGGAGAAGGAGTGATGCGCGCGCTGCTCGTGTCCGCGGCGCTGCTCGGCGCCGCCGTCGCCCAACAGGGCGCCAAACAGGATCAGGGCGCCAAGCAGGATCCCTGGACCGACGCGTTCACGTTCGAGCGCGTCGCGATCCCGCCAGGCGTCGACCCGCAGATCGGAGGCATCGACACCGCGCCGTCGGGCCGGCTGGCGATGTGCTTCCACCGCGGCGAGGTGTTCTTCTACGACCCGGCAGACGGTAGCTGGTCGCAGTTCGCCGAGGGGCTGCACGAGCCGCTCGGTCTGCTGGTCGAGGACGACCGCACGCTGCTCGTGATGCAGCGCTGCGAGCTGACGCGCCTGCGCGACACCGACGGTGACGGCCGCGCCGACGAGTATGAGACCGTCTACGACACCTTCGGCATGAGCGGCAACTACCACGAGTTCGGGTTCGGCCCGGCTCGCGACGCCGACGGCTACCTCTACGTGTCGCTGGGCACGGCGTCGAACGGCGCCGGGATCCGGCCCGAGATCCGCGGCGCGTGGTCGGACCTCGGCGTCGCGCGCGAGCGCATGCTCTCGGGCAAGGGCTGGGGCAAGGTCAAGGTCGCCGCGGGCCGGATGTACTCGCGCGTCCCTTGGCGGGGGTGGGTCATGAGGTTGTCCCCCGACGGCGAGGAGGTGACGCCGTTCGCGTGCGGCTTCCGGACGCCGGACGGCATCGGGTTCGACGCCGAAGGCCGCCTGCTGGTCGCGGACAACCAGGGCGACTGGCTCGGCACCAGCAAGATCCACCACGTGCGGCAGGGTCGCTTCCACGGCCACCCGGCGTCGCTGGTTTGGCGGGACGGCTGGGATCGCGCCGCGCTCGAGGTGCCGGTCGAAGAGCTCGAGGGGCTGCGAACGCCGGCGATGGCGCTGCTGCCGCAGGGCGAGCTGGCCAACTCGCCGACGCAGCCGATCGCGATCCCGCCGGGCGCGTTCGGGCCGCTCGCGGGCCAGACGCTGATCGGCGAGATGAACCAGAAGTCGCTCGTCCGGCTGCTGCCCGACTGCCGCGAAGACGTGTCGCAGGCGGCGGCGGTGCCGTTCCTGCGGAGCGACGCGCTCGGCATGGGCAACCACCGGATGACCTTCACGGACGACGGCTCGCTGTGGGTCGCCAAGACCCACCTGTCGTGGGCGGGCGCCGACGGGCTCGTGCGCGTGCGCTGGAAGGGCAACGAGGCGGGCCTGTTCGCGGTCGATCAGGTCCGGGCGCGGGACGGCGGGGTCACGCTGCGTTTCACCGAGCCGGTCGATCCGTCGAGCTTCGGCGCGGTGACGGTGCGCTCACACGGCTACAAGTACCACAAGGCCTACGGGTCGCCGAAGGTCGACGAGCGCGAAGAGCGGCTCGGCGCGCCGGTGTTCGGCGCGGACGGCATGCGCGCGCGGCTCCAGCTGGAGGCGATCGAAGCAGGCCGCGTCTACACGTTCCACCTCGCGGGCGTGACGTCGCGCAGCGGCCGGCCCGTGCTCGGCGACAAGGTCTACTACACGGCCGTCGAGGCGCGTTGAGCGCGCCGCTGCGGGTCTACCTGACGCGCGCGGACTGGCTCGAGGTC
>JBMHDP010000192.1:0-10698 GCA_049889335.1 Planctomycetota bacterium
CAACGACGTCCCGCAGGGCCTCAGCAGCGCGATCTTCACCAACGACGTGCGCGCCGCCGAGCGCTTCACCTCGGCGGTCGGCAGCGACTGCGGCATCGCGAACGTCAACATCGGCACCTCGGGCGCCGAGATCGGCGGCGCGTTCGGCGGCGAGAAGGAGACGGGCGGCGGCCGCGAGTCGGGCTCGGACAGCTGGAAGGCCTACATGCGCCGCCAGACCCAGACCATCAACTGGGGCACCAGCCTGCCGCTCGCGCAGGGGATCACCTTCGGCTAGCCCGGAGACCGGTCGGCTGGGGGCAGGCGTGCAGCCGAGGCCGGCCCGCGCGCGCCGCCGCTGCGGCGCGCAGTAACGCACGGAATGACCCGTGCGACGGGGACGACGCCGCGCGCGCTCGCGACACGAGGCGGGCGACACGGCCGCCCCGTGGTAGACTTCGTGGAGGGTTCTCCCACCCCCTCCTACGCGCCATGCACACGCCCTCCCGTATCGCAGCGCTCGCAGCCCTCCTGGCCGCCGGCACCGCCTCCGCCCAGTTCGTTGAGTTGACCGCGCCGCAGGGCTTTCCGCCCGTGCTCTGGTCGACGGGCGTCTACGGCAGCGGCCAGGCCGTCGCCGACTTCGACGGGGACGGCGACATCGACGTGATCATCGCGCCGATGGCCGGCACGCCGTTCCGGATGTTCCGCAACGACGGCAACATGGTGTTCACGGACGTCTCGGCGCAGTCAGGGCTGGGCGTGCACTTCGGGCCGCACGCCGTCGAGGCCGCGGACATCGACAACGACGGCGACCAGGACCTCTACGTCGGCGGCGCGCTGCTCCCGGCGATGATGTTCATCAACGACGGCACGGGCGTGTTCACCGAGGAGGCCGCGGCGCGCGGCCTGACGCACAGCGACGACAACTACTCCGCCAGCTTCGGGGACTTCGACCGGGACGGGTGGCTGGACCTCTACCTCGGCAACCGCCACGACGCGAACCCGCAGTTCCCCGGCGCCAACCGCCTCTACCGCAACACCGGCGGCGGCAACTTCGTCGACGTCACGGCCACCGCGGGCTGCGCCGGCCAGACGCTGACCCTGGCCTGCATGTTCTTCGACTACAACGAGGATGGCTGGCCGGACCTCTTCGAGGTCTCGGAGAAGAGCGCCACCCTGCACAACGAGGTCTGGCGCAACAACGGCGACGGCACCTTCACGCCGGTCGCCGCGCAGATCGGCGCCGACATGTCGATCGACGGCATGGGCGTCGACATCGCGGACGCCTTCAACGACGGCGGCGTCGACTTCTACTGCTCCGACGGGCCGCCCGACCACCTCTTCCAGGTGTGGAACCCCGCGCTGCAGCAGTACACCGAGGAGACCCAGACCTTCGGCGTCCAGGGCGGCGGCGTCGGCTGGGGCTGCAACTTCTTCGACTACGACAACGACGGCTGGCAGGACGTCTACGTCGTCCAGGAGAACTACGGCAACGCGCTGTTCCACAACCCCGGGCAACCTTTCGCAGCCGGCGTCCCGTGGCCCAACGTGGCGAACGCCGTCGGCCTCGACCAGGCCTACGCGCAGTTCACCGTGTCCGTCGTCGACTTCGACGACGACGGGCGCCTGGACATGCTGCAGCGCTTCCACTTCGGGCTGACCGCGCCGAACGGCGTGATCGCCTACCGGAACGTGGAGCCGATTAGGAACTGGCTCAAGCTCCGCACCGAGGGGCGTCGCAGCAACCGTGACGGCATCGGCACGCGGGTCACCCTGCACACGCCCGGCCTGACGCAGCGGCAGTACGTGCGCAGCGGCGCCGGCTACCTGAGTGGCAACGACATGCGGCTGAACTTCGGCCTGGACCAGGCGACCCAGGCCGACCTCGTCGAGGTCGTCTGGCCGAGCGGCCAGCAGCAGTTCCTGACCGACGTGCCAGCCAACCAGATCCTGCACCTGCTGGAGCCGACGATCTCTGCGAGCGGCCCCGCCCCGGTGGGCGGCAGCGCGACGGTGCAGATGTCCGTGCCGGGCGACGAGGGCCTCCCCTACCTGATCCTGCTGTCGTTCTCGCGACAGCTGGGCATCCCGCTCGGGAACCAGACCCTGCCCATCGACTTCGACGCGCTGACGGCGACCTGCCTCAACCCGACCAACCCCTTCTTTGTCGGCTCGGTCGGCACCGTCGACGCGAACGGCGGCGCGAGCGCAACGCTGCAGGTGCCGCCGATCCCCGAGCTCAGCGGGCTGACCGTCTACGCCGGCGGCCTGACCACCGACCCCGCCAACTTCCCGCTCGCCCGCACGGTGCTGAGCGAGGCCGTCGCCGTCCCGATCCAGTAGGCGGGCGCGGATTCGCGATCCGGGCGCCCTCGCTGCGACGCGGCGAGGTAGCGTGACGGGATGCCAGAGACCCGTCCCGTCATCGCCGCTGCGATCGCGCTGTCCGCGGCGCCGCTGTTCAGCCAGAGCCACGCCGAGATCGCGGCGCGGATCATCCGCGAGGGCACCACCAACAGCCAGGTGATGCGCTTCCAGGACGAGCTGTGCCACGACTACGGCAGCCGCCTGACCGGCTCGCTCGCGTTCGACCGCGCGGCCGACTGGGCCGTGCGTGAGTTCCGCGCGATGGGCCTCGAGGCGCGGCTGGTGCCGTGGGGCGAGTGGAAGGTCCGCTGGGACCGTGAGCAGTGGATGGGCCGCATGGTCGCGCCGTCCCCGCTCGAGCTGCAGGTGGCGTGTCCGGCGTGGACTGGCGGCACCCGCGGCATCGCGCGCGGCCGACTCCTGCGGATGCCGACCGACGAGGAGACGCTCGACGCTCTCTCCCAGGTCGTGCTCGGCGGCGGCGCCTTCTGGCTCTACGGCGCGCTCCCGCGCGGCGACCTCGGGGCCCAGGTGCGCGCGCTCCTCGACCGCGACAACGTGCACGGCATCGCGCAGTCCGCGACGAGCACGCGGTGGAACAGCAAGAGCTACCCGAACCAGATCCGCGTGTTCGGCGACCGTACGGCGCCGCTCAAGCCGTTCGAGGCGCGGCAGCGCTGGGCGCAGGCCGTCGTCCGGGACGACCAGTGCGAGCAGCTCGAGGCGGCGCTGGACGGCGGCGCAGAGGTGGTCGTCGAATTCGAACTGCGCAATCGCTGGACGGACGGCCCCGTGACCCTCAACAACGTGGTCGCCGACCTGGTCGGCACGGAGTTCCCCGACGAGTACGTAGTGGTCTGCGCGCACCTGGACAGCTGGCACCAGGCGACCGGCGCCACCGACAACGGCACCGGCGCCTGCTCGACGCTCGAGGCCGCGCGGCTGATCACCCAGTCGGGCCTGAAGCCCAAGCGCACGATCCGCTTCATTCTCTGGGGCGGGGAGGAGCAGGGCCTGCTGGGCTCCCGCGGCTACGTGGTGCAGAACCGCACCCGCATGCACAAGGTCTCGGCGGTCTTCAACCACGACAGCGGCACCAACTGGGCGCACGCGCTGACGATCGCGGAGTCCCAGCGGGACGACTTCGAGCGGCTGGTCGCGCCGATCCTCGCGGCGATGAAGCCGCCCGAGGCCGACCACGAGGGCGACGTCTTCCAGCTGCGCGCCGTGGCGACGATGAAGCCCGCCGGCGGCGGCAGCGACCACGCCTCGTTCGCCGCGGTCGGCGTGCCTGCCTACTCGTGGAGCCTCAAGGGGCCGGTGCCCTACGGCCGCGGTTGGCACTCGCAGTGGGACACCTACTCGATCGTCCGACCGGACTTCCAGCGCCACAACGCGACGGTGTTCGCGGTGATCGCAGCGGGCGTAGCCGACCTGGACCACATGCTCTCGAGAGACGGGGTCGAGCGCGCGACGCCCGGCGGACGCCGGGGCCGCGTCGACGCGAAGCTGATCGTCGAGACCTGGCTCGGCCTCGAGCTGGACGGCCTCGAGGTGAAGTCGGTGACGCCCGACGGCCTCGCGGGTCGCAGCGACCTGCGCGCGGACGACGCGGTCGTCGCGGTCGGGGACGAACCGGTCGAGAACGCCCGCGAGCTACTCGCGGCCTTCCGCAAGCAGGCGGGCGAGCAAGCGGTCGTCACGCTGACCGTGCGCCGACGAGGCGATCGCCTGCAGGTCTCCGTGCGCCCGTAGGCGCCGCCTGAGAAGGGCTTGCGCGTGCCCGCGGCGGTCGGTAGCTTGCGGCCCTCGACGCTGCCCAGGCGTCGTCGGGGGCCGTTAACTCAGTTGGTAGAGTGCGATCGTCACAAGGTCGAAGTCACTGGTTCGAATCCAGTACGGCCCACCACTTTAAGTAGAGATCGAGCACGCAGTTGCGTGAACCTGCTCCCCTGAGGAGCAGCGCGAAGTCCAAAACGAATGAGTGCACGTGCACTCGAAACCGTCACGGAGGTTCGCATGTCACGCAGTAAGAGCATCCCGAAGCTGCTCACCAGGAAGAGCCCGAGCACGGGCCGCAGGCTCGCCTACGCCCGCTTCGACGGCCGCGTCGTGTCGTTCGGCGCGATGGGTCCCGAGGCCGAGCAGCAGTTCCAACAGACCCTCGCCGAGTGGCTGGCGAACGGCCGGCGGCTGCCGACCGACGACGGCGAGGAGTTCACGGTCGCCGACGTGATCGCCGAGTATCTGCAGCACGCCGAGCAGGAGTATCGCGAGGTCGAGGTCGACAAGCTGCGGCGCGCGTTCAAGCCGGTGCTCGAGCGGTTCCGGTCCCTCCCGGCCGCGAAGTTCGGCGTGTCCTGCCTCGAGATCGTGCAGCACCACCTGGCCCACGACCTGCACGAACGCCCCGCCCGCCCCCGTTCAAAACGGGGGAAAACGGGGGCGCAGAAGAAGCCACCGGCGCCGCCGCGCAGGTATCACCTGTCCCGTGCCACGATCCGCGCCCGCATCAACGCCATCCGGCGGTGCTGGCGCTGGGCCGAGCAGCGCCGGCTCGTGCCGGCCGGCAGCTGGGAGCACCTGCGCACCCTGTCGCACGTCAAGCCCGGCCGGACCCCGGCGAAGGAGACCAAGATCGTCGATCCCGTGCCTTGGGCCTGGGTGAAGGCCGTGCTGCCGCACCTGACCGGGCCGATCCGGGCCTGCGTCCTGCTACAGTGGTGGTCGGGGATGCGCCCGTCCGAGGCGCTGACGATGACCGGGCGGCAGCTGCAGCGCACCGACACGATCTGGATCTACCGCCCCGTCCAGCACAAGGGTGTCTGGCGCGGCCGCGATCGCATCGTGCAGCTCGGCCCCAAGGCGCAGGCGGCGCTGCGGCCGCGGCTCAAACTCGACCCGGACGCCGCCATCATCGCGCCGCTGGACGCCTTCCTCGAGGTCAAGGCAAAGAAGCGCGCCGAGCGCAAGAGCAAGGTTCAGCCCAGCCAGCAGGCGCGCGACGAGCGCAACGCGAATAAGGCGCCGCCGGTCGGCGCGTTCTACGACGTCAACAGCTACCGCACCGCGATCCACCGCGCCTGCGACAAGGCCGGCGTGCCGCGGTGGTCGCCGCACCGGCTGCGCCACGCGGCCGCGGCGAGGATGTTCGAGGCCGGCGAGTTCGAGGCGGCGCGCGCCGTGCTCGGTCACAGTCGGCTCGACATGACGCGGCACTACGCCGCCAGCGCCGACCGTCGCCTCGCCGCCGACGCGATGGCGCGACTCGGGTAATATCATCGACGCCGGGGCACCGCGGGGCTGATCTCCTGCGGGGCCACGCGGACTTCCGGCCCGGCCCGGCGTCTAACTGCACGAGGGAGTCCGACTGGAAGTTCGCGACATGGCAGTGATGCAGTCATCGGAAGCACGGATGTTCGATCTCGGTCAGGAGCTGCTGACGAAGACGAAGTCGATCGTCCGGTTCCTCGGCCTCTATCGGAGTCACCACCCGGAGTGGGAGATGCTCGAGCTCAAGGCCCGCAAGCGTCTCAGGCCCCGTGCTGCCGAGTTGGCGGCCCGGATGGAGCGGGCGCTGGCACGGTTGGAGAGAGCGCAGACCCTCGGGCTGATCGAGCACGAACGCGATCAGCTCGAACGCGGAACGATCACGATCCGAGCCAACCACGAGATGCCCCTACGCGACGAGTTGCTGCGACTCGGGCTGGCCGAGTGGACCGAGCTCGACGCCGACGAGAAGGGCCGCCTGGGGGACGAGGACACGCACAAGCTGACCTTCCGCGGGACCCCGGCGCAGCACGCTCGGGCGGCCGACGAGTTGGTGACGCGGGCCCAGCTCCGGTATCGACGAGCCCAAGCGGTGGCCATCGGGCGCGAGAAGGCGGCGATGCCGGCAGTCAATGTCGCCGAACACGCCGAGGCGACGACGTGGTTGAAGGAGCAGTCCCCGCAGCTGCACGACATGCACGCCGAATTCGATGCGCTGGTCACTGACCACGCGATCGCGCTACCGGGCCTCGTCGACATCGAAGGCCAGCGGTTCGGCAAGCTGCGCAGTTCCAGCGCCTCGGGCCTCCTGACCGCGGCCACACGATCTCTGCTCGAGAGGCTGGAATCGAATGCCGCGGCTGCCCAGGCCAACGACCTCGATGCGATCGACTGGGAAGACCTCGGGATCAAGCTCGAGTGCGAGCTGGCAGAGCTTGCACGTCGGCAGCAGACGCAGTCGACGACGGTGGCGCCGGTCGCGGTCACCGCCGCCGAACCGAAGGCGCTCGAGCAACCTCCAGAGCCAGCGCCAACGCTCGCGGTCGACTTCGCCTTCCAGCGCATCCTCGTCGACGCCGCAGGCGAGCATCTCACATTCACTCAGATCTTCGTCAGGGCCAAGGCAAAGCACCCCGACCTATTCCCGATGGCGAAGGTCAACAGCCGGCACGAGATCAAGATCCGCGGCCTTAGCGGAGGCCGAACCCAAGACGGCTGGCTGATCAGAGAGAACGACGGCGGCCGCGGACGCCGCCGCGAGTTCTGGGCAGAGAAGGTCGCCGAGGCAGAAGCCACCTGAGTTCCCACTTCCCACTGTGGGAACTGTGGGACCTTGATTCGCGCCTACTCGCACCCGCTTGCGCAGGATCGCCTGCGCAATGAACAGGCACGATACTCCGACTACGCGGCCGGCCGATGCTGACCTTCCGCCCCTCGACGAACTGATCCCGCTCGCCGACCTGCCGGGAAAGATCCCCGCCGGTCCCGGCGGTCGGCGGCTGCACGCACACGTCCCCTACCGCTGGGCCAGCAAGGGCCTCGCCGGTGTCGTGCTGCGGACGGTGACCCTGCCCGGCACGGGAAAGGTGACGACGCTCGACTGGTATCGGGCGTTCGTCGCCGAGGTCGCGGCGGTGCGGACGAAGGACTATGCTCCTGGCCGACGCCTGCGTCGGCGCCACCGCCGCATCCTCGACCGGAGCGGGCGAACGCGCGACGTCCTGGCCAAGCACGGTCTGGCAGACGACGAGGCCGACGCATGACCGGCCGCTCTCGAAAGCAGACCGGCCCGACGGGTGCCACCGTCGAGCCGGCTTCTCCGACGTGCGGAGTCGAGCGACCGACCGGGGAGGCCAGCCATGACCAAGGGTAACGGGTCACCTGCCGGCGCGCCACGGCCGGACACCATGCCGGCGGAGATGCAACGCGCGTTCGACGAACGCCGTGAGCAGTTGCAGAAGGCGGCAGCCAGCGGCTTCGACTCAAAGGTCGTCACGGAGCTCTTTAGGTTCTACAGCGTGCAGAAGGCGTCCGAGATCGAACCCACGTTCTGCGCGTCGTTCCTGCGCGACTTGGCGGAAGTGCTGCTGCCAGCCGACACCGTGGCGACACGGCCAGCGTTTGCCTTCGACGGCTACCCGCAGGCGCAGATCCTGCCGCGGGCGACGCCTGGCCGCCTGCAGCAGGTGCGCGAGAACGTCCCCGGGGAGCTGCGCCTGCTCAATGCCTGGGTCGCCGGCGAGCGGACGCCGCGGTTCGTGAAGAAGATCGGCACCTACAAGTCGAGCAAGGTCCCGCTCAACCCGCACACGGGCGCCCAGGCCAAGTCCAACGACCCCGCGACCTGGGGCTCGTTCGAACAGGCCGCGGCGCACGCCCAGCAGCGCATCGACAGCTTCGGCGTCGGCGTGAACCTGCTCGGCAGCGACTACCTGGGCCTCGACCTCGACGACGTCCTCGACCCGACCACCGGCGAGCTCGCCCCTCTGGCCGCGCTCCTGCTCGAGCAGCTGCCGCCGACCTACACCGAGGTGTCACCCAGCGGCCGGGGCCTGCGCCTCTTCTACCGGGGCAGCAAGCCGCAGAGCGTCAGGCGGTCGATGCTCGCAGACGCCTTCAGTCCGGGCACCGGGCTCGAGATCTACGACGGCACGAGCGGCGCCCGATACCTGACCGTGACCGGGCAGGTGTGGGAGGGGCGCGGCGGCGCGATCACCGAGGTCGATGATGCCGACCTGCAGGCCCTGGTCGAGCTGTTCGGGCCTGCGCGAGAGCCCAGGCGCGAGAAGCAGGGCGCCGAGCTGGCTCAGCCGACGACCACGCCGGACGCCACGCCTGGTGCCCCCGACGCACACGACCTCGCCCGCGCCCGCTGGGGACTGTTGGAGGCACGCCTGCTCGACCCCGACAAGGGCTACACCGACTGGTTCCGCGTGCTGCCGGCGTTGAAGCCATGGGACGACACCGGCCGCGAGCTGGCCGTGCAGTGGTCGCGGCAGTCGGAGGACTTCGATGAGCAGGAGATCCGCGACAAGTGGCCGGGTATCGACGGCACCGGCATCGGCTGCCTGTTCGGGATGTTCGACGACGCGGCACCGGGTTGGCGCGCCGGATACGACCGCGAGCACGCGACCGAGGCGTTCGGCGCCGCAGACGATGCAGGAGCTGGAAAGGCGGTCAAGCTGCCGGAGCTCGGCAAGCGAACCGACGGCAAGCTCGTGTTGTCGAATCGGCGGACCCTGCCCACGGCCAAGGCGTTCGTGCGAGAGTTCGCAGCCCATGCCGACGGCCGGACCCTACATTGCCACGCTGGGCAGTTCTACCGCTGGGACGGTAGCCGCTACGTCGCCGTCGAGGAACTGGCCCTTCGCAACCAGCTGCAACCCTGGCTGCACGACGCATGGATGGTCACGCGGAAGCGCGACGACGAAGGCTACTACCTGCAGTGGAGACCCTTCGATGCGCACTCCGGGACGATCAAGCAGGCGCTCGATGCGGTCCGCGATCATGTCCACATCCCGGCGACCGCAGTCGTCCCATCGTGGATGACGACCAGCAGCAACGACCCGCCCCCGGACGAGATCCTGGCGTGCAAGAGCATGATGCTCCACATCCCAACCGGTGCGGTGCTGCAGCCAACGCCCCGATTCTTCAACACCTGCGCGCTCACGTTCGACTACGACGCGGAGGCCGAGACGCCCGCCCGCTGGATCGAGTTCCTCGACGAGGTCTTCGACGGCGACACCGAGTCGATCGAGTTGCTGCAGGAGTGGATGGGCTACCTGCTCACGCCCGACACGAGCCAGCAGAAGATCCTGCTCATGGTCGGCCCCCGTCGCTCGGGCAAAGGCACGATCGCCAGGGTCCTGCGCGAGCTTGTCGGCCCCGACAACGTCGCGTCGCCGACCACGACCGGCCTGAGCGGTGTGTTCGGTCTACAGCC
The DNA here is from genome assembly GCA_049889335.1 of Planctomycetota bacterium. Taxonomy (GTDB): domain Bacteria; phylum Planctomycetota; class UBA1135; order UBA1135; family UBA2386. Next base: position 9,563 of record JBMHDP010000192.1, read on the forward strand.
CCTCATCGGCAAGTCTCTGGCAGTTGTCAGTGACGCACGCTTCCACGGTGAGGGCGTTGCCACAGTCGTGGAGCGCATGCTCTGCATCAGCGGTGAGGATGCGATCACGATCGACCGGAAGTATCTCGGATCGGTCACGATGAAGCTGCCAACGCGGTTCATGATTCTGTCGAACGAGATCCCCCGCCTGCACGACAACAGCACCGCTCTCGCTGGCCGCTTCTTGATCCTGCAGCTGCGCCGCTCGTTCTACGGCCAAGAAGATGTTGGCCTGACCGACCAGCTAATCAGCGAGCTGCCAGGGATCCTCAACTGGGCGCTCGAAGGCTGGAGCCGACTCCAAACCCTAGGGCATTTCGTGGCCCCGGCGACTTCGAACGAGGCCACTGCAGAGCTAGAAGATCTGGGATCCCCGGTTGGCGCGTTCGTCCGCGAGAACTGCATTGTCGGCGCGGGATGTCGGGTCGACGTCGACATCCTCTACTCGCGATGGCAGCAGTGGTGCTTGCAGGACGGCAGGTCGATGAGCACCACCAAGACTACGTTCGGCCGCGACCTGAGGGCAGTTGTGCCTCGAGTAAAACGGCGCCGCGGCACCGAGGACCGGACATTCTACGAGGGGGTGGGACTGCAGCGAGCAAACCGGGCTGGCCCGTAACACAACCGGCACACAAACCGTTGCACGCCACCGGCGAGTCGCGCGCCACAAACCTTGACTGCAAAGTCGGTTAAGGAGTCACCGTCACGAACCGTTACAAGGACCCCCAAAAGGCCTTCACCAAGAGTGAGAGCCGTCGGTAGGCACGAGGCTGCAGCGAATAAGGGCAGCAATCAATGCCTACCGACGCAACGGTTCGCGACGGTGCCACACAGCGCGCATGCAGCATCCCCATGACAGTCGCTAGGAGAGGCCGCCATGCGTGCGGGAAACGCGCGAGGCTAAGCACTACACAACGACTGACTCGTCACGCTGGGCACTTCGCGTCAGGGTGCAGGAGGTTCAACCTGCGGTCCGGACCACCCGAACCCCAACAGCACCTCGATCCGCGCCCAGCAAGCGCCCGTCAACCCGCCACGGCGCGCCCGTTCAGCCGGGCGCCCTGCGCGGCTCCGGCCCCCCCCCCGCGGGCCCCCGG
>JBMHDP010000193.1:0-15350 GCA_049889335.1 Planctomycetota bacterium
GCGCTGCGAAGCCAGGCGCGCAGCGCGCGCTCGAGCGCGGCGGCCTGCTGCGGTCGCGTCGCGGCGAGGTCGCGCGCTTCGCTGACGTCCGTCGCGAGGTCGTAGAGCGCAGCGCTCGCGGACTCGTGGTCGTAGACCAGCTTGAGGGAGCCCTGCCGCAGCGCGCTGGTCGGCTTGCGCTCGAAGGCGCCTCGGCGGAACCGCGCGTAGTCGGGCGCGTGGAAGCGCAGCGGGCGCGCTGCGAGCGCCTCGCCGGTCAGCAGCGGCGCCAGGTCGACGCCGTCGAGCTGCGCGGGCGCGGGCGCCCCCGCCGCGCGGCAGAGCGTCGGGAACAGGTCGAGCTGGCTGACCGGGTGATCGTGGACCTAGCCGGGCGACGTCACGCCGGGCCAGCGCACGATCAGCGGGGTGCGCACGCCGCCGTCGAACAGCCAGCCCTTGCCTGCGCGCAGCGGCGCGTTGTCCGACGCGGTCGTGCCGCCGTTGTCCGAGGCGAAGATCACAACGGTGTCGTCGGCGAGGCCGCGCGCCTCGAGGTGCGCGAGCACCGCGCCGACCGCCGTGTCGAGGTCGGCGCACATCGCGGCGTAGACGGCCTCGCGTCCCGTGAGGCCGCGGGCCTTCGCAGCGCGCAGGGACTCGGGCTTCGCCTCGCGCGGTCCGTGCACGCTGAAGTAGGGCAGGTAGAGGAACCACGGCCGCCCGTCGTCACGGTCGAGGAACGCCTTGGCCTGGTCACTGACGAAGTCCGACAGGTGCACGCCGTCTTCGATCGGGACCTCGGGGATCGTCGAGAAGCTCGGATAGAAGTAGCGCTTCTTGCCGCTCGGGCTGCGCGTCTGCACCGCCTCTTCGAAGCCGCGGGCCAGCGGGTGCCACTCGCTGATCCGGTCGCCGTCGTGACCGAGGTGCCACTTGCCGTAGCAGCCGGTCCGGTAGCCCGCGCCCTGCAGCGCCTCGGCGAGCGTCGGCAGCTCGCGCGGCAGCCGCCGCAGGTTGGTCGGCGAGTCGAGCAGGCGGGCGTCAGGGTGGCCCTGCTCGGGGTCGTTGATGCAGTAGATGCCGTGCGCGAGCACGTCGCGCCCGGTCAACAGGCTGGCGCGCGAAGGCGCGCAGACGGCGGCGGCCGCGTAGGCGTCGGTGAAGCGCGCGCCCGCCGCCGCCAGGGCGTCGATCCTGGGCGTGCGGTGGTCCGCGTTGCCGTAGCAGCCCAGGTCGTTCCAGCCGAGGTCGTCGGCGTAGAGCAGCAGGATGTTGGGGCGTCGCGGCTGCGGCGGCGGCGCGACGGCGCAGGCGGTGAGCAGCGCGGCGGCCGCGAGCGGCAGCCAGCTGTGGACCGGTGCGCGGCGGAGCATGCCGCCAAGATTGCCGCGGCGGCACCCGCGGCACTAGGATCGCGGGTCCGTTCCCCAACGAATCCCGACGAGGAGCCCCACCTTGCAACTGTCCAGCACCAGCATCCAGGACGGCGCGCCGATCGCGGCGGCGTTCGCGTTCGGCAAGCCCGACCCCGAGACCCACATCGCGCTCTCCGACAACCGCAGCCCGCAGCTCGCCTGGAGCGGGGCGCCGGCGGGGACCAAGAGCTTCGCGCTGCTGTGCATCGACCCGGACGTGCCCAGCGTCGGCGACGACGTCAACCAGGAAGGGCGCGCGGTCTCGGCCGAGCTGCCGCGCGTCGACTTCGTGCACTGGGTAATGATCGACGTCCCGGCGTCGTGCTGCGAGCTCGCCGAAGGCGCGTGCGGCGAGGGCGTCGTTCCGCGCGGCAAGCAGACGCCGCCCGGCCCCGACGGCGCGCGCCAGGGGGTCAACGACTACACCGGCTGGTTCGCCGGTGACCCCGACATGGCCGGCACCTACCGGGGCTATGACGGCCCGTGCCCGCCCTGGAACGACGCGCTGCGGCACCGCTACACGTTCACGGTCTACGCGCTCGACGTCGACCGCCTCGACGTCGACGGCGACTTCACCGCCGCGGACGTGAAGGCCGCGATGCAGGGCCACATCCTCGGCTCGGCCGCGATCACCGGCACCTACACCAACAACCCGTCCGTGGGCTGAGCCCGCGGCGGCGCCGCCGCGGCGTCCGGCTACGCGTGGTCGGGTCCGCCGTGCGAATCGCCGCTCGATCCGTCGCCACGGGCGAGCACGCGCGCCGCGGCCTCGGCGAACGAGCGCAGCGTGTAGGGCTTCGTCATCGAGAGCGCGTAGTCGGCGCCGACGACGTGGTTCATCTCGACCGAGAACTCACCGCTGACGAACACCGTGCGCCGCGCGAGCTGGGGCTGGTGCTGGCGGAGCCACTCGAAGACCGCCGGGCCGCCGCCGCCGGGCATCCGGACGTCGAGGAACGCGACGTCGTAATCCCGCTCCTCGAGGTGGGCGATCGCCGTAGGAGCGTCCGCCGCGAGCGTCAGGCGCACGCCGTGCCGCTGGCCGGTGCGCTCCAGGATCGTGCGGATCGTCTCCTCGTCGTCCGCGACGAGCATGCGCACGCCCGCGAGCGCGGTCCACGGGTCGTCGTCCTGCTGCGGCGCGGACGGGTCCGGCGCCGGCTCGTCGGCGCTGGCCGGCAGGGTCAGGCGGAAGACGGCGCCGCCGCCCGGGTTGTCCTCGACCTCGACCCGGCCGCCGTGGTTGGAGGCGATCGACTGGACCACGGTCAGGCCGAGGCCGGTGCCGCTGCCCTTCTCCTTGGTCGAGAAGAAGGGCTCGAAGAGGCGCGCGCGCTGCGGCTCCGGGACTCCGGGGCCGCGGTCACAGACCGCCACCTCCACGACGTCGCGCACGCGGGCGACCCGGACGACGACGGTGCGCCGCTCCTCGGGCAGCTCCGCGACCGCGTCGAAGGCGTTGCGCACGAGGTTCACGAGGGCCTGCAGCAGCTGGTTCGAGTTGCCGCGGACCGTCGGCGCGTCCGGCGCCACGTCCACCTCCAGGTGTTCGCGTCGCTGGGCGTTCTTGTGGTAGCGGATCAGGTTCTGCAGGGAGTCGAGCAGGTCCGCGAGGTCGACCTGCGCGTCCATGTCGTTGTTGTCGCGCGCGTAGTCCTTGATCTCGGCGACGATCTTGGCGGACCGGTGCAGCTCGGTCTGCGCGATCCGGATCAGCTCCGCCTGCTCGGCCCGGTCGACGGAGCTGAGCAGGTCGAGGCAGCCGATCGCGCCGGTGAGCGAGTTGTTGAGCTCGTGGGCCACCATGGACGCGATCTGTCCCATCGACGCCATGCGCTCGGTGTGGAGCATCTGCGGCCGCAGCGCCTTCTCTCCTGACAGGTCCCGGAGCACGCAGACGGCCAGCGATCGGTCCTCGCTCGGCGCGGCGCTGAACCCCGTCGTGACCTGCTGGTCGTTCGGCCGGCGGAAGCGGATCTCCTGCCGCTCGGGCCGCTCGCCCGTCGCGGTCGCCGCGAGCATCCGCTCGAGCGCGGGGCGGTCCAGCGCGTGCACGAGGTCGAACAGGGAGCGGTCGACCAGCTCCTCCTCGGAGCGCTGGAGCAGGCGGATCCCGGCGGGGTTGATGAACCGCACGGCACCCGCCGCGCCGACCGTGATGATGGCCAGCGGGGAGGCCATCCAGGCCTGCAGGGTGATGTTCTCGTCGACGCTCAATGCAGTGCTCGCACGCTACGGTGCGTTGGCGCGTCGGGCGCGTCAGGATGCGGAAAAAACCCCAGCCACCGGACGCGTGCGCACAACGGCCCATGCGGTTGGCGGAGGGGCTCCCCGCCCGGTAGCGTGCTCGGCATGTATTCGAGCAACGAGCTGAAGAAGGGCGTGATCGTCGACCTCGACGGGGCTCCGCACATCGTCGAGAACACGCAGGCGGCGTCCGGCGGCGCCCGCGGCGGGACGACGACCTACCACGTCCGCTGCCGCAACCTGAAGTCCGGCCAGCGCGTCGAGAAGTCGTGGCGCGCAGGCGAGATGGTGCCGGCGGCCGACGTCGAGAAGCGGCCGGTCCAGTACCTCTACGACGAGCCGGGCATGTGCCACTTCATGGACAGCGAGTCGTTCGAGCAGTTCGCGCTCTCCCACGACGACCTCGAGTGGGAGCGCAAGTTCCTCAAGGACGGCCTCGAGGACATGCGCGCGCTCTACTACAACGGCGCGCCGATCGCGCTCGAGCTGCCGGCGACGGTCGCGCTGGAGATCACCGAGACGATGCCCGCGGTCAAGGGCAACTCGGCCACCTCGCGCAGCAAGCCCGCCACCCTCGAGACCGGCTACGTCGTCCAGGTGCCGGAGAACGTCGAGCAGGGCCTGAAGGTCAACATCGACACGCGCACCGGCGAATTCCTGGGGCGCGCGAAGGGCTGATCGCGCCCGCGTCCTGCTGCTGACGCAGGGCAGCGGCGCTCGCGCCGACGGGCTACGGCTGGTGGGGGCGCAGCACGACCTTCTGCTCCAAGCCGGCGCCGAAGCGATCCAGCCCGGCGCCGAAGTCCTCGAGGCGCATCTCCGCCGAGACCAGGTGCGAGACGTCCAGGCCCCGCTCCAGCAGGCCCAGCATCTGGTCCCAGGTCCGGAACATCTCACGGCCGATGACGGCGTGCATCGTCAGGCCCTTGAAGATGTAGTGCTGCGAGAACCCCTCGATCGGCACCGCGTCGGCCTTGGGCAGGCCGAGGTTGACCACGTGCCCGGCGGGCCGGGTCATCTGGATGGCGTTGTTGATCCCCACCGGGTGGCCGGAGATCTCCAGCGAGACGTCGACGCCGCCCTGGGTCGCCGCGACGATCGCCTCGACCGGCTTCTCGCGGCCGTCGACGACGGTCACGCGATCGGAGAGCTCGCGCCGGATCACCCACGCGCGCGCCCGCGCCAGCGCCTTGTCCGCGACGTCGACGATGTAGATGTGCTCGGCGCCGACGAAGGAGGCGACCTCGCCGCACAGCGCCCCGATCGGGCCGAAGCCGACCACGGCGACCTTCTTGCCCTCGACCGGGACCTTCAGCGTGGTGTGGACGGCGTTGCCCAGCGCGTCGAGGATGGCGCCGACCTGGACCGGGAGGTTCTCGGGCAGCTTGACGACGTTGCCTGCGGACACCACGACGTATTCGGCGAAGGCCCCGTCCAGGTTGATGCCGCGGATGCGCGCCGTCGCGCACGCGTGGAAGGCCTCGCTGGCGCACGCGGGACACTCCCCGCAGATCTCGTGCATCTCGGCGCTGACGTAGGCGCCGAGCGGGTACTGCTGCTCGTCGACGCCGTCGCCGAGCTTGTCGATGTGGCCGCAGAACTCGTGGCCGAGCGTCACCGGCGGTGCGATCAGCTCGTTCATCGACGGGTCCCCGCTGCAGATGTGCACGTCGGTGCCGCAGATCCCCGCGGCCGCGACCTTGATCCGGACCTCGCCGGGCTGGGGTTGTGGAACGGACAGGTCCGTGCGCAGCCGGTAGTGACCGGGGGAGGAGAGCTGAACTCCTTTCATCGACGTCATGGTGCGGGGGCCGCCCTTGGCGGGCGGAGTATTCTGCGGATACAACGCCGTGAGCGCCACCCGGGAGATCATGATCGTCCGACCGTCCCACATCCTGTCCGCGCTGCTCTTGGTCGGCCTCGCCGGCTGCGCAGCGCCCGAGCCGACGCGGCCGGCGCTCCGGCCGCGCGAGGTCGTCGAGCTGGAGCGGTGGGAGGTGCGCGCGGACGGTGGCCCGCTCGGCGCGCTGGTGAAGTTCGAGATCCGGGACCCGGACGGCCCGGTCCTCTTCTACCGGGTGCTCGACGGCGAGGGCCGGTGGCTGGGGCACGCGGACGCCAACGGCCGCTTCTCCCGGCGCGTCCCGTTCGAGGAGGACGAGGAGGACCTCGGCGTCTGGTCGCTCGCGCGCGGCTGCGCGCTGCTGTTCCGCCGCGACGGCGAGGTCGAGCTGCAGTCGACGGCCCCCGCGCCCGCCGAGGCCGTGTTCCGACGCGGTCGCTGAGCTGTTTCGCTTGGTCGAAGGCGGCGGCGCCCTACATTCGGCGGCGATGAGCGAACGCCGCAAGCGCCCTGTCCACGCCAGCCGCGTCGAGATGACGGAGATCGTCATGCCCAACGACGCCAACCCGCTCGGCAACGCGATGGGGGGGCGGGTGATGCACTGGGTGGACGTCTGCGCCGCGGTCTGCGCCGGGCGTCACGCCCGCACGCCCGTCGTCACGGCCAGCGTCGACAACGTCGACTTCCACAACCCGGTGCCCGTCGGCAGCGTCATCGTGCTGCTGGCTTCGGTCAACTACACCGGCCGCACGTCGATGGAGGTCGGGGTCAAGGTCTGGCAGGAGGAGCGTCCCACGGGTCATCGCAACCACGTCGTGTCGGCCTACCTGACGTTCGTCTCGCTCGATCCGGAGACGCGCAAGCCGCGCGTCGTGCCGATCGTCGTCCCGGAGACCGAGGAAGAGCAGCGGCGCTACGCGGACGCAGAGGCGCGCCGCCAGGCGCGGCTGTCGCTGCGCGCGCCGAAGCCCTGACGCCGCGGACGGCCCGGTCGCGGACGTCCTCGCGGCCGGACGGGCCCGCAGGCGCCGTGGCGGCGGCGAGGGGGCGGCCGGCAGAGCGGCGGTCGCTACGGAGACGGCGCCGGGGCGCCGGGCGCGTCGCTCAGAACCACTCCGGGACCTGCTCGGCGTCCAGGCCCATGGCCTGCATGATCAGCTGCTGGACGTAGCCGGGGTCGATCGAGAACTCCTTGAGGGTCTCGTAGCAGCTGCCCGCCTTGATCGAGAGCACCGCCAGCGCCATGTGCTCGGGCCGGACGATCTTGCTGCCCAGCTCCTGGGCCGCGTCCCGCGCGCGCTCGAACACCGTGACGCAGTGCCGGTTCCAGGGCCCGTTCGGGACCTCGGGCTCGCGCGGCAGGCTGTCGACGTAGCCGGAGAACATGTCCGGATCGACGTTGAGGTCGAGGAAGATGTGGTGGAGGCACACGCTCTGGTCGACGGTGAGTCCGTAGATCAGGTGGCCGGTCGCAACCGACTCGTCCTGGAGCTGCTCGGCCAGGGCTTGGGCCTTCTCGGTGGCCAGGACGGTCTTGGGGTCGAAGTCCTCGAACATGGGGGCGGGGAAGAGTAGCCACCGGCGGCGCGCTCCGCCAGTTGAGGCCGTCCCGGAGGGCGGATCTCCCCGGAATTCTCCTGCCGCGCGGCGCGCTGCCCGGGCCCCGTCCCCGGCTAGGATGCTGGCGTGGCCGGAGCGTGCACGATCCTGCACGCCGACATGGACGCCTTCTACGCGGCCGTGGAGCAGCGTGATCGACCGGAGCTCCGCGGCCGCCCCGTCATCATCGGGGGGCACGGCCCGCGGCAGGTCGTCAGCACGGCCAGCTACGAGGCCCGGCGGTTCGGCGTGCACTCGGCGATGCCCGGCCGTCGCGCGCGGCAGCTCTGCCCGGACGGCGTGTTCGTGCCGCCGCGGATGCAGCACTACGCCGACATCTCGGCGCAGATCCACGAGGTGTTCGAGCAGTTCACCGACGAGGTCGAGCCGCTCTCGCTCGACGAGGCCTTCCTAGACGTGACCGGGAGCCGCGCCCTGTTCGGTGACGGGCGCACGATCGCCGCGCAGATCAAGGCCGACGTGTTCGCGCGGACGCAGCTCCGGGTCTCGGTCGGCGTCGCCACGTCCAAGTACGTCGCCAAGGTCGCCAGCGACCTCGACAAGCCGGACGGCCTGGTGGTGGTGGCGCCCGGCGAGGAGCGCGCGTTCCTCGCCGATCTGCCGTTGTCGCGGCTCTGGGGCGTGGGGCCGGCGACCCGCGCGACGCTCGAGCGCGCCGGGCTGCGCTCGATCCGCGACGTGCAGACCCGCAGCCAGGCGCAGTTGGTCGACGGCTTCGGCGAGAAGCTGGGCGCGCACCTCTACGTGTTGGCCAACGGGCTCGACGCGCGCCCGGTCGTGCGCGACCGCGTCGCGAAGTCGATCGGCCACGAGATGACGTTCTCCGACGACCTCGTCGGCCGCGAAGAGGTGCGCGAGGTGCTGCTGCAGCTCAGCGAGATGGTCGGTCGGCGCCTGCGCCGCGCCGGCCAGCGCGCCGGCGTGGTGCGCCTCAAGCTGCGTCACCCGCCGTTCGAGACCTGCCAGCGCCAGCGCAAGGTGGCGGCGACCGACGACGACCTCGCGCTGTTCGAGGTCGCGGGCGAGCTGCTCGACGCGGCGTGGGACGGTCGTCGACCGGTCCGGCTGCTCGGCGTGACCGGCGCCGACCTCGCCGACCGCGACGGCGCGGCGCCCCCGGTGCAGCGGTCGCTGTTCGAGCCGGCGCCGGACGCGCCAGGCGGCGAGCAGGGCGCGCAGCGCAGCAAGCTGCTGCAGGCGATGGACGCGATCCGGGACCGGCACGGCGAGGGCGCTGTGCGCCACGGCGGCGGACGCCGGGCGACCAACCCGTGGGGGCCCGATCGGGAGGGCTCCGGTCGGGGCGGCGCGGACCGCGGCGCCGGCCGGGCCGGCCGCGACGCCTAGAGCGCGTCCAGCACCTGCCGCGGGTGCTCGGCGGGCTTGACCGGGTCGTAGACGGCGCGCACGACGCCGTCAGGGCCGATCACGACGGTGATCCGCTTGGGGTAGCCCGCCCCTGCGTCGGCGGCCGCGCCGCACGCGATGCCGAGCTGCTTGTCGGTGTCGCAGAGCAGCGCGTACGGGAAGTCGAACTTCTCCCGGAACGCGCGGTTGTCGGCGACCGAGTCGAACGAGACGCCGCAGAGGACTGCGTCCTTGGCGTCGAACTCGGGCTTCAGATCACGGAAGCCCTTGCCTTCGATCGTTCAGCCGGGCGTGTCGGCCTTGGGATAGAACCAGAGCACCAGCGTCTTGCCGGCGAAGTCGCCGAGCGTGCGGGTGTTGCCCTCGTCGTCGAGCACCGAGAAGTCCGGCGCAGGCGTGCCTGTTTCGAGCATGACGCGAAGAATAGGGCACGCGGCGCAGGACACCATGCCTCAAGCCCCGGGGATTCGCCCGCGCGTCGCGGCCCGGACCGCTTCGAGCCAGCCGTAGCCGAAGCGCTCGTCGGGCTCGAGGTAGTGGCCCTCGCTCCACTCGTTGAGCGATGCGACCAGCACCAGCGGGTCGCCGCACGGAACCGGCGAGCGGAACGCGCGCGCGCGCCGCAGCGCGGCCTCGAACAGCTCCGGGCGCTCGCCGGTGACGACCGGCGACCACGGGTACTTGTCCGGCCGCTTGCTGCCGAAGTCCGCGCCGCGCGGGCTGGCGTCCCAGCCGGGCGCGACCGACGGCATGTAGGGCAGCCCCGACCGCTCGGCGAACGACGCCCACTGCGTCGCGCGCAGCTCCGCGTAGGTCCGGTAGTCCTGCTCGAACGGGCCCTTCCAGTCGGGCAGGAAGACGTAGTGCGTGACGCTGTCGAAGCCGACCTCACGCACCTGGTGCACGACCTCGGCGCTGGGGTCGATCGCGGCGAGGTGCAGGTCGCGGTGGCCGTGACTCCGCAGCCACGCGCGCGCCGCGGTGACGGCCGCTCGCGCGCCGTCGAGGCCGAGCTCCTGGACGAAGAACGTCGCGTCGAAGATCGACAGGTAGCTGCGGCCGCCGACGGTCACGTAGTTGGAGCGGGAGAAGTAGCGCTCGGCGAGCGTCGCGACGAACGCGACGAAGTCGTCGACGTCCGAAGACACCGCGCGCGCCGGGTCGAGCACCGGCGCGTCGGCGCGCCGGATCGGCAGCACCCGGCGCGGCATGCGGTTGGCCCACATGCACGCGAACGGCACGTCTTCGCCGGCGGGGCCGCCCAGGAAGCCCTCGTCGAGGCCGCGCTCGAAGACGCGCTTGCCGCGGCACCAGAACACGCCGAATACGAACGCGTCGACGCCGTGGTCGCGCGCGAGCGTCAGCCTGCGGCCCATTTGCTCGGGGTCGCGGTCGTCGTATTCGCCGAGGAGCGGGACCTTGGGCTGGGCGTGCCCGGCGAACCTCGGCGCGCACTGGCGCACCAGCTCCCACTCGGTGAAGCCCGGGTGGAACGAGGCGTCCCGCTCGGGGATCGGGTGCCAGCCGGTGTAGACGTAGGCCGCGGTGCGCATGTGGGGTGGGGCGGCCACGCGGAGCGCGCTCAGAGACCGACCGTGGCGGTCCCGCCGTCGGTCGCGAGCGGCAGCGCCGCCGCGGGCGCTCCGAAGCGCGCCATGACGACCTGGGCGTGGAGCGCGAGGCCGACCAGGCCGGGCTGGTTCGGCACGGTGACCGCGAAGACCGGCGGGAACGGCGCGGAGACTCCAGGAGGGCACGACGTGTTGCTGTTGACCACCCACTGCGAGACGGCGTCCGGGCTGACCAGCAGGTCGAAGCCGAGCGGCAGCGAGGCGGGCAGCGGCAGGCCCTGCCAGCTCTGGTTGGAGGCGCCGAGCGCCAGCCAGGCCGACCACGGCGTCACGACCTGGAGGCAGAAGAACGGCGGCGTCGCGTACTGGACCTCGAGGGTGAAGGTGCTGCCCAGCTGCGGGAGTCCGGTGACCGCGAGGTGCTGGCCGGCGAACGTGTCCCCGCTGGGGCTGCCGAAGTTGGTGAAGGTCGCGCCCTGTGAGGGCAGCGCCGCGGCGAGCGCCGCAGCCGCGAGGCCGGCAGCCGTGCTTCGTAGGGGGAGGTGTCGCGACATGGGGCGCCGAGTATAGCCCCTGCTGCGCGGCCTGATTCCCGCGCGGTCGCCGACGTGTCCCGTGACGGCGGCCCGCGCGCGTCTACAATTCGGCGCCACGCCGGGGGCCGCATGACGTCGTTCGATCCCACCACCGACCTGAGCCGCCTGCGCGAGCTGCTGCACGACACCCCGTCGGACCCGGCCGCCGGCGCGCGCGCGCTGGCGGCCGAGCGGCAGCGGCTCGTCACCGGCGACGCGCTGCAGGCCGAGCTGATGGGCTTCGAGCAGCGCTGGCTGGAGAGCTTCCACGGCACCCGCTCCGACGAGCTGCGGCGGGACCTCAGGGAGTCGCGCCGTGACTGGCTCGCCGTGCGGGTGCGTCACCTCGTCGCGGCCGCGCCGCAGGTCGCGGTCCTGCTCGACCTCGCCGAGGCGCAGGCCGTCGCGACCGCTGCCGGTGAGCACGGGCTCGCGTCGCGGTGCGAGCAGGCCATCGCCGCGGGCGTCCCGCAGATCGAGCCGGGCGACGAGGTCGGCGGCGAGGTCGGAGAGCGCTTCGCGCTGCTGACGTCGGCGGTCGAGGACGTCCCGATCGAGCAGCAGATCGAGCTGCTGCGGTGCACCGGGCGCCTGCTGCACCAGCTCGCGGACCGGACCGAATCGCGCCGCTGTCGGCGCTTCGGTCGGCGCCTGCTGCGCGCGGCGGACGACCGCGAGCTCGCGCGCCGGCTGGAGCGGCGGATCGGCGCGCGCGGCGTGACGGCGCTCGAGACGACCAACTTCGTGCTGCTGCTGGTCGTGCTGGTGACGCTGGTCGTCGAGGCGGCGGTCGAGCTTACGCCCGCGCAGCTGACGGCGTTCCACTGGATCGACGCGCTGGCGTGCCTGTTCTTCATCGGGGACTTCGTCTTCGAGCTCCTGCTGCACCCGTCGCGCTGGAGCTGGTTCTGGCGCAACGCGCTGACCGACCTGGTGCCGGCCGTGCCCTCGGTGCTGTTCCTGCTGCCGGTCGCGACGTTGCCCGGCGGGGGCGACAACCTGCTGCTGCTGCGCATGCTGCGCCTGATGCGCGTGACGTGGGCGGCGCGCTACGTGCAGGCGCTGCGCCCGCTGCTGCGCTCGGCGCGGCTGCTGCTGTTCTTGGTGCGCGGGCTCGACGGCCTGGCGGCGCGGTTCTCGCAGCTGCTCAGCCGGGAGTTCGTGTTCGTGCCGGCCGCCGCCGAGGTGCAGCGCACGGCGCGCGAGGACGACCTGCGCGCCTTGGCGTTCGCGGCGCTGCGCCGCGAGCACGAGCTGGTCTCGCTGCTGGCCCGGGACGAGCGACGCGCGATGCTCCAGGAGCGCGTCGAGCAGGCGCGCGAGGCGCTCGCGGCGACCGAGGCGCACCCGTTCCCCGTGACGACCAGCCACGCCGCCGTGCGCGACGTGGCCATCGGCGACGCGATCGAGTTCTTGTGGTCGCTGCGCGCGCAGGACATCGGCCGCTACCTCAAGCGCGGCGACGTGCAGGCGCTCGACCGCGTGGTCCGGGTGCTGTCGGCGGTGCCGGTCCGCTGGCTGCCGCTGATCCGCCGCGTCGCGGTGCACCCGCTGCCGAGCAGCGCCGAGGAGCGCATCGTCGCGCTCGGTCGCCGGGTCGCGGACTGGATGGAGTCCTGGCACAGCCGGATGCTGTTCTTCGCGGACCTGCACGGGATCGTCACCGGCCCGCAGATCCTCGACCGCGTCGCGACCGCGATGGTCAAGGCGACCCAGCGCCCGGCGGTGCGCCTGGTGCTGTTCGGCGGGCTGTTCCTGCTGTTCAACCGGCTGCTGCGCGGCACCGACGTCGGCGAGTTCCTCAACAAGATCGTCGGGCTGCCGCTGATCCTGCTCGGCAGCGTCTGCATGGTGTTCCTGCTGCTGGGCCACTGGATGAAGCGGCTGGCGGGCCAGGCGTCGGACAACTACCGGCTGACCAGCGAGGCCCACTTCATCTCGCAGCTCGAGCGGGTCCAGTCGCGCTACGAGCAGCGGGACCTGGAGTTCTTGACCCAGCGCGTGTTCCACGACCCGATCAACCGGGTCCACGCCCAGCACCTGCTCGAGCAGCAGCTGGTGAGCGCCAGGACCGGCGTGCCGGTCGAGACCACCGTCGCGCCAAACCACGTCTGCCTCGACAGCAACCGGATCGCGCTGCTCTATCTGCACTTCCTCGACGGCGCGCCGCTGCACATCAGCGACGTCAAGACGACCGAGCAGCTGCTCGCCAACCAGTCGCTCGAGAACCTGCGCGCGGAGTTCCTCTCGATGGACCGCGCGCAGAAGAAGCAGCTGCGCAGGCTCAAGCTCGACGACGGCTCGCTGTTCACAGGGCCGTACCTGTGGTTCCGGTTCATCACCGAGTCGATCGCGGTCGAGGCCGCCAAGCGGATCGCCGGCTACAACAGCTTCTGCATCCCGCTGGCGCAGCAGCCCTACGCCGAGCCCGAGGCGCTCGCCAACATGCAGCGCTGGCTGGAGCGGCGCCGGGACCCGCGCGGGGGCCGCTCCGCGAAGGACCGCAAGGAGGACGCGCAAGTCGACGCGTATCCGACGACCGAGTTCACGGCGCTGGACTTCCTCGGCGGCGACGAGGAGCGCGACCGGCACCTGGCGGCGGTCTTCGGCGAAGAGGTGCTCGAGACGGTGCGCTTCGACCGGCGCACGATGATCCGGGAGATCTTCGGCACGCGGCCGGTCAACCACCTCCCCAAGAGCCAGCGCAGCTTCAACCCGCTGCGGTTCTACGAGACGCGCCTGTCGCACGGCCGGGTGCTGCTGGCGCCGCTGCTGCTGGTGTGGCGGTTCTTCCGCACGCTCGGTTGGGTGGTCTCCAAGGTCCGCCAGATCGTGCGCGAGGTGCTCGACCCCGACCTCGCGATGCAGCGTCGGGAGATCGGCGAGGCGCCGTTCGCGGTCGCGCTGCGCAAGATCCACCGCATGAAGGCGCCGGGCCTGCTCGCGGCGATCCGGCTGCGGCTCAAGCTAGACCCGGTCTACTCGGGCGCGCCGGTGGGGTGGACGCGCGAGCTCGACGACGTCGAGGACCCCGAGCTGGAGCGTGACCTGCGCTTCCTGCACCTGCGCGAGCGGGAGTCCGTCCAGCTGCGCGACGACGCCGAGCTCGTCCGTCGCCGCGTCGCCGCGCTGCACGCGGCGCTCGAGGAGCTGCCGGACTTCGCAGACGACGGCGCTGCCGACCCGGCCCGCCGTCGCGCCGGCGAGCTGGCGGTGACCTGCGCGTGGATCACCGACAAGGGCGACGCCCGCACGCTGATGTCCGCTGCGCGCTGGCAGTCCGAGGTGCTGCCGACGCTGGTCGAGCTCGCTGGGCGGCGCTCGCTGGCCGCGCGGCTCTGGGGCGGCGTGCGGGGCGTGTTCTTTCGCCACCCCGTCGACGTCTGGCTCGAGCGCCACGGGCAGGACCGTTCGCAGGCGGAGCGCCGCGCGCTGCGGTTCGCGTACTCGACGGATCACCGCGGCACGCGCGGCGTGCTCGACGCCTGGGGCCGCCTGCCTGCTGGGGTGCTGCCGCGAGACGCGGCGCGCGCGGTGCTGCGCGACGTCTATCGCCACGGCCCGGCGGTCCGCCGCGACGTGCTGGCGCTGCGCGCGGTCCAGTCGCTGGCGGTGCTCGACGTGCGCAACTACCGCGACCTCGTCTTCCGGATCGGGGAATTCGAACAGGGCGGCGAGGACCCTGAGCTGGGGCGGGCGCTCCCGTGAGCCGCGGCGGCGGCGCGGTGTTGCAGCGACGGGACGACTGCCCGGCTTGCCTGAGCGCCGATCGTGGCTGAAATGTCCGCCCAACTACCGGATCCCAACCCATGAAGACGCTCCTGCTCCTGCCCGCTCTCCTGGTCGCCGCGGCGGCCCCGATGATGACCACGACGACTTCGCCAGAGGTCGCGTCAGACCTCTGCGCAGCCGGACCGAACGACTGGACGGTCGACGCCGGGCACAGCAGCTGCGTGTTCGGCTGCAAGCACGCGGGCGCGGCGTGGTTCCTCGGCACCTTCGACCGCGTCGAGGGCAAGGTCACCCTGGACCCGTCCGCGCCGCAGGAGGCAAGCGTCGCGCTGACGATCCCGGTCGAGGGGCTCGACAGCAACAACGAGCAGCGCGACGGCCACCTCAAGTCGCCGGACTTCTTCAACGCCAAGGAGAACCCGGAGATCACCTTCAAGAGCACCGCCGTCAAGGCGTCGGGCAAGGACCTGGAGGTCACCGGTGACCTCTCGATGGCCGGCGAGACGCAGTCGGTCACGATCCCGGTCAAGTGGACGGGCGACGGCGAGTTCCGCGGCAAGCGGCGCGGCTACCTCGCCGAGTTCTCGGTGATGCGCTCCAAGTTCGGCATGAACTACGGGCTCGCGAAGAACGTGCTCAGCGACGAGGTCAAGCTGGTCCTCAGCCTCGAGCTGGTCCAGGCCCAGTAGCGTGGACCCGGTCGCGCTGCTCAAGGGCGCGCTGCCGCCGATCCTGGCGGCGCTGCTGCTCGTGTCGCTGTGGGGGGCGCGCCTGCTGCCGCTCGCCGCGGCGCTCGGCCTCTATGTCGCCTACGGCCTGCTCAAGGACTGGCCGCCGCTCCCGTCGACGCTGTGGCGCGACCCCAACGGCACCGCGTGGCTCGTGTGGGGCGTCGCGGCGCTGGCGTCGGTCTCGTCGCTGGAGCGCCTCGGCGCGCTGCCCGCGCGCGTCGGCGCCGTCCTGGGCGCGGCAGCCGCGTCGGGGGCGCTGTGGCTGA
>JBMHDP010000194.1:0-2948 GCA_049889335.1 Planctomycetota bacterium
CCGGCTACGGCGGCCGCCGCGAGGCGCTCGACGACGCCGAGCTCGCGCGGTGCCTGGGCTGGCTGGCGTCGTTCCACGCGGCGCACCTCGGCCGCGCGCCGCGCGGGCTGTGGCCGACCGGCACCTACTGGCACCTCGGCACGCGTCAGGACGAGCTCGCCGCGATGCAGGACCGCGCGCTGCGCGACGCCGCCCCGCGCCTGGACGCGGCGCTGCGCGGTTGCGCGCACCGGACGTGGGTGCACGGCGACGCCAAGGTCGCCAACTTCTGCTTCGCCGCAGACGACGTCGCTGCGGTCGACTTCCAGTATGTCGGCGGCGGCTGCGGCGTGCAGGACGTGGCCTACTTCCTCTCCAGCTGCCTCGACGACGCGGCGTGCGAGCGGCGCGCCGACGAGCTGCTGGACGTCTACTTCGAGGCGCTCCGGGCGCGGCTGCCGTCGGGCGCCGACGTCGCCGGCGTCGAGCGCGAGTGGCGGGCGCTCTACCCCGCCGCCTGGGCCGACTTCCACCGCTTCCTGGACGGCTGGGCGCCCGACCACTGGAAGATCCACGACTACACGCGCCGCATGACGCGCGAAGCCCTCGCGCGCCTCTGAGGTCCGGTCGGCTGCGGGCGCCGGCGCTACGAGCGCTCGGTGATCTCGATCAGGTGGTAGCCGAACTGGGTCTTCACCGGGCCGTGCACTTCGCCGACGGCCTCGTTGAAGACCACCGTGTCGAACTCCTTGACCATCTGGCCCGGGCTGAAGGTGCCGAGCGCGCCGCCCCGCTGACCCGACGGGCACGACGAGTGCTGCTTGGCGAGGTCCTCGAACGAGGCGCCGCCTGCGATCTCGGCCTTGAGGTCGAGGCACTTCTGTTCGGAGTCGACGAGGATGTGACGGGCGGATGCGCTTGCCATGCAGGCAGCTTCGCCATCTCGGGCGCGCGCGCCACTGCTTTTGCCGGCAACCGCGCCGATCCGATCGGGGCAGGCTCAGGCGTCGCCGCGCGCTAGCCACGCGACCAGCGCCGGGATGTCGCCGCGGAAGACGACCTCGCGAGGGTAGCGCGCCAGCTCCTGGCGGTAGTGCTTGTCGTAGTAGTCCACCAGCAGCGGCCGGATCCACGGGTCGTGAGCCTCCACGGTCAGCCAGCGCACGTCGTGGTCGGCGTCCTCGATGGCCTCGACGCACGCCTTCGCCATCGCGCCGCCGAGGCGCTTGTGCAGCTTGTGCACCGAGGCCAACAGGCGCGCCTTGACGGCCGCGCGCGGCTCCCTGGCGGACGGCTCGAACACGTACTCCGCGGCGATGCGCGCGACCCGCTCGTCGTCGGGACCGTCGAGCAGCGCCAGGGGTGCGCGCTTGATGCGCTGCCAGAGCTCCTTGGGCAGCAGCACGCGGCCGACGTGCCGGGCCTCGTCCTCGACCAGCACCAGCGGCGCCGCGCCAAGGTGGAGCGACAGGGCGACCCGGTTCTCGAAGGTCGCCTGCGCCGGCTGCTGCTCACCGTGACCCCCGAACGCGCTGCCACGGTGGCGCGCGCAGGCCTCCAGGTCGAGCACGTCCACGCCCGCGGGCGCCGCCGCGGCGACCGCGTGCAGCGCCTCGGTCTTACCTGCGCCGGTGAGCCCCGCGACGACCACGAAGCGGCGCCGCTCGATGTGCTCGAGCAGGCTCGAGGTCAGGTAGCGCCGCAGCGCCTTGGCGCCGCCGCGGACCCGGGGCAGCGCGCCGTCGAGCCAGCGCTGCGCGATGCCGCTCCGGTCCCCGCCGCGCCAGCAGGTCAACGCGCTCGGACGCGCAGCTGCGGCCGCGGCGCTCCGCCACTTGGCGACGCGCGCTTCGCGGTGCGCGGCGGTCAGGGCCAGCCCGAGCTCGACGGCGGCCGCCTGGCCCTGCTGGTGATAGCAGGCGCCGACCTGCCGGCGCTCGTCGTCGGTCAGGATCGGCAGGTGAACCGCGCCGGGCAGCGCGTTGCGCGCGACCTCCACGGGCGCGCGGACGTCGATCAGGTCGAACGCCGCGGCGCTGGCGCCAGCGGGCCAGACGTCGGCGGGGTCGATCAGCGCAGCGTCGGGGGCTCCTCGGGACACCCCTGCATCTTGCCAGGAACGCGGCCGCAGGTCGCGGCGGATCAGCCGCGGTCTCCCAGCAGCTCGTCGACCGCGTCGGGGCGCTTCTTCAGCGCGCGCCAGAGCCCGCGGTCGGCGCGCTTGGTCACCTCGACGCGCTCCAGCCCCGAGAGCCCGCAGGCCTGCGCGGTCGCGACGACCGGGTTGATCGACGCCCGCCCGAGCACGCGCCGCGCGCGCGCGCCGACGCGCCCGGGGCTCCGGTCCAGCGCCACGAAGGCGTAGGGCAGCGACCGTAGGTCGATCCCCAGGCTCCGCGCGGTCTTCACCCAGTCGCCGTCGGTGAACACCTCCGCCGGCGGGCTCGCGAAGAAGTGGCACCAGTTGTCCTCGTCGAGCAGCGTCGGGCAGCCTGCCTGGTGCGGGCACGGCGCGACCGCCGTGAACGGTCCGCAGAGCCGGTCCCGGACCGCGGCCAGCGCCCGCGCGACCGGACGGTTGCCCGACTCGACCCAGAGCACCCGCGAGGTCCGCGCCAGCAGGTCCTCCAGCTGCTGCAGGCCGCGCGCGTCGAGCTCGCTCAGCACGTGGCTGATCAGCACGACGTCCGGCGCGGCGTCGCGCGCGCTCGACACCGCGCGCGCCTGCACACCGGCCTGCTCGTCGCGCAGCCGCTCGGCGGCGAACGCGCTCGCCTGCGACGAGCGGTCGTAGCAGAGCACCTCGCGCGCGCCGAAGCGCGCGACGTAGCGGCGCGCGGCGGCGCCCGCGCCGCCGCCGGAGTCGAGCCCCCCCTCCTCGCACGCCCCCCCCCCCCCCCCGCCCGCGCCCACCGCGCGCGCCTGCACACCGGCCTGCTCGTCGCGCAGCCGCTCGGCGGCGAACGCGC
>JBMHDP010000195.1:0-7538 GCA_049889335.1 Planctomycetota bacterium
GAAGCTCTGCGCCTGACCGCGGATCTCGGGGCGCGCCTGCTGGTCGACGTAGATCTGGCCGGTGACGAAGAAGAAGTCGTAGCAGATGCCGTGCAGCAGGATGCCGCCGAGCACCATCCACGCGACGGGCTCGGCGCCGGCGCCGAAGCTCCAGAGGCCGTAGCGCACGACCCACGCGGCCATGCCGATGGCGAGCATCTTCTTGACGCCGAGCTTCGCGAAGCACAGCGGCATGATCAGCATGAAGAAGACCTCCGCCCACTGGCCGAACGACATGTAGAAGCCCGCGTTCGACCAGACGGTCCCGGCGAACTGGTTGCCGAAGCTGTAGTAGCCGGCGAGCGGGATGCAGATCAAAAACGAGCACAGCAGGAAGACGACGAAGGCGGGGCGCTTCATCAGCTCCAGCGCGCCGAGCCCGAGCGTCTCGGCGATCCCGACCTGCTTGCCGGCGAGCGGCGGGGGCGTGCGCGGCAGCACGAAGCTGAGCGCGGCCATCACGATCGAGCTGTAGCCCGCGACCAGGAACATCACCGGCTTGGTGTCGGCGTCGAGCCCCTTGCTGACCAGCGTGACCGCCGCGATCCACCCGAGGGTGCCGAAGACCCGCGCGATCGGGAACTGCTTCTCCGGGTTGTCGATGTGGGTGAACGCGACCGTGTTCGACAGGCCGAGGGTCGGCATGTAGCACAGCATGTAGGCGAGCACGTACCACTCGAAGTAGGTCGCGTCCTTCGCCTCGATCGCGCCCGGGATCAGCACGAGCATGATCACGGCGCCCAGCAGGTGCATCGTCGCGAGCACCCGCTGCGAGGCGAAGAACCGGTCGGCGATCAGCCCGAGGAACAGCGGCGAGATCATCGCCGCGATCGGCCCCGCCGAGTAGACCCAGCCGGTCGTCGACTGCTCCCAGCCCATGGCCGGCACGAAGGTGCCGGCGGTCACATACCAGGCCCCCCAGACGAAGAACTGGAGGAACATCATCGCGCAGAGCAGAGGGAACTTCGTCATGGCGCGCCGATGATGGCGCGCCGCCGGTCCTACCGCCAGCGCGGGACTGCGTTCCGGCGCCGCCTAGGCGTAGTACTTGCCGAAGCGGTTCTGCAGGAACTGGTCGTAGTCGACGTCCTCCATCTTGAGGAAGCCCTGGTCGGGCAGCTGGCCCGCCTGCAGCATGTCAACGATGGCGCAGACGCCAGCGGCGGTGGTGATCTGGATGCCGCTCCAGTTCCTGCCGTCGATCTCCTGGTGGTAGATCGTCTTGGCGTAGGTGCGCTCGGCGAGGCGGCCGCGGTACTGGCCGGTCGCGCTGACGAAGATGACGATCTGGTCCTGGAAGGTCGCGGGCAGCGCCTTGTCGAAGATCCGACCGAGCGACTCCTGGTCGTCCTGCATCTGCAGGTCGTGCAGCAGGAACTTCATCAGCTCGCAGTGGCCGGGGTAGCGCATAGTCTTGTAGTTGACGTTTTTGACCCGGTCCTTGAGCGTGATCGCCAGGGTGCCGAGGCCGCCCGAGGTGTTGAACGCCTCGTATTCGACGCCGTCGATCGTGATGTGCTCGAGCTGCTCCATCGGCGGGACCGTGGTCAGCTCGCCGTTCTCGACCGACTCGCACGGGTTGCAGTACTCGTTGATCAGCCCCTCGGTCGACCAGGTGAGGTTGTACTGCAGGCGGTTCGACGGGAACCGCGGCAGCGCGCCGACGCGAAGGCGCAGGTCGCTCACCTCGGTCATCGACTGCATCAGGTGGTTGGCCGTGATGGTGATGAAGCCCGGCGCGAGGCCGCACTGCGGCGCGAACAGCGAGCCGCTGCCCTCGGCCAGCTTCTTGACCTGCGCGGTGACCTCGACGTCCTCGGTCAGGTCGAAGTAGTGCACGCCGTGCGCCTTGGCGCGCTCGGCGATGATCAGGTTGCAGTGATACGGCGCGCAGCTGATGACGGCCCAGGCGCCCTTCAGGATCGCCTCGACCGAGCTGGCGTCCGAGAAGTCGACGACCTGGCCGTCGACGCCCTCGAACTGCTCCTTGACGTGGTCGATGGCGGCCTGCGAAGCGTCGCCGATGCGGACGTCGTAGGAGCCGCACTGGGACATGAAGTGGCAGACCATGCGGCCGATCTTGCCGGCGCCGAGGATGACGAGTGGTTTCATGAGCTTGGGCAGAGCGCCGTTGGGCGGGCTGTCGAGAGGGGGGTCGGGCGTGGCGACGCCGCGATGTCGGGCAAGCATTGTTTAGCCCAGGGGCCGCTGGTCAAGGGGCGGGGGCCAGATGTGCCCAGGGCGCCTTGGCAGCGCACGCGCGGCGGGCGGCGCGGACGGCAGGGCGGATCGTCCGGGCGGGGTTCGGCGGTCTCAGGTATCGTGCGCCTGCGCCGTTCGCGCGCGCTCATGCTCCACGCCTCCTCGCTCGGTCTGATGACGTTGGTGTGCGTCGCCTCGGCGATCGCGGGGGCTGCACGCGCGCAGGGCTTCGACCACCACGCCGTGCGCGGCCGGGCGCCCGTGGGCGGGGCGGCGGAGCGGCTCGAGGGGGAGTTCCTGCCGATGCGCGGCACGTCGCGCATGCAGGGCATGCGCAGCTTCGGGCCCCAGTGGAGCGGCGACGCGCACCTGCTGTGGGACGGTAAGGTCACCGAGCGCATGACCACCAGCCTCCCGGTCGAGCGCGGCGGGCGCCACCGCCTGCGGCTGCAGCTCACCACGGCGCCGGACTACGGCCGCTTCGCGGTCTGGCTCGACGGCCAGCAGCTGCTGGAGGAGGTCGACCTGTTCACGCCGCGCGTCGAGCTGCTGGCGCCGCTCGACCTGGGCGAGCACGAGCTGGCCCCCGGCGAGCACGAGCTCCGCTTCGAGCTGCTCGGCGCCAACGAGCAGGCGCGCGCCTACGCCGGCGACCGCTACCTGCTCGGCCTCGACTACGTCGACCTCGCCTGCCTGGAGCCTGCGCCGGCCGCGGCAGCGGCTCCCTCGGGCGTTGAGGTCAGAGCGCCGCCTGCGGCGCTGTCGCGCGTCGCCGCGTGGGGCGAGGTCCGCCCCTTGCTGGAGCGGCACTGCCTGCGCTGCCACGGCGGCGAAGGCGCGGTCGAGGGCGACGTCGACCTCGCGGCGCTGGGTTCTCCCGCTGCGCTGCGCGAGGACCCCGAGCTGCTGCGGGCGCTCGCCGACGTCGTGACCTCGGCCGAGATGCCGCCCGCAGAAGAGCCGCAGCCGAGCCGCGCAGACCGCGCGAGGCTCGGGGCCTACTTCGAGGACCTGGTCGGCGAGGTGGCGGCCGCCGCGGCGCTGGCGCCGGTCACGATGCGGCGGTTCACGCGCTACGAGTACAACAACGCGGTCCGCGACCTGCTGGAGCTCGACGGCGACGTCTTCGCGCTGCCCGAGAAGGTGGTACGCGGGGACGCGCACTTCGACCCGGCGTCGGGCCGGATGCCGCGCAGCGTGCGCGTCAGCAACCGCACGCTCGGCAAGAACCAGATCGAGCAGCGGATCCTCACCGGCGTCGACCCCTACGCCATCGACCTGCAGTCCGAGCACGGCTTCAACAACCGCGGCGAGGAGCTCGGCATGTCGACGATCCTGCTCGAGAGCCTGCTCAAGCTCGGTCGCTCGATCCCCGCTGCGCCCGAGTTCGATCAGTACACGCGCCTGTTCGAGCGCTTCTTCCAGCCGGGTCAGGCGCCGGTGTCCGCGCGGCTGCGGCCGTTCTTGGAGCGGGCCTTCCGGCGGCCGGTCGACGACGAGACCGTGGCGCGCTACGCCGCCTTCCACGCGCGCGAGTGGGAGCGCACCGGCTCCTACACGGATGCGATGAAGGCCGTCGTCGGCGCGGTGCTGGCCTCGCCCAAGTTCTGCTTCGTGGTCGAGCGCGCGCCCGATCCAGGCGCGGCGCGCGCGCCGCTGGACGACTACGAGCTGGCCCAGCGCCTAGCGCTGTTCTTGTGGAGCAGCATCCCGGACGCACCGCTGCTCGCCGCGGCGCGCGACGGGCTGCTGCGCAGCGAGAAAGGGCTGCGCGCGCAGGTCGAGCGCATGCTGCTCGACAAGCGGTGCCGCGCGCTGGCCGAGAACTTCGCGCGCCAGTGGCTGCGCCTCGACCAGCTGGTCACCGCGGTGCCGGACTTCGACCGCTTCGAGACCTACTACGCGCGGATCGGCTGCGAGCAGTGGAAGTTCGGCCTGCAGTCGATGATCGAGCCGCTGCTGCTCTTCGAGAGCATCCTGGTCGAGGACCGCTCGGTGCTGCTGCTGGTCGACAGCCGCTACGCCTACCGCTCCGACGAGCTGGAGGCGTGGTACCGCCGACCCGAGGACCCGTTCCACGGCCGCGGCAACCGCGACCGCTTCGGCACCGGCGCGTTGGTGTTCCGGCGCCGGGTCCTGCCGTCGCGGCGCGAGGGGGGCGTGGTCACCACGGCGGCGACGCTGACGATGACCTCGACGCCGCTGCGCACCAGCCCGATCAAGCGCGGCGCCTGGGTGGCGACGGTGCTCTTGAACGACCCGCCGCCGCCGCCGCCCGACGCGGTGCCGGAGATCGAGGCCGACGACGAGGCGCTGGCCGCGGCGGGGCTGACGATCCGCGAGCGGCTCGCCCTGCACGCCACGCAGCAGGACTGCGCGAGCTGCCACGCGCGCATCGACCCGCTGGGCTTCGCGCTGGAGAACTACGACCCGGTCGGGCGGTGGCGCGACGTCTATCGCGGCGGCCTGCCGATCGACGCCGGCGGCGTCCTGTTCGGCGAGGCGGAGTTCGCCACCGTCGAGGAGTTCAAGGACGCGCTGCTCGCGCGGCCGGCGCGCTTCGTGCGCGCCTTCGTCGAGCACCTGATGAGCTACGCGCTGGGGCGCGGGCTGCGCGTCGGCGACGAGCCCGCGGTGGACCGCGTCGTCGCGTGCGCGCTCGCCGACGGCGGTCGCATCACCACCGTGCTCACCGAGGTCGTGGTGAGCCATCCGTTCCGGAACAAGGCCGCGCAGCGCGCGGACCGAGGAGCATCGAAGTGAACATCCTGCGCAACCGGGCGATGCCGCGGCGCACCTTCCTGCGCGGCTGCGGCGCCATGCTCGCCCTGCCGTACCTCGACGTGATGCGGCCGCGCCGCGCCGACCGTGGCCCCGGACCGCGCCGCTTCGCGGCGCTCTACACGCCCAACGGCTACGTGCAGGACAAGTGGGCGCCGACCGGCGTCGGCCGGGACTTCACGTTCAGCCAGACCCTGCAGCCCGCCGAGGTCCTGCGCGACAAGATCACGCTGCACACCGGCCTCGACCGGGTGAAGACGCCGGGCACCGACGGCCACGCGCAGGCGTCGACCTGCTACCTGAGCACGGCGCGCCCCGAGGAGCTGTCCCCGGCGGGGTACCCCTTGAAGCGCACCGTCGACCAGGTGATCGCCGACGTCACCGGGGAGCACACGGCGTTCCGCTCCTTGGAGCTGTCCTGCAACGCCTACCGCGACAACCGCGAGTCCGTCTACTTCGACAACATCTCCTGGTACGGGCACGGCCACGTCGCGCGCTCGATGAAGGACCCGCGCCGGGTGTTCGACCGCCTGTTCGCCGTCGAGCAGCACCAGGCGAACGCCAGCGTGCTCGACCTGGTGCTGCAAGACGCCAAGGACCTGCAGCCGAAGCTGGGTCGACGGGACCAAAGCAAGCTCGACGAGTACCTGGACGCGGTCCGCGCCGTCGAGCGGCAGATCGAGCGCATCACGCAGCGCCAGGACGACCTCGAGGGCGTCGGCGCGGCGCGGCCCGGGGACCGCACCAAGATGCCGCGCGGCCAGTACATCCAGGTGATGGGGGACCTCTTGGTGCTCGCGCTGCAGACCGACCTCACCCGCGTGGCCACGCTGATGGTCGCGCCCGAGCGCTGGGACACCCCGCTGGTCTACGAGGGCCTGTTCGACAAGCCGGCGCGTCACCACGGCTGGACCCACGAGCAGGGCAACCCAGCGGTCAAGGCGCAGCTGGAGCAGATCGACTGCTTCCACGTCCAGCAGTTCGTCACGCTGGCGCAGAAGATGGACGCGATCGACGAGGGCGACGGCTCGCTGCTCGACCACACGGTGTTCCTGCTCGGGGCGGGCCTCAGCAGCGGCATGCTGCACCAGTGCACCAACCTGCCGACGCTGATCGCGGGCTCAGGGGGCGGGCTGTTCGAGCCCGCCGGCCACGTCCGGCACGCGCCCGGCACCCCGATCGCCAACCTGTGGCTCTCGCTGGCGCGCGGCATGGGGGTGCAGGCAGACCGGATCGGCGACTCGACCGGCGCGCTGGCCGGCTGGAAGCTGGGCTGACGGCTGCCGGACGCCTAGGCCAGCGGCGCGCTGAGGATCTGCCGGACGTCCCGGGCGATCGTCTCGCCGATCGCCGTCAGCGGCAGGTCGTTCGGGTCGGTCCCGAACGGCTCCTCGATCTCGTTGGCCAGCAGCTCCAGGCCCATCGTCGCGAAGAACGAGAACATCGACGCGATCACCGCGCCGTAGCCGAAGTCCTTCACGAGCGCGAACGGGACCATCAGCGCGTAGAGCACGACGAACTGCTTGACGTAGGACGAGTAGCTGAACGGGATCGGCGTCTTGCGGATCCGCTCGCACTTGCCGAGCACGTCGTCGAAGGCCTGCAGCAGCGGCTGCAGCGTGATGCGCGCGGCGTCGTCCAGGTTGCCTGCCTGGATGTCCTGCTGCACGTCGCGGTGCAGCATGGTCAAGAGGCGGTTGGGTTCGTGCTCGCCGTGGTAGTCCCGCGGCTTGCGGAGGTGCTCCTTGAGCAGCACGGGGAACTCGGCGAGGTGCTCGGCGTACGCTTCGCGGCGCTCGGGCGCGCTGTGCACGAGCTGGGCGTCGAGCTGGTGCGCGAGGCCGCGCGACACGTTGACGAGCGCTCCCCAGATCTTGCGGCCTTCCCACCAGCGGTCGTAGGCCGTGTTGGTCCGGAAGACGAGCAGCAGGCCGAGGATGATGCCGAGGATCGACAGGAACGCCGGGCCGAGCGGCACCGCGAAGTCGAACACGTCGGTCTCGATCCACACGACCAGCGCGGCCCAGGCCCCGGCGATCAGCACGTCGAGGATCAGGGTCCGGAACACCGGGCTGCGCTGGAAGTCGAACAGCACCCGCCACCACTGCTTCGGTTCGTAGGGGATCATCGCGTCAGCTCCTGCCCGGAGCGTAGGTAACCCTCGCCGCGCGCACAAACGCGCCGCGCCCCGCACGGCTCGAGGGCGCGACGACGCCTCACTTGACGACGACCACGAGCTCGTCTTGGCCTGCGACTACCGAGTGCGTCCGCCGCTGGGGCCTCCTAGAACTTCTTCTCGCGGGCGCCTGGCCGCTCGACGCGGCCGTCGATGACGAGCACACAGGCGTGCGGCCCGTCGGGGAGGCGCAGCGTCAAGCTGGCGCCTTCGGCTCCTCGCAGGCTGACGACCGCGCGCTGCTCCTCGGTGCGGGCGGAGCGGTGCGCGGCTTCCAGACAGCCTCGGACGCCTCCGGGGCCCACGGTCGCCGTCGCCGGGCCCGGGGACGGCGCGGTGT
>JBMHDP010000196.1:0-3421 GCA_049889335.1 Planctomycetota bacterium
GAACGTCCCGCCAGGCGCCACCGTCTGCGACGGCCCGAGCTCCGGGCCGACGTCGAGAACGCAGAGCGTCTCCTTGCGGTAGTTGACCTGCGTCCCGAACTCGGGGTCCGTGGTCCAGCGCACGCAGTGCGAGCTGCCGTCAGCGCCGGTCATCGCGTGGAAGCTGAAGTCGGTCTCGACGTAGAGGTTGGGCAGCATCACGCCCGTGCGCTGCGGCTCGACCCGGGACTCGGCTTCGACCACCGGCAGCCGCAGCGACGTGAAGCGGTCGATCGTGCGCGACCGGTCGCCGGTGTTGCGCCACTCCAACCAGTGGCAGAACAGCGGCAACCCGTCGTAGACCTGGAGGTGAACCACCACCTCGTGGTCGCCGGCGTCGACGCGCCAGCTCACGTGGCGACCGCGCGGCGGCCAGACGGCCCGCGGGCTCGCGTGGCGGGTCTGGCGCCAGTCGATCCGCGCGGCGATGTCCCCGTCGCCGAGCACACGCGCCGGCCCGGGGATCGCCGCGGGATCGCGCGCCATCTGCTCCAGCCACTCGGGCAGCAGGAAGGCCCGGTTGGGCTGGCCGATCAGGCCACCCACCCGCTCGACCGCTCCGTCCACCGTGAACTCACCGAGCGGCGCGGCGGCGCGCAGCAGCTGCTGGCCCGCGGTCAGCTGCTCGAACCCGACCAACGCCAGCGGCTCCTGCTGGATCCGGAGCCGGATCAGGCCGTTCTCGAGGACCAGCTGATCGCCCTCCTCGCGCAGCCGCGCGCGGTAGGGAGACGGATCCAGCAGCCAGTCGGTCTGCTGAGCGGGCGCGAGCGCGGCCAACGCCAGCGCGGCGAGGACACGTGGAACGGACGCGAGCATGCGGCGACCATCCCGCGTCGACGAGACCGGCGCAACCTCCCGGTTCGTTCCGGCTCGGCGTTCGCTCCCAGGCCGCGATCGGGTATCGCTCTTGGCATGCTTCGACTCCTGTGCCTCGCGGCGGCCCTGACGCTACCTGCCTGCAGCTCCCCCAGCCCGGACGAGTCCTCGCCCCACGGCGACGCCCCCGCGCTGGGCGTTCGCAACCTGTCCCGACCGCTGCCGAACGTGCTCTGCTCGGGACAGCCGACCGAGGCCCAGTTCGACGCGCTGAAGGCGGCCGGCGTCACCCGCGTCCTGCACCTCCGGGTCGCGAGCGAGAGCGGCACCGGCTGGGAGGAAGCGCGGGCCGCAGCGGCCGGCGTCGGCTTCGAACGGCTGGAGATCGCCGGCGGCGCGGGCCTGACGCGAGAGAACGTCGAGGCGTTCGCAGCGAAGCTCGACGGCTACGGGGACGAGCTGGTGCTGGTCAGCTGCAAGTCGAGCAACCGCGTCGGCGCCATGTTGGCGCTGAAGGCGTGTTGGCTCGATGGCATGGACAAGGCCGCCGCGATAGAGCTCGGCGCGCGCGGCGGCATGAAGAGCCTCACCGGCGCCGTCGACGCGCTGCTGAGCCAGTAGGCGCGCGCCGCCCCACGGCTCGCGGCGCGGCCCGCGCCGGGGACCCGTCGCAGATCCGTACACCCCGGGATCTGGCCTGCAGCAGCCCCGGTCGTCCAGCCGATGACGACCCGGGAGAGAGAGGCTGTTATGGGTCTGATCGAAATCTGTCTGTTCGCGCTCGTCGTCCCGCAAGGTCCGGCGGCGGGTGTCACGCCGGCGCAGCCTCCGCGCGCCCAGCTCGCCCAGCTCGAAGCCGCCGGCGAGTATGCCGACGCCGCCGCGCTGACCAGCCTGGCGCTCCACGAGGACGAAGTGATCGCGGCCCGCGCCGCCTGGCTGCTGGCGAACAGCCGCAACCCCAGCCACGTCGAGGCCCTGCCGCGCGTGGCCGCGGAGAGCCCGCACGCCGCGGCGAGGCTGCACGGGCTGCACGGACTCCTGCAGCGGCGGGACCCGAGCTCGACGACCACGGCGCTGCGCGCGCTCGAAGACCCCGACCGCGCGGTGCGCACCGTCGCGGCCAACCTGCTCGGAGCGCTGCAGCGACCGACCGCGATCGAGCCGCTGCTCCGCGTCGTTCACGCCGCCGCGACCCGGGGAGGCGACCAGGACGCGACCGACGCCCGCGCCGCCTTGGTGGCGCTCGCCGATCTGGGGGCCTCGCAGCACCTGCTGCGCATGGCGACGGCGCTGGACCGGACCGACGCGCCCGCCTGCGGTGAGGCGCTCGCCTACGCCTTCCAGGAGCTGTCGCCGCAGCTCGACGCGCGCCGCGAGACAACCGCGCTCATCGCCGTACTCGGCCACCGGGCGCCGCTGCTGCGCCGCTACGCCATCACGCGATTGACGGAGCTGAACGCGCCGCGCTCCCTCGCCGCCCTCGAAGCGCGCCTGACGCGTGAAGACGCTCAGCTCCTGCCGCTGATCGAGGTCGCGATCCAGCAGCTCCGAGGCGGCGGCGCCGCGTCGCAGGGTGAGCTGGAGCGCGCGACCGCGGACGCCGAGGCGTTCGGCGCGCGCGCCCTCGAGTGGTGGAGCTCACGCCGCACACCCGACAAGGTCGCGCTCTGCGTGATCCCCACCGCCTTGCTCGTCGGTCTCTGGCTGATCCGGCGCGCGCTGCGCGACCGCGCCCACCTGGCCGAGGGCGAAGCCGCGGCCGCGCTCGCGAGCCACTCGGACGAGTACTACGCCGAACACGAGCACGACGACGAAGCCGACTACGACTACGACGAGGCCTACGAGGACGCCGACGTCCACGACGAAGAGCAGCTAGCCGGCGCCCCCGAGGAAGCGGTGCCGTCGCTCTGGGACAACGCCGCGGCCGACGAACAACCGACGGCGGACGATGCGCGGCTGTCCTGACGTCCCGGGCAGGCTCGCCCTCGTCAGCGCCGGGCTGTGCGTCGCGCTGCACGCGCAGGCGCCGCGGCTGCACGCCGTGTTCGCGGCCAGCGAGCACCGCGGCGGCGTGCCGGCGATCGCGTGGCTGTGCGAAGAGCTGCTCCCGTCGCTGCCTTCCTGGCCGGCGGCGCTGGACCCCGCCGCGACGTTCGCCCTGACGGTGTCCGAGGAAGGCGTCGCGCTCCACCCCACGGCGGTCGCGGTGCCCGAAGGCGAGGCTGCGCTCGGCGCCGTGACCCTCTCCGACGACCTCGACCAGCCCGCGCTGCTCTGGTGCTGCGGGCGGGACGGCGACGAGGAGTGGCGCGTCCCCGCGGGGTTCGAGGCCCAGCCGGCGTGGCGGACCGCCTTGGCCGCGCTCGGCGCCGACGTGATCGACACGCCGCGCACGATCGCCGCGCCGGTGCTCGCCGGCCACCTGTCCGGAGGGCTGCTCGAGGGCGACCCGCGCGCGACGCTGCTCCGCGTCGGCCCCGCGCTCTGCGGCGACGTGACCTGGACCGCGACGCGCGCCGACGGCGCGATCCGCGTGCGCGGCCGCAGCGGCGGCGGCCTG
>JBMHDP010000197.1:0-5728 GCA_049889335.1 Planctomycetota bacterium
GGCGGCTCCGGCGGCGGCTCGGGCGGAGGTAGCGGCAGCGGCGGCGGCACCGGCGGGGGCGGCTCGGGCGGCGGCGTCGGCAACGGCGGGGGCTCGGGGAGCCAACCGGTGCCGGAGCCCGGCACGCTGATCCTGTTCGGCTCAGGGCTCGCGGGCATCGGCGCCTCGATGCTGCGTCGTCGAAAGGGCGCCAAGGTCGAGTCCGACCCCCGCTAGGCCCCCTCGAGCCTCACCGAGACCGCGGCGCCTCGCGACGAAGAGCCGCGCGCGCGACGCTCCGCACACGGCGCTCGCGCGCAGACGCGCGCCCGGCGATGATGTGCGGGTGGCGAGGATGGCCCCGCAGACCGTCGTGCTGACCCTGCGCGTGCCGAACGAAGCACGCGGCCAGCTGCTGCTGGAGTTCCTCGTCTCGAGGTTTCGCTACCACTCGGAGGCGGAGTGGCGCGCCCAGCTCCGCGCAGCGCGGCTCCGGCTGGACGACCGCATCGCCGACGGCGCCGAGGAGCTCCGCGCCGGCATGCGCCTCCGCTACGAGAAGGAGCACCGCGAGCCCGAGGTCGACGACCGCTACACGGTCCTGCACGAGGACGAGCGGCTGCTCGTCGTGGACAAGCCCGCGCACCTGCCGATGCACGCCGACGGGCCGTTCCTGCGGCACACGCTGATCCACCTGCTGCGTCGGGACCACGGCGAGACGCTGCAGCTGGTGCACCGCCTCGACCGGGAGACCAGCGGCGTCGTCGTCGTCGCTAAGGACAAGGCGGCCCAGGCTCACGTGCAGAAGCAGTTCGGCGCCGGCCTCGCCAAGGAATACGTGGCGGTCGTCGCAGGCGTCGTCACCGACGGGTTCGTCTGCCGCGAACCCATCGGTCGGGACCCGACCAGCGAGGTTCGCCTCCGCCGGTGCGCGCGCCCCGACGCCGTCGCGCCGCAGCCCGCGGAGACGACCGTGGTCCCGCTCCGCGCAAGTCGCGCGCGCACCCTCGTCCGCTGCCATCCGACCACCGGGAGGACGCACCAGCTCCGGGTGCACCTCGAGCACCGTGGCCACCCGGTCGTGGGAGACAAGCTCTACGGCCGCCCGGACGCCGACTACCTCGAATTCGTAGCCCGGATGAAGGCCGGCGAGAGCGTGTTCGACGCTCCGGTGGACGAACCCCATCGACAGCTCCTCCACGCCGCGGCGCTGTCGCTCCGTCACCCCGCAGACGACGCCGAGGTCCGCTTCTCCGCGCCGACGCCGCCCGACTTCGAGCGCTGGCTCTTGTGCTGACCGCGCCGCGCGGCACCATCCAGGCATGCGGTCCGCTCCCTGGCTTTGGCTCAGCGTCGCCGCCTCGATGACGGGGTGCCGAACGCCGGACGCCCCGGCGCCCCGCTCGACACCGCGCGCGCACGAGGTCACCGCGGCCTGCGCGGCGCTCCACGACGCGTCACCGCAGCTGTGGGGTGAGCGGCTCCCGCCTGTGATGGCCGCCGGGCGAGCGGCCGAAGCGCCGCTCCTGGCGCTGCTCGAACAGCGCCCCGCGGCGGCCGGCGCGCAGGCGACCGTGGCAGCGCTCGGGCGGATCGGAGGCACCGCGACGGTGCGCGCGTGCCGGCAGATTGTCGACGAACGCGGCGCGCTCGCGATCGAGGCAGCGCTCGCCCTAGGCCTGCTGCCGACGGGTCCGGAAGACCCGGCCCTCCTCGCCTGCGTCGGCGACCGCTACACGGACGCGACCCTGCGAACAGCGGCCGCGTGCAGCCTGGCGCGTCACGGCGAACGAACCCTGGCGCCGGAGTGGCTGGCGGCGGTCGTGCGCGCCGGGACGCCGGCAGGCCTCGCCGACGAGCGCGCGCTCGGCCTGCCGCCGAAGACCCGCTGGGCGCGGGAGCGCTACTTCGTGCAGCGCCTGCTGCGCGACCTGGGGCACGTAGACCTCTCAACTGCGCTGGACACCGACGCCTCCTGGCCCTCCCTCGAGCAGCTCGCCCCGCGCGTCCGCAGCCGACTCGCGACGTCGTCGGCGCGCCCCGTCGCTCGCTGACCTCGCGGCCGCGTCGCGCGGCGCCACCTCGTCGCTCGAGCCGCGACGTCTGCCCGCCGGCCGTGCGTGGGCTCGAAGTCCGGCGCGCTACGGGAACGACTGGGCGACCGTCTGCATGTGCAGGTCGCTGACCGAGCCGTTGTGCACGACGATCCGCCCCTTGCAGGGCATCCCGTTGCGCTCGGCCTCGACCTGCACCTCCACCTCGTCGGAGACCTCGACGCCGCGCAGGTCGCCGAGCAGCCGCAGGTTCCGGTAGCCGAGCTGGAGCAGGCGCGCCTCGATCCGAGAGACGATCTGCGCCGCGGGGGTCCTGTCGCCCGCCGCGTCCTCCTGCGTGGCGCCGGCGCCGCTGCTGCTCGCCGGACGCATCGCCGGGATCTGGACCGCCGCCTCGCCGAGGGTCCGCGCCCGCTCCCCGAGATCCTCGAGGTCCTCGTGCAGGCGGTCGAGCTGGGCTGCGAGGCGCGCGCGCTCCTCCGGCGCGACGGCGGCTGCGAGGGCTTGGCACCGCTCGTCGAGGGCCTTGAGGCGGTCGTCGACGTCCGTGAGTCGCTGCAGGTGGCGGAGGTGCTCCTCGAAGCGGATCAGCCGCAGGTGCACCAGGACATACCCCGCGAGCACTGCGACGAAGAACAGGGCGAACTGCAGCGTGCTCATAGGCGAGAGCCTAGCAACTCCACCGCCTCAGCGCGACGCAGGCAGGGCGGAGACCTTCCCCGCGTCGCGGCCGAACACCAGCAGGAAGCCGACCAGGGCTGCCGGCCCGAGCAGCATCGACAGCCACCACCAAGACGGACCGAGCGTGACCATCGGCAGGTAGCCGCAGAGCGTCGCGGTCCCCATCGCCAGCATCGCGTACGGGATCTGCGTCTGGACGTGGTGCAGGTGGTCACAGCGGGTGCCGAGCGACGAGAGCACGGTCGTGTCGCTGATCGGGGAGCAGTGGTCCCCGAAGATCGACCCCTCCAGGACCGAGCCGATGGTGAGGATCATCAGCGCAGGTCCACCGAACGACGACTCCGCGCCGATGGTGTGCGAGAGCACGACGACGTTCGGGAGCAGGATGGCCATGGTCCCGTACGAGGTCCCCGTGGCGAAGGCGATCAGGCCCGCCAGCAGGAACATCAGGATCGGCAGGACCGCCGCGCTCATCAGGTCGCGGAACGCGGCGGTGAGGTAGAACGCGGTGCCGAGGTCCTTGCAGGTCTGACCGATGCACCACGCGAGCATCAGGATCACGATGGCGATCCCGAGCGACTTGGCGCTGCGCACAGCGCTGGCCAGCACGGCGCGCGGCGACAGGATGCGCTGCCCGAGCGCGAGCGCCGCCGCTGTGACCAGGGCCCAGAGCGCCGACCACATCAGCGCCTTCTCGGTCGAGGACTGCCCCAAGATCCAGCGCGAACGCTCCAGCAGACCTTCGAGCGCGGCCGGGACGGCGTAGTCCCCGTTGCTGTCGTAGGCCCCGTAGTAGTAGATCAAGTAGAGGGTCACGGCGATCAACACGCCGACCGGCAAGAAGCCGTTGCGCGCGCGGCGCGGCGCGCCGGGCGGCGGCTGCATCGCCGCGATCTCTCCGCCGACCATCGGCTTGGCGTCGTCCGCGAGCGGTTTGCCCTCCTGCCGGGCCCGGACCTCGGCCTTCAGCATCGGCCCGAAGTCCCGGCGCATCAGCACCGAGAGCGCGATCAGGAGCAGGGCGAAGATGCAGTAGAAGCGGTACGGGATGGTCTGGACGAAGACCGCGAACGCGTCGCTCGCCAGATACGGCGCGCCCGCCTCGTTGGTGACGAGCGTGAGCGGCGCGCGGTACTGCGTGATCTCGTAGGCGATCCAGGTCGAGAAGATCGACAGCCCCGCGATGGGCGCCGCCGTCGAGTCGACGATGTACGCGATCTTCTCGCGGCTGACGCCGTTGCGGTCGCCGAGCGGCTGCATCGTCGTGCCGGCGATGATGCAGTTGCTGTAGTCGTCGAAGAAGATCAGCAGCCCCGTGAACCAGGTGCACAGCTGCGTGCTGACCGGCCCACGCGCAAAGCGGCTGATCCACTGCACCATGCCCTGGATCCCCCCGCTCTTGGACATCACCCCGATCGCCATGAAGAGGAACACGACGAACACGATGATGCGCGCCTGGAAGCCGCTGCTCGAGGTCCAGACGGGCTCGGTCTCCCCGAGCCCCAACCACGTGTGCGGCTCGCCGAGGATGTCCGTCCAGAGCGTGTCGGTCAGCAGGTGCCAGAGCCCGGAGAGGGGCGAGAGCAGCGCGTCGGAGAACGCCACCTCGGCGCCGGCAGCGCCGCTGCCGGTCGCGAGGAACCACGCCGCGCCCGCGAGAGAGCCGGCGAACAGGGACATCACGATCCGCTGCGTGGCGATCGCGAGGATGATCGCGAGGAACGCGGGGATCAGGCTCCCGCGGCTCGGGTAGGCCCACTCGACGAGCTCCGCGCCGAGCGTGGCCGAGACCCCGTCGTCTCCGGCTCGGATCGTCAGCGCGACCGGCGGCCGCGACGGGTCGACCGCCCGCTTGCCGGCCTCGGTGCCGCTCTCGATCGTGCGGGCTGCCGCCCACTCCGCGGCCGCTCGGACGCACTCGCGGGCCTGGACCTCCGAGACCGCGGGGTCGGCAGGACTGACGACGTACTGCACCGCCAGCGGCGGGATCGTCCCGGCTTCGACGTAGTCGTTGAGCGGGCCGTCCTGGTCCAGCAGCCACTCGCGGACCTTGAGCGTGCCCAGGTAGGCGCGCCCGGAGGTCGTGTCCGGCGAAGGGATCAGGAAGAACAGCACCGCGAACGCGGCTGCCGTGATCACGCGGAGGCGGCGGTTCATGAGAGAGCGCCGCTATCTGACCAGACGGGGCGAGGGCGGGCCACAGCCAAGCGAACGGCCTGCGCAGGTCGTCACTGCCCGCGGAGCGCGGCGGCGACGCGCTCCACGCGTCCGTCGGCGGGCCCGTCGGCCACCATCGCGCGGCAGAGCCAGAGCCTCGCCAGGCGCCCGTTGCCCGCGTGGGCCGCGCGCAGCGCCGCGTCGACGGCCTCCTGCGGCGTCGAGTCGACCGGCGCCAACCGCGCGTCGGCGACCGTGGGGAACCGCTGGCCGTCGTCGCCGGTCACGCGGACCGTGGTCCGACCGCCGGCGCTGCGCACCACGGCGCCGCCGACGATGCTCCCGGCGTCGTCGAACTGGACCAGGCGGCGGCGCGGAAGCGGCGGCGGCGGCGGCAGGTCGGCCGCGGACACCGCTGCTGCCCAATCGGCGCCCAGCGACGCCTGCTCACGCAGAGCGAACGAAGGCGTCCACGCCCCGCGGTGCTCGAGCGTGACAGCGAGGCGATCGGCCGCCAGCACGTCCCCCGTCCGCAGCTGCGCCAAGATCTCCGACTCGGAGCGCGCGCGGCGCTGGGCGACGCGCCGAGCCCAGCGGTCCAGACGATCGGCTTGGGCGCTCCCCTCCCCGACCTGGGCGCGCAGCCGCGCGAGCAGCGCGTCCGCGCGCCCGAGGCGGCGCGCCTGCAGGTGCGCGTGCAGCAGGGAGATCAGGCTCTCGAAGCGGTCGGGCTCGATCCCCGCCGGACGCGCCGTCGGCTGGCTGCTGGGTGGACGGGGCGGCGACGCGGGCGCTGCATCGGGCGACGACGCCGCGGGGGCGCTCGACGGCGACACAGCCGGCGGCGACGTCGGCGG
>JBMHDP010000198.1:0-2963 GCA_049889335.1 Planctomycetota bacterium
CGCGCGCGTCGGCGAGCAGACCGGGCAGTTGGCGTAGGCCTGCGTGAACTTCATGCCGCGCGCGACCAGGCCGTCGATGCGCGGGGTCTGCAGGTCGTCGGCGCCGTAGCACGACAGGTCGCCCGCGCCGAGATCGTCGACCAGCACGACGACGATATTGGGCTTCGGGGGCTGCTGCGGGGAGGCGGCCGCGGTCACGAGGCAGGTGATCCCAGCGAGGAGCGCGCTCATCTGCGAGAGGATGCACGCAGACCGGAGCGGCGCGTAGCCAAATCACCCTAAGGTGCTGCCGCGGTGTCACGGCGCCTGCCGCCCGCGCGGGTGCTGCGCGCGGGCGACAGTGAGGCGCTCAGTAGCTGCTGTATCGATACGTCGACAGCATGTCGACCACGGACTTCGAGTGCGGCAGTTCGTAGTCCACGGCCGCAAGGGTCGAATCGTCAACGGTCGAGACGAGGCGCAGCGAAACGGTGACCTCTTCGCTGACTACGCCATAGGTCCCCACCAGGGCGAACTTCGCGTTGTAATCTGCTGCGAGGTTTTGGATGTCGCGAGATAAGAGGAACTGACCATTCTCGCGGATGATCATGTGGTCCTGACGCACGGTCGCATGGATCACATCGACGCTGCGCTGGGACAGGCGACTCGCGTGGAACTCGGAGATTTGACGTCCGAACATCGATGTTCGTCCGACGTCATTGATGTCGACGAGCGTGGCTACGAGCAGTCGGCCACAGTCCTTGGTCTCGCACTGCGCGAGAAGTTCGTCTACGGCCACGTAGGTGACCTCGCGGATGTCCGTGAGCGTGGCAGGGGTAGAGGTCGGCCGGGGTGCCGCGTGCTGCGTCGGTGCGACGCATGCCCCCGTGAACAACAGCAATAGCGAGGTCGCCGCTGCGGCTGAGAGGTGGTGCATCACCTACTGGCCTCCGACTTTCGGCAGTTCGCAGCATGCGTCCTTTGCGGGCGGCGCAGGAGCGGGCGCGGGGGGATGGATGACGATCGGCGAGATTTGAGCGGGCTTTCGCCAGTTGCTCCGATCGAGCGGCACGCAGTGGTCGTCGACGGGGCAGTTGTCGGTTGCCGTCAGCCGGAAGGCGCGTCCATAGTGGACCCGCTCCCGGAGCATTTGAAGCTCTTGCGCTGCGGTCAGGCGCGCAGCTTCAGAGGCCGCCAGGGCTTCGCCGTGGGCGACGCTGCTTCGCTCGAGCTCCGACTTCTCGGCTTCTAGCGCTGCGATCTTCGCCTCGTTTTCGAGGGCCTTCATCGTAGAGGAGACGAACCGATCCACGGCAGCAGACGAGATCGACGTGAGCAGCCAGCACTTGTATCGATACATCACGCCGCGCCCTGGATTCCGAATGATCCACTGCTCCCAGTGCTGATCAGACGGCAAGAGCTGGCCAATGATCGCGTCCGTGTACTGCCACGTGCGCGAGGCGATCGCCTGGTCGGGTGATTCACCAATCCCCGCATGGTCGGGGATCGCAGACGTCAGCGCGCGCGCCACATAACGAACCCCTGAAGCCCAGTCCTTGTCACAGAGCTCTGCTTGCACCCGTGTGCCGACATACTCGGCCAACTGCTGCCGCGCGTGCATGAATGCCTCGTCGAACGCTTCGCGCTCATCGAGCACGTTGTAGGCGCCGCCGCGCCCGACAAAGCGGATCTCATCAAGGTTGGCGCCGTCGTGGATGCGGCCTTTGACCCACTCGGGCGCTTCTTCGTTGCCGGCGATCGCGCTTCGCACGAGTTCTTCGCGTGGGGGGAGTTGCGTGGTCGTGCAGCTCACGAAACAGAATGCGGACAGACCAGTGGCCAATCCGAGACGGATCTTCTTCATCGAATGGAACTCCTTGCGTTCTATTTTTCCAATTCGTTGAAAGCGCAATGGATGATCCTGTGACAGAAAACCCCTGCGCCTTAGGCCGGCGTGGCCAGCATCGGTGGCCGCAGCGCTTGTGCTATTTGGCGCGGCGGGTTGCTGTCGCAGGCTTGGGGCCTGGCGCGAGGCGGTCGATCAACCCCTTCGGCTTCGGTTCATCGTGAGCGATCACGTGACTTGTGCTGCGCCCGGGACGCCCTGGCTTGCGGCGCGCCAGCGTGCCCGTGGATCATTGAGTTTGCGGCGGCAGGCGGGTCGACGCCGGCTCGTCGCTCGATGTCCTGGGTCGTTCGCACGCAAGCCGACGGCCGCTCTCGAGGAGTGCCTCCCGGGCCGCCGGAAGAGACTGCTGCACTGGCGCTCCGCCCGATCCACAAGTCATCCGTCTGAACACCGCCACGGAGCGCAAGAGCAGCTTGAGGGACTCTGTTGGCGATGGGCTGAGGGCGCCTGTTGGCATTCCGTGTCACCGACTTCTACGAATGGCAGCCTCTAGACAGAAAATGGGGCGTCGTCGGCGGTCTGGCTTGGAGTCGCTACCATCCCTGTCATGCTGCTCCGCCCCCTCGTCCGTGCGCTGGCTTCGGTCTCGCTTGCGCTCGCGCTGCCGGGCCAAGCCGCGAGTGGTTGGGCCGATTCGCCGGTCGGCGCGATCGATGCGCCGAGAACGAGCGATCAGGCCTGGCCCCACAACGACATCGACCGCTTCGTGCTCCAGCAGCTCGAGGGCGCGGGCGAGCGGCCGTCGCCAGCCGCGGACCCCCGGACCTTGGCTCGCCGGTTGGCGTTCGACCTGACCGGCCTGCCGCCGACGCGGGCGCAGGTGCAGCGGCTGGTCGACGACCCGTCGGAGGCCGCCTACGAAGCGCTCGTCGACGAGCTGCTCGCCTCGCCGCACCACGCCGAGCGCATGGCGATGTACTGGCTCGACCTGGTGCGCTTCGCGGACACGACCGGCGTGCACGCCGACAACCCGTGGGACATCTACCCGTACCGCGACTGGGTCATCCGCGCGTTCGCCGACAACATGCCGTTCGATCAGTTCACGGTCGAGCAGCTCGCCGGCGACCTGCTGCCC
>JBMHDP010000199.1:0-7566 GCA_049889335.1 Planctomycetota bacterium
TGCTCGCGACCGAGGACCGGGCGCGGACGCAGCTCGCGGCGACGGAGGCGAACCTCGCGGCCGACGGGGCGCTGCCGGTCTTCGCGCTGGACCCGCTGCTCCACGACGTGCCGGGCGCGAGCAGCATCGGCTGCACGCCGCAGACGCTCGCCCGCGCGGCGGCGGCCCGCGTCCAGAGCCTCTTGCCCGAAGGCGGCGCGCTGCTCGTCTGCAGTCCGGCAGGCGCCGACGGCGTGACGGCCGCGCGGCGGCGCGCGCTCCTGGCAGCGCTCGGGCTCGAGCGAGACGCGCTGCGGTGAAGGCCCAGCGCCCCGAACGCCCGGCGACCAGCGGCCTCGTCCACATGGTGCAGGCCGCGTTCTGGTTCGCGGTGATGGCGCTGCTGGTCAAGCTCGCGGGTGCCCGCGGCCTGCCGACCATGCAGATCGTGCTGGCGCGCGCCGTCGTCACGCTCGCGCTCAGCGTCGCGGGGCTCGTGCACGCACGCCAGCGCCCGTGGGGGACGAACAACCGCCTACTGGTCCTGCGCGGCGTGTTCGGCTCCGGCGGCTTCATCTGCTTCTACGCCGCCGTCCATCACCTGCCGCTCGCCGAAGCAGCGGTGATCCACCACATCAGCCCGATCCTCACGGCGCTGGTCGCCGCGGTCTGGCTGGGCGAGCGCGTCGAGGGACGCGTGATCGTCGGCATGGCGCTCGCGCTCGCCGGCGTCGTGCTGATCGCCCAGCCCGCCGCCCTGTTCGGCGCGGGCGCCGCCAACCCGGACCTGCCGTGGCGCTACGTGCTGGTCGGCATGCTCGGCGCCCTGTTCGCGTCGTTCGCCTACGTCACCGTGCGCAAGCTGGGGGCCTCCGAGCCCCCGATCCTGGTCGTCTTCTACTTCCCGGCGGTGTCCGTCCCCGTCAGCCTGCCGTTCGCGATCTCCGAGTGGGTGCAGCCAGACCTCGCCGGCTGGGCGCTGCTGCTCGGCGTCGGCGCCTCGACGCAGATCGCCCAGCTCGCCTTGACCAAAGGGCTCGCGCGCGAAGCCGCCGGTCGCGCGACGGCCGTCGGCTACCTGCAGATCGCCTTCGCCGTGGTCTTCGGCGTCGTGCTCTTCGGCCACGTGCCGGGCGCGTGGACGTGGGCGGGCATGGCGCTCGTCGTCGGCAGCGTGATCTTCGCGCGCCGGCGCGGATGACGTAGCCTGCGGGCTCGCAGCCATGGCAGATCGCTCGACACTGCAGTTCTGGGTCGGACGCTTCGCGCTCGGCGTCGGCCTGCTGACGGCGGCCGGGCTCGGCGTCGTGCCGCGGCTGCTGCGCCTGCGCGACCCGATGGGGATCGCCACGCTGTTCCTGGGCTTGGCCGGCTTCTACGTCGCGCTGCAGGCCGTCGGTCCGATGACGCGGCTGCTCAGCTACCGGAGCCGGACGCGCAGGGCGTGGAGCGAGGCGGCGCAGCGCGCCTGGGACCGGGCGTCGCTGCCCCGGCGGATCTTCTACCTGCTGTCGGCCGTCGCGCAGGCGGACGGGCCGGTCACCGCGAGCGAACGCGACATCGTGCGCACGTTCCTGCTGCCGCGCTTCCCGGTCAGCGACCACGAGCTCCGCACGTGGGAGCGGCAGCCGCTGCAGGTCGACGACAAGGTCGGGCTGGCGGCCCGCATCGCGGTCAGCCTCGACGAGGCCGAGCTCGACACGCTGTTCTGCTGGTGTGCCATGGTCGCCTTCGCCGACGGGCGGTTCCGGCCGGACGAGCACGAGGCCCTGCACGACATCGCGCGCGGACTGGACATCCCGCAGCCGCGCGCGCGCATGCTGTTCCACCTCGCGCGCGCGCAGTTCCTCGCCGGCAACCGCCACCGCGCGGGCGGGCCGCGCGGGTCGCGACCTGAGCCTGAGCGCCCGCGGAACGCGCGGGTCGACGCGCTCGCGGTGCTGGGGCTGCCGGTCGACGCGACCGCGGCGCAGGTCCGCAGGCGCCACCGCGAGCTGGTGCGCAAGTTCCACCCCGACGCCCAGCCGAATCTCGGCGAGGCCGCGCAGCAGGAGGCGACGGAGCGCTTCCGCGCGATCCAGCGCGCCTACGAGCAGCTGACCAAGCAGGCCTGACCCGGGACCGGTCCGCCGCTACCCTCGGCGCATGGTCACGATCCACGCCACCTACGAGGGGGATCTCTGCTGCACGTCGGTGCACGGTCCCTCCGAACACACCATCCAGACCGACGCGCCCAAGGACAACATGGGGCTCGGCCGCTACTACTCGCCGACCGACCTGGTCGCGACCGCGCTCGCGACCTGCATCCTGACCACGCTGGGGATCGTCGCCAAGCGCCGCGCGCTGGCGCTCGTGGGCGCGAAGGCGACGGTCGAGAAACACATGAACGCCGACCCGCGCCGCATCGGCCGCCTGCCGGTCCAAGTCACGGTCGAGGGCCGCTTCACCGACGAGGAGAAGCTCGTCCTGGAGCGCGCCGCGAACACGTGCCCCGTGCACAAGAGCCTGCACCCGGACATCGACGCGCCGATCCAGCTGTCGTTCCCCGGCTGATCCAACCGCGCGGGGAGGACGCGCGGCTCAGCGCGCGAGGCGGACGCGGATCGGGCCCTTGGCGGCGCTCGCGTCGACGACCTTGCCCTTCTGCGTCACCTCGACGACCCCCGCCGCCACCAGCCGCCGCGCCGCCATCCGGGCGCGCTCCATCAGCGGCCGCCAGTCTTCGGCGACCGCGCGCGCCGCCTCGGACGGGCAGATGCTCCCGGCGCGCTCCCGCTCCTGGAGCAGCGAGACGATGTTGCGCTCGAGAGCATCGTCGGTTTTGTCGCTCCGCTGATTGCGGCACCGCGTGCTGCAGTAGCGCACCTCGTCCCAGCAGCTGCTCCACTTCTTGCGCCACTCGAACATCCGGCCGCATCGGACACATGGCTTGGCGCGAACCTCGGACACGGCGTCGTTTTCGGCGCCGGCCCGTCCCGGGATGCAGCCCGGCCCGCAGGCCCATCGCAACGCGGTCTGCCGGCCTCAAGCAGAGATCTGACAGGTTGTTAGTGTTCTAGGCAGTCCATGCGCTCCGCCCTCGTTCTCTCGACCGCGCTCTCGTTCGCCTATGCCCAGGCCCCGACCGGCTACTACGCCTCGGTGTCGACGGCCTCGTCGGCGACGCTGCGGGCGAGCCTGCACGACGTCATCGACGACCACGCCCGCGTGCCCACGACGGGGCCGGCGCCGAACGTGTGGACCGTCCTCGAGGCGGCCGACCAGGACCCCAACAACGCGGCGCGCGTCCTCGACGCCTACCGCAACCGCACGTTCGCCAAGGCAGGCGGGCCGAACCCCGGCTA
This sequence comes from Planctomycetota bacterium, assembly GCA_049889335.1. Lineage (GTDB taxonomy): Bacteria > Planctomycetota > UBA1135 > UBA1135 > UBA2386. The sequence continues at coordinate 3,324 of JBMHDP010000199.1, forward strand.
CGAGCCCGAACGGGTCTGGCCCAGCGTCTACGGCTTCCCGATCAACTCAGCGGACAACTACCCGTTCGCCGACTGCCACGGTCAGTTCCTCTGCAACAAGGCGTACCGCTCCTTCCGCGGCGACCGGATCTACGACGCCGGCAACGCGACCTGGACCGAGCTGCCGACCGACGCGACCGGCGGCTTCGGCGGCGGCAGCGGCGTCTTCCCCGGCAACTCGAACTGGACGACCGCGAACGGCCCGCTCGGCGGCTTCGAGGTCTGGAGCGACCGACGCGGCGACATCGCGCGGGCGCTCTTCTACATGGACCTCCGCTACGAAGGCGGCACGCACCAGAGCGGTACGCCGGAGCCGAACCTGGTGCTCACCGACGACCCCGCGCTGATCCAGCAGAGCGCGACCGGCAGCAACCTCGCCGTCGCCTACATGGGCAAGCTGAGCGTGCTCCTGCAGTGGCACGCGCAGGACCCCGTCGACGCCAAGGAGTTCGCGCGCAACAACGAGGTGTTCGCGCAGCAGGGCAACCGCAACCCGTTCATCGACCACCCCGACTGGGTCGACTGTGTCTACCTGGGCGCCTGCACCACCTCCACGGCCGCGCGCGAGCCGGAGATCTGGATCAACGAGCTCCACTACGACAACGTCGGCGTCGACGTCGACGAGTTCGTCGAGCTGGCCGGCCGCGTCGACGAGACCGTCGAAGGATGGATGCTGATCGCCTACGACGCGACGACGGGCCGCGCCTACGACTGGCTTCGCCTCGACGGACGCTTCAAGGACCAGCTCAACGGCTACGGCACCAATAGCTTCCCCTTCGCCGATCTCCACGACGGCGCAGGCGGCCTCGCGCTGGTGACGCCGACCGGCGTCGTGAAGCAGTTCTTGAGCTACGGCGGGACCTTCACCGCGACCAACGGCGCCTGCAAGGGGCGCGCTTCCGTCGACATCGGCGTGAGCCAGAGCGGCACGACGCCGGTAGGCTTCACGCTACAGCTGACGGGCTCCGGCTCAGGCTACGCCCAGTTCGCCTGGCAGCCGCCCGCTCCCGAGACCGAAGGCGACCCCAACACCAACCAGGTCTTCCTGTAACGATGCTCTGAGCCCTGAACTCGCCGAGGCGGATCGCGGTCGTGGTCCTGCTGCTGACCGTCGGGGGGCTCGTGCAGTCCCTCGCCGGCGTCGACCACGCCCTGGTCGCGGGCCTCGTGCTCGGCCTCGTCGCGGCCCGGCTGACGCCGAACGCCCGCCGCGCCTAGGCCGACTACTTCTTGGCGGCGCGGCGCGCGCCCGCTTCGACCGCAGCCTGCCACGCAGCGGTGACCGCGTCCCGCGCGACGCCCGCGTCGACCTCGGAGAGGCGCAGCAAGGTGCACCCCGCGCGCCCCCACGCCCCGCTCGCCGGCCGGGAGCCCGCGCTCTGTGCGAGCAGCGCGGCCTGCTCGCGCGGCGAGACGCGCACCATCGCGGTGGCGCCGTCGGGGTGGAGGGTCGCGAAGACCCGGCCGCCCGCCCGGAAGTCAGCGTGCCCGTGGTGGGCCCCTTCGACCGCGCCCGGACACGAGAGCGCCAGGGCGCGGAGCTGCTCGACGGTGATGCCCACCGCAGGATCCTAGCCGGACGCGGCCTCCTGCCCGCGTCGCTTCGCCCACGTGAGGGCGACCGCGGCGTAGCCCACGGCCACCGCAGCGCCCGTGCCCCACGACCAGTCCTCGTCGGGCCACGTGCAGGTCATCGGCCAGAAGATCAACGTGATGTGCGCGAGGTAGTGCTGCAGCGACCACCGTCCGACGCCCGCCACCGCGCGGCTCCGGAAGCCGCCCAGGTAGAGCGCCGCGAGCGACGCCGACGCCGCGCCGCCCCACAGCAACAGAAACGGCAGCGATGTCGGTTGCCAGGTGACGTCGAGGTGGACCGGCAGGCCCGCGGCGCCCGCGTCGCCGAAGCGGTCGAGCCCCAGACCGACGACCGCCGCGCACGCGCCCCCGATCAGCCAGCGCCGGAGCCGCGCGCGATCGCGCCGCGCTGCAGCGAACCGCAGGCCGAGCAGCGGCAGCGCGACCCAGGGCAGCAGCGGGTAGGCGCCGTCCAGGAAGAAGTAGCGGAGCGTGTGCCAACCCCACGAGTGGTTGGCTTCGTGCGTTCCGTCGGCGCGGACGTCGGTCCAGGCGTAGCCGCCCCACAGCTCGGTCGCGAACGGCACGGCGACGCAGACCAGCGCGAGCGCGCCCCACGTCCGCCGCGGGCGGCCGCGACAGCTGGCCACGGCGACCGACATGCAGGCGATCGGCAGCAGGATGTCGTTGCCCCAGACCCACACCCAGAACGGCAGACCGACGCAGCAGAGCGTCGCGACGCGGCCGAGCAGACGCCGCGCGCTGCGCGCCGGCCCGACCGCCGCGCTGACGCCGACCAGCATCGTGAACAGCGCCGCCGGCAGCGCGTCGAGGGCCCACAGCTCGGTCCAGGGGCCGTCGTCGGGCACGAAGTGGACCCAGATCATCAGCAGCACGGCCAGCCCGCGCGCGGCATCGAGCGTCTCGTCCCGGCGGCGCGCTGGCGTCCCGTCCACGGCTGCAGCCTACGACATCGGCTCGGTCGGCGCGCCGGCGTAGCGCCGCCGCGGCAGCAGCCGCTCGCGCTTCATCACGACGCTGTGCGGCAGGACGTGCGTGTCCTCTCCGACGTCGGCGCCGTAGAGTACGACCGCGCCCCGCCCGACCGTGCAGCGCGCGCCCAGCCTCACGCGGTCGATCTTGAGCACGCGATCCTCGAAGCTGTGGGCCTGGAACAACGCGTGCACGGTCGCGCCGTCCTCGATGGTGATCATGTCCGGGTCGACGACCTGCGCGAAGCCGTCCCCCAGCACGCAGCGTCGGCCGATGCGCATGCCCATCGCGCGCAGGTACCAGGGCAGCAGGAGCGTGCCTTCGAGCGGCGTCAGCAGCGCGCGACCGTAGCGCTGCCACATGACGTAGTGAAAGTCCCAGCGGCTCGCCCAGCACGACCAGAGCCCGTGCTGACCGGGCCGGACCCGCCCGAGCAGCGCCCACTTGGCGACCAGGACCACGCCGGCGAGCCCGCACGCCGCGCCGGCCGTGGCGACGAGCGCGCCGGCGAAGCCCCAGGCGACGAGCACGTCGAACCACCACAGCGCGAGCGCGGCAGGGAGCACCGGCAATCCGAAGCGCAGCGACTCCCAGAACAGCCGGTTGGCGACGCGCAGCGGGCCCGGCGCGTAGGTCAGGCTCGGGTCCACCTCGACGACCTCGCGCCGCGGCAGGCGGAACGCCGGGTGCCCGAACCAGGAAGAGCCCGCCGCCATCGCCCGCTGGTCGGCGACCGTGCTGACGCCGAGCAGGAGGTCCGAGGGCAGTCGCTGCCCCTGCTCGACGAAGACGTGGTTGCCGACGAACGTCCCGCGCGCGAGCGAGGTGTCCCCCACCGTGACGCGACCGCGGCCGACCCTGGGCACGCCGAGATAGACCCCGTCCGCGAGGAACGAGCTGCCGCCGAGCGAAGTCCGCTCCGGCAGGACGTCGTGGATCGAGCTGACCTCGACGTCCGCCTCGACGCGCATCCCCGCGAGCCGGAGCCACCGCGGCCAGAACAGCGTGCCCGACAGCCACTCGCCCGCGTCTTCCAGCCACTGCATCCGGACCGCCGCCCACCAGTAGCGGACCGTCCAGCGACCGAACGTGCCCGGCCGGATCGACGGCAGCCAGCGCAGCAGCAGCGCGGTGGTCGTGAGCGTCCACAGGAGCCCGAGCACAGAGAACACCACCAGCGCCGCGAAGATCGTCGCGTTCGAGGACGGCCCCGCGACCAGCAGCCAGTGCCGCACGACGGGTCCGTCGATCTCGAGCACGCCGGCGAGCCAGAGCAGGGTGAACGCCGACGGGATCCAGAGCACGACGCCGATCGAGAGGCGGTAGAGCAGCACCAGCCACGTGTAGGTCCACGAGCGGCCGCGCTCGATCGGGTCGCGCGGCGCCGGCCCCGTCGCCGTCTTGGCCGGGACGCCGTCCACCACCGCGCCCGGCGCGACGCGCGCGCCGGCAGGGACGAAGCTCAGCGGCCGGACGACCGCGTCGCGTCCGACCACCGTGTCCGGGCCGAGGCCCGCGCGGCCTTCGATCGTGGCGCCGGCGCCGATGTGCACCGACCCGACCACCAGCTGACCGTCGTCCAGCTCGCACATGCCGAGCTCGACGTCGCGGCCGAGCGCGACGTCGTCGCCGATCT
>JBMHDP010000200.1:0-4274 GCA_049889335.1 Planctomycetota bacterium
GGCGGCGCGGGCGGCGGGTAGGGCGCCTTCATCACGTCGTAGTGCGGGCCGCACATGCAGTAGGCCGAGTCCGTCGCGAAGGAAGAGGGCGCGTGGTGCGAGCAGCGCGGGCCCTGGCCGCTCTCCTGGTAGCAGCACCCCCTCGCCTCGCACTGGTCCTCCGTCACGTCCTCGCCGCCCGAGCAGTCGTTGTCGCTCGGGGTGCACGCAAAGTGGTTGTTGTTCAGGCCGAGCGCCGCGTCGAGCGCGTGCACGCCGAAGCTGTCGTAGCCGAAGCGGCCCGCGGCGTGGCAGCGCGCCGCGCACGCCGACGCGGCGCCGACGTTGTGCGCCACGACGTCCTTGACGCCGTCGCCGTTGAGGTCGGCCACGCGGATGCCGACGGTGTTGCCGCGGTCGTCGGAGTCGAGCTCCAGGACGTCGGCGCCCGACCACGTGCCGAACATGTGGTCGCGCCCGGCCGTCACGCCCATGTCGGCCAGCGCGAGGGTGGTCTGCGGGTGGCCGTAGTAGATGCGGTTGGGTCCGCTCTCCGTGGCGACGACCACGTCGTTGTGACCGTCGCCGTCGACGTCGTCGATGACCACGTCGTTGGAGACGCCGTCGCTGCCAGCAAGTTGGATGGGCACCGCGCCCATCCAGTCGAGCTCGTAGTCGTACGTCGGCAGCCGCGAGCCGCAGTATGCGCAGGACGTGCCCGAGTCGCAGCGCTGCGACTCGTCGGGTATGTGGCCGCTCGGCACGTCGGGAAAGTTGACGTCGTCGAAGTTGCTTGTCGACGTCAGCAGGTGGATGTTGGCTGTGTCGACGATGCCGCTGGGGCCGCCGTCGGCACAGACCTCGAAGTCGCCAACGCTTAGCCGTGCGACCTCGTGGTAAGGGCACGTGTTCGTGCACGCCGGCGTCTTCATGCGCCGCACGACCGGCACCGCGACGACGACGTCCTTGCCGTCGCGGTTCGCCACGGCGACAAACGCCGCGCTGTCGCTGCCGGTGAGCTGCTCGCGCACGCCGCAGTCGAGGCAGTCCGTACCGAGCTTGCAGTCGAAGGTGCTGTCCGGGGAACCGCTGTCGCGACGCGGGTCGCGCGCGTTCGAATTGCACTGGTACGGGTTGCCCGTCGGTGTGCCTCCGTCCTCGCAGCAGCCGTCGGCGGAGTGCCGGTACCCGTACTCGGCATTGGTCAAGCCCGCGTCGCACTCCGTCGAGCACAGCGCCGTCTGCGTCTTCAGGCTCGGCGCGCTCGCGGCGACGGCCGCCGCCTCGAGCTCGCCGTAGGTCGCTCTGAACTCCGCGACGGACGGCGCCGTCTTGAGCGCGACCTCGGCCTTCGCCGGACGGTCGTCGTTGGCAAAGTGCGACACGCCGAACCCGGCCGTCTCGGTCATGTACGCCAGGCCCTCGCCCGACCCAGTCGCGACCACCAGCCAGTCGTCGGCCGTGGCGCTGTCGGGCCATTTGATCCAGGCGCCCTTCCTCCCGGCGACCACTCCGTCCTTGTTCAGCTCGTAGCTGAAGCCGCTGTACGCCGGCGCGCCGCCGCGCGCGCTCGTGCTGCGTCCGCACGTGCCGGGAGCGGGGAAGTAAACCCTCGACTCGCTGCCCGAGTTGATGGCGACGATGCCGCTCAGGCGCGGGTGGCTGCAGTGGAGCCGGTAGCCAGCGCCGCCGTGGTGTCCGCCCTGAGTCACGTCGAGCGCGCGCGTGTCCTCCATGACGGTGCCGAACTCCTGCATCTCAAACACGGTCTCGCCGTCGTTGTACTCGTCCGGCACCTGCGTGTACAGTCGTTTCTGCCCGACGACGTCGATGGTCAGCACGTCGAGGCCGTCCCCTCCGTCGACCTGCACGATCTTGACGAACTTGAGCTCCTCACCGCCGAGCTGCAGGTAGGGCGCGTGCTCGAAATCGCCCGTGCCGTCGCCAAAGTAGACGAGGTTGCCGACGATGATGTCGACGTGCGCGTCGTTGTTGATTAGACCGACGTCGAAGCCGACGCCCGACGTCGCGACCGACCCGATGAACGACTTGTCGAAGCCGGTGCACGAGCCCCATTCCGCGTTGGAGACGTAGCCGCTGCACTTGGGCGTGTCGACGGGACAGGTGTGGTTAGCCTGGGCGACCACCTGCCCGCTCGTCGTGGCCTGTCCGCAGCAGACTGTCCCTCTCGTCGAGCCCTCCGTGTAGTCGCCCGCGCACGACCCGGCGGACGTCCTGCCGAGGTAGACCGTCGAGCGCACGCCGGCGCCGCGCGCGAGCAGGCAGCACGACTTTTTCGCGTCGTCCGTCGTCGAGAGGTCCGAACACATCGAGAACCCCGACGTCCGGGTGGTGTCCCACACGCTGATCGGAGGCTGCGTGAGCTCGACGTACTCGCACACGTTCGTCTGCCACTCGAGCAGGTCGGTGCGAAAGTCGTACAGATCGTTGAAGCACTGGTCGTCGGCCGTGACGTGGCCACCGGCCGCGTCCACGAGCGCGGCCCGGCGCAGCGCGTGCTGGCGGCCCTCGGGTGGCGGCGGCTCCTCGGCGTCGAGGAGCCGGCGGCCGGCCACTCCGACCTGGATCTCGCTGTTGCACAGGCACCACGCCGCGAGGGTGACGACGCCCGTGTCGCCATTCTTCGGGGTCGGGGTGCTGGAGGTCGAGTTGTCGTAGTAGGTCGCCTTCCACTGCGCGTCCTCGCACTCCGACATGAAGGGCATGCACTGCCCGTTTGGGCTCGTGCGACCGTAGTGCGAGCAGCGCTCCTCGCATGGCACGGCGCCGTTGCCGCGCAGGTCGCTGCTCCATTTGTTTGGATCGGACGTCCCCATGTCGCGGTAGGTGAAGGTGACCTTGACGCGACAGCACTCGTGGTCCGGCGGCGCGTCCTTGCACTCCTGGAACACCGGCCCCGTGGGCCGCGCCGTCTCGTCGGTGAGCCAGTCCCTGCCGTCGTACGGCGCACTCAGGAACGACTGGTACACCTGCGACCCGAGCCCGTACCCCGGCTGCCTGAACCCGGCCTCCCACTGCACGACGCGCGACATCGGACCCGCCGGCCACACCGTCGCGTCGGTCGTGCACGTCGCTGGCACCTTGCGCGACTGGTGCGCAAACTCGGGCGGCCAGTCCGACCACGTGTTCCACAGGTAGCAGGCCATGTAGTAGTTGGCGACGTTGTACTGCTGCGCGATGTTTCGGTACGCGTCGCCCAGCACGCACTGCGCCGGGGGCGGCGGTGGCGGCGAGGGCGCGTGCGGTGGGTCCGGCCCGGCGGGCGGCGGCGGGTTCGGCGACGGGTAGTGGACTCCGGACGCCCCCACGGCCTCGAGCAGCACGGTGGGCGTGATCACGTTGCTCGCCGTGACGTCGGGGAGGCACGCGTAGTCGTCGTTGTCGAACTCGTGCCACCAGAGACACGAGTTGACGCACGCGGTCTCGGTGTCGCTGGGCGGGTAGTCGGTCGTCGACAGCGAGGCGGCGGTCACGCTCGTGACGTGCGCGAGGCTCGTGACGGCCGAGAAGTACTGGAAGAAGCTCGTCCACAGGCGCGCCTGCGCCCGCGTGCGCGTCGCCTGGAAGTGCATGCAGTCGCCCGCGCGGGCGCTCCAGGACGGGTAGACGTCCCGCCCGCTCGTCGTGACGACGTTCGTGCAGTAGACCCGCCCGGCGCCGAACGGACACGCGGAGTCGCTCGAGTAGTCCACGTCGGCGTCGAGGTGCCTGCAGCCGATGGCCTGGTGGCTGGCGCAGTAGTAGGCCGTGTCCGGCGCCTTTGTCACGTACGCGCCGCCGCTCGACGCCGTCGCCGCCGGCAGCTTCACGACGCTGCTGTACGTCGTGTCGGGGAGGAAGAGGGCGTGCTGGCAGCCGGTGTACCTGCGCGCGGCGCACTCGGTCTGGCACGCGAGCTGGGTGTCGCCCTGGGAGAAGTAGGTGGGCGTCATGGGGTCGCCTCCGGCCGAGTAGGGGATCTTGGCGCTGCCCCCCTCCGCCTCGCCCGGGTACAGGATGCCGAAGAGGCCGAAGCCCGCGAGGATCTGCGACTCGAGGTACGCCGTGGGGACGCGGTGCGAGTGGAGCGTCGGCACGCACTCCCACGGGCAGAGGCTGCGGTCGGTGATGGTCCTCTCGCGCAGCCCGGCCGCCACGTCGAGCGCCTGCATCTGCGACCCGGAGAAGACGGCGGCCGAGAAGTCGCAGCTGCCGATGCCGCACGTGACGGCGAACTCGCCGTTCTCGTCGGTCGTCGGCACCTCGCCGCGCTCGGTGCGCGGGTGCCACGTGCG
>JBMHDP010000201.1:0-5439 GCA_049889335.1 Planctomycetota bacterium
CCCGCCCGCACGAGCATCATGGAAGTCCAGGTAGCCGAGACCGGCCCCTGCAGCCGCAGCCTGCAGATCAAGATCACGCCCGAACAGGTCACGGAGCACCTCGACCAGGTCTACGCCTCGGCCGCGCAGCAGGTGCAGGTCAAGGGCTTCCGGCCGGGCAAGGTGCCGCGCAAGATGATCGAGAAGATGCACGGCGCGGCCATCCTCGAGGAGGCCAAGGGCCAGCTGCTCAACCGGTACCTGCAGGAGGCCTGCGAGAGCAACGAGATCCAGCCCGTCGGTCGGGTCAAGGTCGACGAGGCGGAGAGCCTCGAGGTCAAGGCCGGCGAAGGGCTGGAGTTCACCGCGCAGGTCGACGTCAAGCCGTCGTTCGAGATCCCGGACAGCAAGGGGATCGAGATCCCCTCGTTCGAGGAGGACGCCAACGACGAGGACGTCGACAACGCCCTCAAGGAGATCGCGCACCAAAAGCGCCGGATCCAGTCGGTCGACGAGCCCGTCGAGGACGGCGACTTCGTCAAGTGTGACTACACCTTCGTCGACGCCGACGGCGGCGACGTGCACACCAAGACCGGCGTCCAGCTGAACACGAGGATCCCCGTGAACGGCGTCGACGCGACGGCCTACTCCGAGGCGCTCGTCGGCGGCAAGGCGGGCGAGGAGCGGGAGATGGCCATCACCTTCCCGGACAACTTCGAGAAGGAGGCGGTGCGAGGCACCACCGGCAAGATCAAGGTGACGCTGCACGAGGTGATGCGCGTGGCGCCGCCGCCGATCGACGACGAGCTCGCCAAGGGCATGGACTTCGAGTCGCTCGACAAGATGCGCGACGACCTGCGCGGCCGCATCGCGCAGGAGAAGTCCCGGCTCGGCAAGCAGCGCCAGGAGGAGGCCGCGCTCGACCACCTCGCGCAGGCGGCCGGCATCACGCCGCCGCCGTCGCTGGTCGAGGAGCAGCAGCAGGCCTCGCTCTCCGCCTACGCGCAGCGGCTCCAGCAGCAGGGCATGGGCGAGGAGGAGATCCAGCAGCAGCTGGAGAGTTCCAAGGAAGAGGCCCAGCAGGACGCCGAGCGGCGCGTGCAGATGTTCTTCCTGATCGAGGCCGTCGCCCAGCAGCAGGGCCTGACGGTCGAGCAGGCAGACCTCGAGGCCGAGCTCGCCGCCATCGCGCAGGCCAACAGCACGGCCGAGCAGCAGCTGACCCCGGCCCAGGTGTTCGCCCACCTCCAGGAGCAGAACCGGATCGGCGAGCTCCAGCTCTCGCTGCTCGAGCGGAAGGTCCGCGATTTCCTCAGAGAGAACGGCCGGATCGTCGATAAGACTGGCGAGTAGGTCCCCCGCCCGGGCGTGCCCGGGCTCGCCCGCACGAGCAAGAAGCCATGACGAACGCGAACATGTACACGATCCCCACCGTCATCGAGAAGACCGGCCGAGGGGAGCGCGCCTACGACATCTACAGCCGCCTGCTCGAGGACCGCATCGTCTTCATCGGGACCCCGATCGACGACGGCGTCGCCAACGTCGTGATCGCGCAGCTGCTGTTCCTCCAGAAGGAGAACAAGAACCAGGACATCAACCTGTTCCTGAACTCCCCGGGCGGCAGCGTGACCGCCGGCCTCGCGATCTACGACACGCTGCAGTTCGTGCAGTGCCCGATCGCGACCTACTGCATCGGCCAGGCGGCCTCGATGGGCGCCGTCCTGCTCGCCGCCGGCAGCCCGGGCAAGCGCCACGCTCTACCGAACAGCCGGATCATGATCCACCAGCCCTGGGGCGGGGTCGGCGGCACGGCGCTGGACATCTCGATCCAGGCCGACGAGATCCTGCGGCTGAAGGACACGCTCAACGGCATTCTGAGCAAGCACTCCGGCAAGCCCGTCGAGGAGGTCGCCAAGGACAGCGACCGTGACTTCTTCATGGGCGCCGCCGAGGCCAAGGAATACGGCCTCATCGACGAGATCGTCGAGACCGCCAAGTGAGGCCGTGAAGGCCTGCCCACGATGAGGTAGGCTGCTCGACCCGGCGCGCCGCTCGGCGCGCCGCTACGAATCGCATGGCAGGCAAGGGCAAGTCGGTCGAACGGTGCACCTTCTGTGAGAAGTCACGGCACCACGTGCAGTCCCTGATCTCGGGGCCGCCCGGGATCTACATCTGCAACGAGTGCATCGAGATCTGCAACACGATCCTCAAGGAAGAGGACCGCAAGCAGAAGGGCGACGCCGCGCCGCCGACGTTCGTCAAGGACCTGGTCCTGAAGGACAAGGTGCCGAGCCCGGACGCCATCGTCGAGCGCCTCGGCGACTACGTCGTCGGCCAGGAGCACGCCAAGAAGGTCCTGGCCGTCGCCGTCTACAGCCACTACCGCCGGCTGCACGCGCGCTACCACAACCCCGACCTCGAGCTCGAGAAGAGCAACATCCTGCTGGTCGGGCCGACGGGCTCCGGCAAGACCCTGCTCGCCCGCACCCTCGCCAAGATCCTCGACGTGCCGTTCGCGATCGCCGACGCGACGACGCTCACCGAGGCGGGCTACGTCGGCGAGGACGTCGAGAACATCCTGCTGAAGCTGCTGCAGAGCGCCAACTTCGACGTCGAGCGGGCGCAGCAGGGCATCATCTACATCGACGAGATCGACAAGATCGGGCGGACCACGAGCAACGTCTCGATCACGCGCGACGTCTCGGGCGAGGGTGTCCAGCAGGCGCTGCTCAAGATCCTCGAGGGCACGACCGCGAACGTGCCGCCGCAGGGCGGCCGCAAGCACCCCGAGCAGAGCTACATCCAGGTGAACACGGAGCACATCCTGTTCATGGTCGGCGGGACGTTCCAGGGCATCGAGCACTTCATCTCGCGCCGCCTCGGACAGAAGATCATCGGCTTCACCGGCAGCGGTGAGGAAGAGCACGCCCAGCACCTGGTCGACGAAGAGGGCAACCCGCTCGTCACGAGCCAGGCCGAGCGGGACCGCGTGATGCCCTACCTCGACCAGAAGGACCTGATCGACTTCGGCATGATCCCCGAGTTCGTCGGTCGCCTGCCGGTCACGGTGCCGATGCGCTCCCTGACCAAGGAGGAGATCCTCGGCGTGATGACGCAGCCGAAGAACGCGCTGGTGCGGCAGTACAAGGCGATGTTCGAGCTCGACAGCGTCCAGCTGGAGTTCACCGACGAGGCGCTCGGCGTGCTCGCCGAGGAGGCGATGAAGCGCGAGACCGGCGTGCGCTCGCTGCGCTCGATGTTCGAAGAGGTCCTGCTCGAGCTCCGCTACGACATCGACAAGCGCAAGGGCGAGCAGGTCGTGATCACCGGCGACTACGTGCGCGACGCGCTCGCGCGCGGCCCCGGCAACACGATGCCGCGCGAACAGCGCGACTCGGCGTAGGCCCGGGGCGTGAGCGACCCGAGGGCGGACGCTCCGTCGCTGACCGAGCTGAGCGACGACGCGCTGCGCGCGCTGGTGGTCGAGCTCGGCGGCAAGCCGTTCCAGGCGCGCCAGGTCTCCCACTGGATCTGGCGGCACGGCGTCCCCGACTTCGACGGGATGCGCAACGTCCCCAAGCAGCTGAAGGGAGCGCTCGCGACGCGCGGCCCCGTGCGCGCGTGCTCGCTGCTCAAGGCCGACCTCGCCGAAGACGGCACCGAGAAGCTGCTGCTGCGCCTGCGCGACGACGAGACCGTCGAGTGCGTGATCATCCCCGACGGCGACCGGACCACGCTGTGCATCTCGACGCAGGTCGGCTGCCCGGTCGGCTGCTTGTTCTGCGCGTCCGGCATGGCCGGCGTGCGGCGCAACCTGTCCGCCGGCGAGATCGCCGAGCAGGTGCTGGTCGCCAAGTCACGGCTCGAGGCCGACCGCCGGCTGACCAACCTCGTGGTCATGGGCATGGGAGAGCCGATGCTCAACCTCGACGGCCTGCTGCCTGCGCTGCAGCGGATCCACGATCCCGACGGCGTCGGGCTCGGCGCGCGCAGGATCACGGTCAGCACCTCGGGCTACCCGCGCCAGATGGCGGAGTTCGCCGCCGCCGACCCGAGCTACAACCTCGCGGTCTCGCTCCACGCCGCCGACGACGCGCTCCGCAAGGAGCTCGTGCCGACCGCGAGCGCGACGGTCGAGGAGATCGTGTCCGCAGCCAGCGCCTACTTCGGCGAGAAGGGCCGCGAGGTCACCTACGAGGTGGTGCTGCTCGAAGGCCGCAACGACCGCAGAGCAGACGCCAACGCGATGATCGACGCGCTGCGGGGCAGCCCCTGCACCGTGAACCTGATCCCGTGGAACCCGGTGGAGGAGATCGTCGAGCAGCACGGACTGCAGCGGCCGGCGTCGCACCGGGTCGACGCGTTCGCCGCGACCCTGCGCGAAGGCGGCCTCAACGTCACCGTGCGGCGCCAGCGCGGCGCCGACCGCTCCGCCGCGTGCGGCCAGCTCCGGCTCCGCGCGGCCAGCGCAGAGGGCGCCGCCGACTAGCGGCGCTCTTCGAGCTTCTTCGGGAGCTTCTGCTGCGTGCCCGACGCGTCGACCTTCCGCGGCAGCGGCGCGCGGCCGGCAGGGGCGTCGTGGCGCTTGGCGGTCGTGGCGACCTGCGGCCTGCCGCGGCGCACGAACTCGACGCGCACCTCGGCGCCCTTCTGGATGTCGCCCAGCGCGGCCGCGACGTCCGCCGGCGAGGCGATCGCGCGCCCGCCGATCTTGGTGACGATGTCGTCGGGCTGCAGACCGCAGGCGGCGGCGAGGCCGTCGTCCTGCACGCCGTCGACCATCAGGCCGCCTTCGCCGAGCGCCAGGTAGGCGCGCACGGCGTCGGGCACCGGCTTGACCGTGACGCCGAGCCGCCGCCCGAGCGGCGGGGCCGGCGACGCGGGCACCACGTCCATGACGTCGGCACGAGGGAGCGGCACGACCTGCGGCTCGGCGAGCTGCCAGTCAAAGCCCCGCTCGAGCCGGCCGATCCGGCCGCGCAGCTGCTCCAGCTGCTTGTCGAGGCCGCCGAAGCCCAGCTCGCCCAGGTCCATGTCGCCCAGCCCGAGGCCGTCGAGCCCGACGCCGCCGAGGCCGAGCCGCAGCCCGTTGCCCTTGAGCACGCCTGGGTGGTTCTTCTGGAAGGTCTCCATGTCCGGCGCCTCGTACACCTTGGTCTCGGGCTCGCCGTCCTCGCCTTTCTCGACGACCTCGACGCGAACGCCGTCGGGGCCGACCTGGACGTTCATGCTCTGGCTGGAGCGCGCGCGGTCCGCGCCGCGACCGAGCTGGGACTCGAGGTCGCGGAAGAACGGCTGGTCGAAGAAGCTGCGCTTCGGCACGTCGAGCCCCATGTCCTCGAAACGCTTGAAGATGCGGTCGAACTCGGCGCGCATATCGTCCGCGCGGCGCGGCGCGGGTCGCCCCTGCTCGACGACGTCGGGCTCGCGCCCGCCCCGGCCCGCGCGCCGCTCCACGAG
>JBMHDP010000202.1:0-3391 GCA_049889335.1 Planctomycetota bacterium
AGCGGCCGCGAGCCGCTGCACAGCGCCCGCGGCAACCTGCGCTCGCTGGCGCTCTGCGAGCGCGCGGTCGCGGCGTCGCGGCGCCGTCAAGAGTGATCCTCCCAGATCCTGCCCGAGCAGGGCTCGCGACGAACACCAACAGCCGACGACGGGGCGCAATCGGGTGACGGCCCTCGCGGCCGGGAATTGCGCTATCATCCAGAGCCTGCTCCCGCCCACGCGCTCCGTGCGCCGGCCCTCCCCCGCCGAACTCGAGATGCAGCGATCTCTCCCGCACTTCTTCGCGCTCTGCGCCCTCTTTTGGACTGCGGCCTGCGCGGCCCCGACGCCCTCCGAGACGCCTACCGAGCCCCGGCCGGCTCGCGAGGCCTACCCGTTCGAGGCGAAGGGGGCCGCGGTGTGGCGCTGGGAGACCGCGCAGACCAACGGCGTACTCGCGCCGGACGCCTACCGCAACGCCCTGGACCAGCGCGAGCAGAACCAGGCCTACTGGGACAACCTCGACGGCGGCGGGATCAACCCGCTGACCTGGGTCGACCGCGGCCCCGACGACCGCGGCGGACGCTGCCGCGCGCTGTTGATCCACCCGACGATCCCCTCGCGCTGGTACGCCGGCTCGGTCGGGGGCGGCATCTGGCGATCGGACACCAGCGGCGGCGCCTGGTACCCGATCGGTGACGAGATGCCGAACCTGGCGATCTCGTGCATGACGTTCGACCCGGCGAACGCCAACATCCTCTATGCGGGGACCGGCGAGGGCGTCGGCAACTTCGACGCGATCCGCGGCGCCGGGATCTGGAAGTCCACGGACGCGGGCGCGACGTGGGCGCAGCTCGCGAGCACGCAGAACGCAGACTTCGACTACGTCACTCGAATCGCCGTCTCCCCCACCAACAGCGCGCTCATCTTGGCGTCGACGTCGAGAGGGATCTGGCGCTCCACGGACAGCGGCGCGAACTGGACGCAGGTGTCGACCCGGTTCTGCTACCAGGTCGTCTGGGACCCGAACGACGCCAACAAGGCCGTCGCCGCGATCCTGAGGCCCGGCAGCATACACGAGGCCAGGTATTCGACCGACGCGGGCGCCTCGTGGAGCGTCGCGACGGGGATCGTCAACACGGACCGCATCGAGCTTGCCTACGCTCCCAGCGTCTCCAACCGCGTCTACGCGACCGGCGGCGCGGGCGGGGTCTACCGCAGCGCAGACGGCGGACAGTCGTGGACGTTGCGTGGATCGTTCACGGACAGGCAGTGGTGGTACAACAACTGCATCTGGGTCGACCCGACGAACTCCAGCCGCGTCGTCGTCGGCGCGACCAGCGTCTGGCGGAGCCAGGACGGCGGCACCACGTGGACTGAGTGTGGGGACACGGGGACGACGAGCCCGCACGCCGACGTGCACGGCATCGTCGCCCACCCGAGCTACAACGGCACCACCAACCGACAGGTGATGCTCGCGACCGACGGCGGCATCTACCGAACGTTCGACATCGTGAACGCGAGCTCGACCGCGGGCGCGACGGGTTGGACAGCCCGCAATTCGAGGCTGCGGGTCGCGCAGTTCTACGAGGCCGACGGCGACGCCAACCTGCGCCTCGCCGGCGGCCTGCAGGACAACGGCACCGTCTCGCTCGAAGGCAGCGTCTCCCAGGCGTCGACGCGGTACCTGACCGGTGACGGCTTCCCCGCCTACATCAGCTCGGCCAACTCGGACTACATCTACGGCGCTTACCAGTATGCGCAGCCGCACCGCTCGATCGACGGTGGCCTGTCCGGCGCGAGCATCACCTCGGGCATCGCGGCCACAGAGTTCGGCGGCAAGAACGACTCGAACCTCAACCCGCCGTTCCGCACGCCGCTCGCGCTCTCGGAGAGCGACCCCGACAACCTGTTCCTCGGCTCGTTCTCGGTGTGGCGCTGCACGAACGCGGCCGCCGCGACCCCGAACTGGACGTCGATTCGGTCCGAGCTGAGCTCCACGAACGGGCGCTGGCGGGTCTCGGCCATCGCCGTGTCCCCGACGACCCCCAACATCATCTGGGTGGCCTACTGGAACCGGACCACGTTCCGCGCCCGCCTCTCCGCCTGCTACACCGCGACCGACCCGAACCCGATCTGGTTCGACATGTCGATGGCGAATCTGCCAGTCGGACGCCAGATCACGCGCCTCGTCGTTGACCAGAACGCGGGCGCGAACTGCCTCGTCTGCTTCGGGGGCTACGCGAGCGACAACCTGTGGCGGACGACCTTCTTCCTGGGCCAGCTCGACGAGGACATCAGCGGCGCCGGCGTGACGTCGCTGCCGGCTGCCCCGGTCTTCTCGGTCGCGGAGCACCCGACGATCCCGGACCGGCTCTACGCGGCGACCGAGGTGGGCGTGTTCGCCTCGACGGACGACGGCCAGACCTGGGCGCCCGACAACGGCGGCCCCCTCGACGTCGCGTGCTACGACATCCGCTTCGCCAACAACAGCGAGACGCTGGTGCTCGCGACGCACGGCCGCGGCATCTGGACCAGTGAGGTCGTCGACCCGCAGGTGGTCTCGTTCGGCGCGGGCTGCGCTGGCACCTACGGGACGCCGGAGCTGAGCGCGACCGCGCCGCGCATCGGCCTGGACTGCGTGCTGACGACGACCAACTGCTACCCCACCGGCTCCGTCTGGCTCGTGCAGGGCGGCTCGCGAACCTCCTGGTCCGGTCTGACCCTGCCGCTGTCGCTGAGCAACTTCGGCGCGCCCGCCTGCGACCTCGCCGTGCGCCCGGACATCGTGCGCGACGGCTACGCCGACGGCGGCGGCGTCTCGACGTCGACCCTGCCGATCCCCGCGCTGCCCGCGCTGCTCGGGCAGTCGATCTTCCTGCAGGCGTGGCCCGCGGACGTGGTCAACTCGTTCGGCCGCGTGTCGTCCCAGGGCCTCGAGCTCGTGATCGGGCAGTAGGAGCGGGGCCGACGAACACCCCGGCGCGCTTGACGCAGCCCCCCTGATTCGCCAGCATCAGGGACCGGCTCCGGCCGGCACCTGCGCGGGTGTAGTTCAGTGGTAGAACGTCAGCTTCCCAAGCTGAATGTCGTCGGTTCGATCCCGATCACCCGCTCCATTCGCTCCCTTGCACAGAAGCTGGGTTGAGCGTCTTCGATGAGGATGCCAACTCATCTCGCAGGGCGGCTCCGAGTTGCTACTACCACAGCAACTACCACATCCAGGAGCAGCCAGATGGCCAACCGGTCTGGCAGGAGGCTTCCGAGTCTCCGTCTTCATCGCCCTTCGGGGCAGGCAGTCGTCCGCCTCGCCAACAGAGACGGACAGCGACGCGACTACTACCTCGGCAAGCACGGCAGCTGCGAAGCCCAGGAGCGATACCAACAGCTGCTCGCACGGTGGATCGACGGA
>JBMHDP010000203.1:0-3449 GCA_049889335.1 Planctomycetota bacterium
CAGGCGCGCCATGTCGCAGACCTGCAGGTCGACTTCGGCCGGCGCGAGCCGCCACGGCGCGTGCGCGACGTCGCCCCGCACGAGGCGGCCGCGCCGCGCGGCGAACAGGCTGTAGCGCTCGACCAGGAACTGCTCCAGCGAGCCGTCCGCGGCCGCGGCCGCAGGCCCCACGGCCCGCCAGCTGGCTTCGAAGCGCGCGGGCGGCGCGCGGCGATCGGTGCGGCGGCTGCGGTAGTCCACGCGGTCGCCGTCGCGTCGGCTCGCCATGTCCGCGACGAAGTAAGGGAGTCCGAAGCCCAGCCGCGCGCCCTCGACCGCCAGCCGGCTGTGCGGGTCGAGGCTGAAGAACCAGACGCCCGCGCGCCCGCCGCAGCGGACGTAGGTGCGCAGGTTGCACTCCGGAAAGCGCCGCGCGGTCGGCATCGGCGGCAGCCAGCGGAAGCGCGTCGACGTCATCGTGAACGGCACCACGCCGAGCCAGGCGCGCCCGTCGTAGGTGTCCAGCTCGAGGCCCTCGGGCAGGTGCGGCCGCACCTGCTCCGGGGCGACCGCCCAGTGTAGGAACAGCAGGTCCTCCCAGCGCATCTTCAGCACGGCGCCCGGAAGAACGCGCGCGCCGCTACGATCCTTTCATGGAGCGCGCGTTTCCCAGGGCCCTCACCTTCGCGCTCGCCCTCTGCGCCGGCGGGCTCCCCGCGCAGGGCGACCAGCGCGACCGCGTCACGCGCCGGGACGGCCGCGTCGTCCTGGGACGCGTCGCGACGCCGTTCGCCGTCGACGAGCTGCTGGTCGTCGACGGCGGCAGGCGCGCGCGGGTCCCGGTCGACGACGTGCAGACGACCGAGACGGTCGCGCAGAGGGTCACCCTGTTCTTCGAGCGGCGGCTCCGACACCGGCGCTCTCCCCGCGCCCTGCGCTACCTCGTCGACTGGGCCGCGCAGCGAGGGCTGACCGGGCTCGCCAGGCTGCAGGCGACCGAGCTCGTGCTGCTGGACGACGGCGACGCCCGGATGCACGAGTTCCTCGGTCACCGGCAGCGCCGCAAGCGGTGGCAGTGGCCCGTCGACGGCGCGTGGCGGACGCGCGCGCAGCTCGAGGAGCGCCTCGCCAAAGACCCGCTGCGCCTGCAGGGCGAGCGCTTCGCGCTCACCTGCGACGCCGGCCTGCTCGCCAACGTCCGCGCGCTGTTCGACCTCGAACACCTGGCGGTCGTCTGGTTCCAGCGGTTCGGACCGGAGCTGCAGCTGCGCGAGGTGTTGACGCCGGTCGAGATCCGGACCTTCCGCAGCGACGAGGTGTTCCCCAAGTGGGGCTACCGGCCGCGCCCCTACTTCGAGCCGCCGCCGCACCGAGACGTCGGCCGCACGTTCTTCTCGGGCGCTGCGCCGACGCGCCCGGACGGGCTGTTCTTCGTGGGCGCGCAGGGCCTGCTCTACCGGACGCTGATCGGCGAAGCCGACCGCGGCGACAGCCGCGGCCGCGTCTGCGCGTGGCTCGAGGTCGGGCTGGGGATGTACCTGCAGCGGATGATGCAGGGGGAGGCGGGCTTCGCAGCTCCGGGGGACGCGGCGCGCGCCGACGTCGTCGCGCTGCGCGCGCTCGGCCGCGGCTACCGCCTCACCCACCTCGTGCACCTGCCGATGTACGCGAGCTTCTACCTGACCGAGAACGCCGACACGGTC
Source organism: Planctomycetota bacterium (assembly GCA_049889335.1). Lineage (GTDB taxonomy): Bacteria > Planctomycetota > UBA1135 > UBA1135 > UBA2386. The sequence goes on from JBMHDP010000203.1 coordinate 1,683, forward strand.
ACCAACTGGGCGGCTGCCGAGATGTTCGCGACGTGGCTGCTGCAAGAGGACCTCCCCCACGGCCTGCGGCCGAAGTTCCTCGACTACATCCAGCAGGCGCTGCGCGAGCGTAAAGGTGACAGCAGCACGGCGTTCGATCAGGCGCTCGGGGTCCAGATCGAGCGCCTCGAGGAGCCGTGGCTCGACTGGCTCCACGACCTCGCCGGCAACTGAGCGGGCGGGCTCAGCCCTGCCGGGCCATCGCCTGCAGCGCGTCGCCGTCGAGACGGCACGTCCGCCAGTCGGGCAGCAGCGCGGCCCCCTGCCGGCGGTAGAAGTCGATCGCGAGCTGGTTCCAGTCCAGCACGTGCCAGTCGAGGCGCGGACAGCCGCGCTCGACCGCGAGCCGCGCGCACGCCCGCAGCAGCGCGAGACCGTAGCCGCGACCGCGGTGCTCCGGGTCGACGTACAGGTCCTCGAGGAACAAGCACGGCTGGCACCAGAACGTCGAGTAGCTCACGAAGTGCAGCGCGAAGCCGACCGGCCGCCCCTCGTGCTCGCAGATCAGCGCGCCGCACACCGGCTGCTCGGAGAACAGGTGCTCGGCGAGGCGCTCCTCGCTGAGGTCGACCTCGTGCTCGAGGCGCTCGTAGCGCGCGAGGTCGAGGATGAAGCGGGCGATGTGCGGCTCGTCGCCGGGCACAGCAGGTCGGATCAGGCCGTCGGTCATGGGAGTCGCTGGGGCGGGGTCGACGCCCCGAGTCTAGGCCGCGCGCCCGGAGGCGCCACGACGACCCGGCGCGGCTTTGGGTGGCGTCGGGCTGGAGCCTGCGCGACGATCGACGCGAGATCGCCATGGCCAAGACCGCACCTGACCCGGACGCGCCGCGCGCCGACGAGCCCTTCGACGAGGCCTACTACCGCCGCTTCTACGGCGACGCCAAGACGCGCGTCAGCGACCAGCGCGAGATCGACCGCCTCGCGAAGTTCGTCAAGGGCTACCTCGACTACCTCCAGCTGCCCGTCCGCTCGGTCCTCGACGTCGGCTGCGGCGTCGGCCACTGGCAGCGCGCGGTCCGCAAGCTCTGGCCGAAGGCCCGCTACTACGGCGTAGAATACAGCGCCTACCTCTGCGAGCGCTTCGGCTGGCACCAGGGATCCGTCGTCACGCTCGACCCGGCGCGCGACCTCGGCCGCGCCGGCTTCGACCTCGTCGTGTGCCAGGGCGTGCTCCAGTACCTCGACGACGACGACGCAGCGGCCGCGCTGCACAACCTCGGCCGCTGGACCGAGCGCGCGCTCTACCTCGAGGCGCTGACGCGGCGCGACTGGCAGGAGAACTGCGATCGCGCGGTCACCGACGGCGACGTGCACTTGCGCACGGGGGCGTTCTATCGCCGACAGCTGCGCGAGGACTTCCAGGACTGCGGCGGCGGCGTGTTCTGCGCGCGGCGCGCCGGCGTGGCGCTGTTCGAGCTGGAGGGCGCGTAGTGGCGATGGACTTCTTCGGGCACCAGGAGCAGGCGCGCAAGGCGTCGCGACGGCTGGTCTGGCTGTTCGTCGCCGCGGTGGTCTGCATCATCCTGCTGATCTACGGCGCCGCGCTCGGCCTGTTCGTCGGCACGGCGAAGCCCGGCAGCGACCTCGCGTGGGCCGGCCTGCCGCTGCTCGGCGTCGTGTCGGTCTCGGTCGTCGCGCTCGTAGGCGGCGCGATGCTGTTCAAGACCGCGCAGCTGCAGACGGGCGGCGCCGCCGTCGCCGAGATGATGGGCGGCCGACCGGTCGACC